>CAKRIZ010000012.1 GCA_934351445.1 uncultured Eubacterium sp.
TTCTACTACTTTTAGTATACACAAAAAGCTGTAAAATTCAACGTAGATTTTTACAGCTTTTAATATATTCCAATATTTTCTTGTTCCTTTGTTAACAACATTTTAACGGTTGCCCCGAAATCTGCTACCACCACTGTATCATACGGCATTTTCAGTTCAGGAAATGCCTACCTGTGAACCAATGTTTTCACAAGTACAAATACGCCTGCCGGTGTTTTGCTCTATATGCTGTCTTCCAGGTCTCTTGACTTCTGTAACAGATGATACTTCCGCTTTTCCTCATACATTTTCTCATCCATATGCCTAAGGAAAGCTTCTGCATCATCTTCTGCTCCAAGCTGTGCATATCCCATGGACACGCTCAGCGTAAATGGTTCTTCCCCAGATTCATTAAACTGCGAGAGATTATGATTGATCTCATCCATGATAGCCAGCACACACGCGGTATCAACACCCGCCAGCAACACAATGAACTCATCTCCCGCATACCGGATTGCCATTCCTCTATCCGGTATGGATCGAAAGAGTATGTTTCCCATCGTAGTGATTGCCTTGTCTCCCATGTTATGACCAAAATTGTCATTGATAGACTTGAAGTCATTCATATCCATCATGATTCCATATATAGATATCTTGTCTGTAATTTTCTGTTTGGCAAGCACCGCATTAAAATATCTCCGATTATATAATCCGGAGAGCTCATCCATGTATAGATTTTCAGCATATGACTGCATCTGCACAAAGATCAGTGTAATCGCAGCCAGCAGCCAGGACGCTGTAATTCCATAAAAGATCATTTGGATGAACACTCCTGTCACAGAGAGACAGACGAAATACGTCACCGGGAAAAAACTCAGATTAATCCCCTGCTTTTTGGAGTGCCACACCAGATAGATACTGTATGCAAAATATATCATAATCGACAGATATCCTACCAGTGCACCTCCGGCTCTCTGATACACATTCTCCTCTGATATCCGAAACATAATCCCGGATCCAAAGAGATTACATAAAACCACAAATACTTCTACCAGCCAGGGAAGTATCAAGAGCGCTAATTTTTGGTGTATTCTCTTATAATTTCGATAAATGCGCAGTTCCACATACAGACACCACAGCAGACCCAGACTGACTGTACCTATAAAGCATAAGCTGTTAGAAATATAATTCAGCTGCCTGCTAAAAAGCAGGCAGCCCATGCCATCACATATGTTTCATTTCATTAGAATTCGTTCCCGGGAAATTGGGGGATTCCGTCAAAACCAGCCTGCAGATCCGCATCCGTAGGAATATAATCTGTCATCAGTCCATCGTGGTACTTCTCGTAAGCTACCATATCGAAATATCCGGTTCCGGTCAGGCCAAAGAGAATATTCTTCGCCTCTCCGGTCTCCTTGCACTTCAATGCCTCATCGATCGCTACGCGGATCGCATGTGAGCTCTCCGGTGCAGGAAGGATACCCTCAGACCGTGCAAAGAACTCTGCTGCCTCAAATACCGAAGTCTGCTCAACAGCGCGTGCCTCCATCAGACCATCATGGTACAACTGGGACAGTGTAGAACTCATGCCGTGGAAACGGAGCCCACCGGCGTGGTTCGGTGAAGGGATGAAGCCGCTTCCTAACGTATACATCTTTGCGAGCGGGCAGATCATGCCGGTGTCACAGAAATCATATGCAAACTTACCGCGTGTGAAGCTCGGACATGATGCCGGTTCAACAGCAATAAAGTGATAATCCTTCTCACCGCGCAGCTTCTCGCCCATAAACGGTGCGATCAGTCCACCGAGGTTTGATCCGCCTCCGGCACATCCGATGATGATATCCGGTGTCACATCATACTTATCCAGGGCAGCTTTCGCCTCGAGACCGATGACTGACTGATGCAGCAGCACCTGATTGAGCACACTGCCTAATACATAACGGTAGCCTTCGTTGTGTGTCGCTACTTCGACTGCCTCTGAGATCGCGCATCCGAGTGAACCGGTTGTACCGGGATGCGCTGCGAGGATCTTGCGTCCGACCTCTGTATCCATAGACGGAGACGGTGTCACATTCGCGCCATAGGTACGCATCACCTCTCTGCGGAACGGCTTCTGCTCATAAGATACCTTTACCATGAATACCCGGCAATCCAGACCAAGGTATGCACATGCCATAGACAACGCTGTACCCCACTGGCCGGCTCCGGTCTCTGTGGTCACACCTTTGAGTCCCTGCTTCTTCGCATAATAGGCCTGTGCGATCGCGGAGTTGAGCTTATGGCTGCCACTCGTGTTATTTCCCTCGAATTTGTAATAAATATGCGCCGGTGTATCCAGTGCCTTTTCCAGACAATAGGCTCTCACCAGCGGAGCCGGACGATACATTTTATAAAAATCTCGGATCTCCTGCGGAATTTCAATAAATGGGGTTGTATCATCGAGTTCCTGTTCTACCAGTTCCTTACAAAAAACCGGTGCCAGTTCCTCTGCTGTCAGCGGCTGATGCGTTCCGGGATTTAATAGCGGAGCGGGTTTATTTTTCATATCAGCACGAAGGTTATACCATGCCTTGGGAATCTCATCTTCGCTCAAATAGATTTTGTAAGGGATCTCGTTACTCATAGTCTTTTCCTCCTGAATTTGTTTATTTTTTTATACATGAGTTTTTGTTCTGACCGGATGTGATGTTTCCTGCATGATCTGAACTGTAACTTCCTCAACTTTTTCTTATTATCTCACTTGAAAACTCAGTTGTCTAATAGTAAAATACAAATATATCATAAGTAAAACTTATTACAATGAGGGTATGTACCATGAATCTGAACCAATTGGAATATTTTGTCAGTGCAGCCGAAAACCTGAATTTTACGAAAGCTGCCAGAGAATGCTTTATCTCACAGACTGCGATCACCCAACAGATGCAGTCACTCGAAAAGACGCTCGGTGTTCGTCTGTTTACGAGGGATAAACACCACATCGAGCTGACTGCCGCCGGGCAGGTGTACTTAAAAGAAGCGAAAGTGATCCTGCGGCGCAGCGATGAGGCGATGCGTCTCGCAAGAATGGCATCACAGGGCACCGATGGTGAGATGACGATCGGTTTCATCAGTGGCTTCGGCCAGAGTGATTGTTACGAAATGCTGCGTGGCTTCCATGATGTGTTCCCCAATATCAAGCTCAAATTCGTGCGGAATACGATGAGTGGTCTGATGGAACGGCTTCAGCGCAATGAATGTGATCTCGTGTTTTCGGTTCAGCCCCACCAGCGTGATTACGCAGATATGAACCGGCTCTATATCAGAAGCTACCCGCTGTTCGTCGCGATATCGAACAACCATCCGCTGGCACAGAAACCGGAACTCGCCTGTAGAGAGCTGGAACAGGAATCCTTTATCATCATGCAGCCTGCTGCCAGATCCAGGGATGAGATGGAGGAAATGCTATGGGTCTATGAGCGGGGTGGTTTTTTGCCACAGGTTGTAGCTGTTGAGACAGAACCAGAGACGATCATGCTCATGGTGGCACTCGAAATGGGGATCAGCCTGCTCCCTGAATATATTGTGCGGCCGTATGCCAAGAACGAGGGACTCGCTATTATTCCGGTCATGAAAGCTGATGGCACTGCTGAGACATTAAACTTCGAGATGATCTGGTCAAAAGACAATGCCAATCCTTCAGTGGAGAAGCTGTTGGAATGGTGGAGGGAACAATGATATTTCAAACATGATATTTCAAACATAAAGCCGCAGACACTTCACGTATCTGCGGCTCTGCGGCACATATGAGTATGATTTTTAACGATTATTTTGCATCCGGGCAATCGACGATCACGCCGTCCTCATCCCAGAGGTCATGCCAGTCGTTGGCACCTTCCCAGAGGAATACCTGTCCTTTTACGAGACGGTTGTCTTTCTCTAACGTAGCGATCTTTGCCATCTCCTCATCGGTCAACGGATCACCGTCACAGGTACTTCTTAGATTGCTCTCATAATTTTTCTCATGTATAGAGAACGGAATCGGGATCTGTCCGCGCTGCACTGCCCACTTCAGGGAAACCACTGCCGGATGGCAGTTGTGCGCTGCCGCGATCTCCTGCATCTCAGGTGTCTGCATATCTGCGATATCCTCAGGCATCATATCGCGCTCCGGTCTCTGCGGCGAACCGATCGGCATATAGCCAACCGGCTGGATCTCATGCGCGATGAGATAGTCGAACAGCTCCTGCTGCTGGAAGCAGGGATGCAGCTCCAGCTCGCACATGGCGGGCTTGATACGGCACAGCGGCAGCACTGCCTCTAACTTCGGGATCGTCATGTTGGACATACCGATCTCTTTGACCAGTCCCAGATCTACCAGACGCTCCATCTGTCTCCACGTCGTCATGAAACGCTCTACAGAGAATGGTTTGGAATCCGGATTTCTGGAATCTACGTCACATCCCGGTGCATGATAGTTCGGGAACGGCCAGTGAACAAAATACATATCCACATAGTCTAGCTGTAAGTCTTTTAAGCTCTTGGCGAGTGCGATGAGTACATCACCCTGTCCGTGCATATCGTTCCACACCTTGCTCATGATATACAGTTCCTCCCGCCCGCACAGACCTTCGTCAAATGCACGCTTGAATACCTCTCCGATCTGATCCTCGTTGCCGTAGCAGGCAGCACAGTCAAACATACGGTAGCCTGCTTTGATGGCACCATAGACTGCATTGCTCACCTGATCGGGAGTGAAGCGGTCAGATCCGAACGTACCCATACCTATGCAGGGCACTTCCCTTCCATTCGCCAGTCTGATCTTCGGCACATCTGCCGGATTCACTGCTGTCATTGTAAAATCCTCCTTTTTACTTTTTATCTTAGTTTTTTGATTTCTATTTGATCGAAAAGAGCCTTCATATCTTCGGTCTCAAAGTATCCGGTCTCCTCCCGCATAGCACTTGCTGCCGAGGTCGCTGATGCGAAACGCAGCGCCTCCTGTGGGGGCATGCCCTGCTCAAAGCTGATCGCAAAGCCTGCTGTCATGCAGTCTCCACAGCCAACCGTATTGACGGCATCGATCTTCGGCACGACCGCCTGATAGACACCCTCCTCCACAAACATGAGTGAGCCGTCTGCGCCAAGTGAGATGACCACACGCTCGATCCCGCTTTTCTGCAGCTCGATGCCTGCCTCGATCAGTTCCTCACGGCCTAAAATCTGCTTTCCGGTCAGCAGCCGGATCTCGTCGATATTTGGCTTGACCATGTTCGGTTTTGCCTTTACAGCTTCCTCTAAGAGCGCTCCACTCGTATCTACGATGATCTTTTTACCTGCTGCCTTTGCCATCGCTACAAGCTTCGGATACATATCTGTTCCGATGCCTTTGGGAACGCTGCCGGACATCGCTACGACATCGCATTTTGCGAGTAACTGGTCGAATTTGAGGTAAAATGCACGCTGCTCCTCTTCACTCACGACCACACCCGGCTCTAAAAACTCGGTCTGTGTCTTATTCACCGTATCATAAATGTTGATGCAGGAACGGCTCTCACCCTTTACCTGTATAAAATCGGTCGCCACACCCTGTTTTTCGACTGCCTCTGTGATATAGGCACCTGCATGGCCGCCGACAAAACCGGTCGCGAGCACCTCTGCGCCTGCGATCGCTGCGGTCTTGGATACATTCAGTCCCTTGCCGCCTGCCACATAGGCACATTCCTTCACACGATTGACTTCACCGACCTGATAATTTTCTACTACATACCGCTTATCAATCGCGGCATTGAGTGTCACTGTCAGTATCATATTTATGCCTCGCTGTCGATTAAGATCTTGCCCTTTACCGTTCCGGGAACAAGGAATTTTTCAAATGCAGTATCGATCTTGCTCAGACCAATCTTCTCAAAGATGAAGGAATCGTCAAATTTGAGCTCTCCGGTACCGAAATAGTGTGCTACCAGATCCCACTCATGTCCGGGGAAGGGTGCCGAATAGCTCATCCATGAACCGGTCAGCTTGAACTCTTTACGGTTCATCTGTTCCCACTCGCTGACGCTAAAGGATAATTCCTTGGTCGGTGTGCCGATAAAGCATACTTCGGCTTTGTTGGCTGCGAGCTTGAATGCCATCTTCATCGTGATCACATTTCCGGCGGTCTCGAATACATAATCGAAGCCTTTGCCGTCTGTCATCGCCATTGCTTCATCCATGAAGTCCTCTTTTAATGTATTGATGCCTGCAGTCGCGCCCAGACGCATACCGAGCTCTAACCGCTCATCTACGATATCGAATACAACGACCTTCTTTGCACCGAAAATCTTTGCCCACTGCATGGTCATCATGCCGACGGTACCACCGCCAAGGATCGCTACGGTTCTGCCGCCCTTGTAATCAGTGCGTTCCAGTCCATGCAACGCAACGGTTGCGGGCTCGAAAAATGCGCCTTTTTCAAAGCTGACAGAATCGTCAAATTTCACTGCATTTGCTTCCGGTACACATACATACTCTGCATAACTGCCAAACGAATGGGAACCAATAAAATCATAGTGCTTGCACAGGGAGTAATTACCTTTCTGGCAGTCCTCACATTTCATACAGGGGACGAGTGGAATGCCTGCCACGCGGTCACCCGGCTTCACACTGGTGACACCTTCCCCGATCTCTTCTACCGTACCGGAAAACTCATGTCCGAGAACGATCGGTGTGAAATGTGTCGTTCCCTCATTGACACGCGGCAGATCCGATCCGCAGATACCGGTATATTTTACCTTGATGAGTACCTGACCAGCTGCCGGTGTGGGCTTTTCAATATCCTCATAACGAATGTCCTTTACGCCATGTACGACGCCTGCTTTCATTTTCATTGTATGTAGCCTTCTTTCTATTAAAAAAATATATTTGTTGTCTATCTAATCTTCATTATCTTTTTCTGTCCTGAGCCTAATACTTTTTGTTAAAAATCGGTGTCAGCGCCTCCGACAGATCCAGATACATCTGCATGTACTTTTTATATTGCTCATGAGCCTCCATATCCGGCTCCTGTACACGTGTGATCACGATCGTCTCATCGACTGCCTCCTCAAAGCCTTCATAGACTCCGACGCCGACGCCTGCGAGGATCGCTGCTCCGAGTGTCGATGCCGTATCTGAAGTCGGCACCTTGATCGTCTTTCCGGTCACATCTGCCTTGATCTGCGTCCACAGACGGCTGTTGCTCGCACCGCCCATCGCATTGAGTTCGCCAACCTGTGCACCTGCCTCGGCAGCCACACGCAGATTGTGTTCGAGGGAATATGCCACGCTCTCTAATGTTGCGCGCACCAGATGGCCCTTTGTCTTATCGAAACCGAGTCCGTAGTAGACACCTTTGGCATCCGGATTCCAGATCGGAGAACGCTCTCCTGCCATATACGGCAGGAAAATCACGCCATCACTGCCCGGTGCGATGTTCTCTGCAAGTGCCGTCAGGTCATCAAATGACTCATCTGCTGCCAGTTCCTGCCTGAACCAGCGCAGTGTACCGCCGCCACCGACCGTACCGCCCTGCAGCAGCCACATACCCGGTACGACATGTGAGCTCAGGATCAGCTTCGGATGTGCCAGTGCATGATCCACACAGATACTCATTCCGCCAGCCTGACCACCCTGCTCCTGCGTCTGTCCGGGCAGATAAACACCTGCCCCGAGTGTGCCGCACGCGGCATCGAGTCCACCGGCTGCGACCGGGGTGCCTTCTGCAAGCCCTGTCAATGCAGCAGCCTCAGCAGTCACTTTACCGACAATCTCATGACACCCATACAACTGGGGAACCAGATCTGCAGATAATCCCATATCCTTTGCCAGTCCCGCATCGACCGTACAGTCGTCCATATGGAAGAAATGGACACCATAGCCCTGCGAGAGATCCATACTCATCACTCCGGTCAGCTTGAGTGCGATATAGCTGTTACTCTGCAGGAATTTGTACGTCTTTTTATAGATATCCGGTGCCTGCTCCTTAAACCATAGCATCTTCGGTGTCGTATAACTCGGCAGAAAATCATTTCCTGCGACCGAGAAGATACGGTCGAATCCGATCTCAGATTTTACCCGGTCACAGATGTCTCTTGCACGTGTATCCATCCAGATCGGTGTACGCGCCAGTGCATTGCCGTCCTTATCCACAGGGATCGCAGACCAGCTCTGTCCATCGATACCAATGCCGGCGATGTCTGCCGGGGCAATGCCACTCCTGTCCAGAACATCCCTGATACCATCGCAGATCGCATGCCACCATTCGTCTGCATCCTGCTCCACCCAGCCCGGATGCGGGTAGTAGAGCCGGTACGGCTGATTCGACTGTGCCAGCACAGTTCCGCTCTTTTCAAATACCGCCACTTTACAGGCGCTCGTGCCGATATCAATTCCTAATAGATATGCTCCCATGTTTTTCTCCTGACATGAACTCTCATTTTATACTTATTTTATGATTGCCGATCATCTGTCAGCCGTTTTCCAACCGTCTGACGGATTTTCCGACCATCACCTCTGTCTGCAGATACAACTCCCGTGGACCATCCTGCATATCCGTATCAGACTGTCCCAGACGCTTTAGGATCGTCTCCGCTGCCTGCTTCGCGATGATCTCTGTCGGCTGTGTGATGATCGTCAGTGTCGGATGCAGTGCCCTGGCAAACTCACGGTTGTCAAATCCGATGACTGACATCTCATCCGGAATACTGATGCTGCGCTCATTTAATACAATCATCGTTCCCATCGTCATCTCATAGTTCGCAGCGAACAATGCCGTGATCTCCGGGTGGTCATCCAGCAGCTGCTCCACACCGGCCACCGCACCGCGGATCGTATAATCACTGTGGACAACGAGTCCCGGATCAATGGACATACCTGCGGCTTCCAGTGCCATCCCATAGCCCTGATAACGTTCCTTTGCGGTATAGATATCCTCCGGTCCTGTAATCATGCCGATCTGTCTGTGGCCATTTTCAATCAGAATATCCACCGCTTTTTTTGCTGCATCCCGGTTGTCCACCAGAATACTGTCACAGGATAACCGGGGCAGCTTCCGGTCGATGATGATGATCGGTTTTTTTGCAGCAGCAAACTGCTGCAGATGCGCTCCGGTCGAATCCACCGGCATATTGATGATCCCATCCACGCGCTTGCGGTAGAGAAAATCTACTGCTTCACGCTCTAGCTTTTTATCCGTTCTGCAATCGCATACAATCGTTGCATAGCCCTGCTTGCGGAGAATATCTTCCATTCCGGTGATGATCTCCGCACAGAAAATATTATTTAACTCCGGGATCACGACTCCGATCGTGTGTGTACGGTTTGTCTTTAACCCGCGCGCGACCTCGTTGACCTCAAAGTTCAGCTCCCGGATCGCAGCTTCTATCTTTTCACGGTTTTTCTCACGAACATTACCGCCATTCAAATAGGAAGAGATCGTCGCAAGCCCAAGCCCCGTCCGATTCGCAATGTCCTTGATCGTTGCAGCCATTAGATTGCTTTGCCGTCACAGCCACAGACTTTCATACGGTTCTTTACCAGCTCTGTCACTGCTGTCATGCCTGCCTCACCGAACTTCTTCGGATCAAAGGTGTCCGGCTTTTCTTTATATAATGCCTTGCCGGCATCCGTGTATGCCACACGCAGCTCTGTTGCAAAGTTTACCTTGCAGATTCCACGTTTTACGCAGTCCATCACATCCTCATCCGATAATCCGCTGGCTCCATGAAGTACGAGCGGTACATCTACAACGTTACGGATCTCTGAGAGACGCTCTTTATCAAGTACCGGAGTACCTACATAGAAACCATGTGCAGTTCCGATCGCTACTGCGAGGGAATCAATGCCGGTCTTTTCTACAAACTCCTTTGCCTCCATCGGATCCGTATTCGTATCTGCAACAGCCTCGTGGTCATCCTCTTTGCCGCCGACCTTTCCGAGCTCTGCCTCTACCGGGATGTTGTTCGGATGGGCGACGGATACGACCCTGGCACTCACATCGATATTCTCTTCAAACGGAAGTTTTGATCCGTCGATCATCACGGAAGTATATCCCTCCTTGATGGCCTGTACAGCCAGTTCAAAGCTGCTGCCGTGATCTAAATGCAGACATACCGGCACGCTGGCACTTCTCGCTTCTGCTGCGACCATTCCGACAAACATCTCAAGGCTTGCATACTTTACCGTCGAAGGTGTCGTCTGGATCATGACCGGTGCCTTTAATTCCTCGGCAGCCTTAATGATTGCTTTCACCATCTCCATGTTCTCGGCATTAAATGCTCCGATTGCATATCCACCCTTCTGGGCATCCAGTAACATCTGTTTTGAAGTAACTAAAGGCATCTCTTTTTCCTCCTCATAGGCTTTTTTATCGTGTTATTTTTATATTTCTTAACTTCATTCCTCCAAAACCGAAACGTTTCGGTTTTCCTGTTGAAATAATCGTACAATACTTACCGGCCCTTGTCAAAGGGTTTTTGCAAAAAATGCAAGTTGGTGAATATTGTACGATTATTCTGTGAAAATCATTTCATGTTAACGTTTTTTATACAAATCCGAGCGCCAATCCGACCATGCGTACTGCAAATGCCACGACCCACGCGATCAGGCACTGCATGACCACAGTGACTACTGCCGCACCTCTGCCGCCCATCTCGCGCTTGACCGTCGCGATCGCTGCCACACAGGGCGTATATAACAAAGTAAATACCAGAAATACGACTGCCTCAAACGTTGTAAACAGGCTCGGCAGCTGTGAAACATTGCCGCCCAGCAAGACGGTCAATGTCGATACGACACTCTCCTTTGCCGTAAATCCGGTCAGCAGTGCAGTCGCAATCCGCCAGTCCCCAAACCCGAGCGGTTTGAAAATCGGCGCGAGCAGTCCACCAAGCAATGCGAGCAGGCTCTCATCCGCAGATGCAGCCACATTCAGCCTGAAATCAAATGTCTGTAAAAACCAGATGATGATCGTCGCCAGGAAGATAATCGTAAACGCCTTCTGGATAAAATCCTTTGCTTTTTCCCAGATCAGCTGTCCGACGCTGCGCGCCGCCGGCAGACGGTAGTTTGGCAGCTCCATGACAAACGGCACCGGTTCACCGGTAAATTTGGTCCTGCTGAGCAGTAATGCGTAGAGAATCCCACATACAATTCCGGTAAAATACAATCCGATCATTACAACCGGGCGCCACATGCGCGGGAAAAAGGCTGATGTAAACAATGCATAGATCGGCAGTTTGGCGCTGCAGCTCATAAACGGTGTGAGCAGAATCGTCATCTTGCGGTCACGCTCGCTCGATAAGGTACGTGTCGCCATGATAGCCGGTACCGAACAGCCGAATCCGATCAGCATCGGCACGAAGCTGCGGCCGGACAGACCGATCTTTCGCAGCAGCTTATCCATGACAAATGCCACACGCGCCATATATCCGGTATCTTCCAGTATGGATAAGAAGAAAAACAGTGTCACAATCGTCGGCAAAAAGCTGATGACACTGCCGACTCCCTGACAGATACCGTCTACAACCAGACTATGTACCACCGGATTGACCTGCCACAGCGTCAAGCCTTTATCTATCAGCCCGATCAATGCATCTACGGCAATCGTCATCAGATCCGACAACCATGCGCCGATCCATGCGAAGGTCATCGCAAATACGAGTGCCATGATTCCGATAAAACAAGGCAATGCGGTATATTTTCCGGTCAATATCCGGTCGATCTTCACGCTGCGCTTGTGCTCCTTACTCTCATGCGGACGGACAACCGTCTGTGCACACAATTTCTCAATAAAGTCAAAACGCATGTTGGCGAGCGCCGCTTCACGCTCCACGCCGCCTTCTTTTTCCATGTTTGATATGATCGTCTCCAGCGCCTGCTGTTCTTCCTCCGGCAGTTTCAGTGCTTCCAATACCAGATGGTCACCCTCCACCATCTTGGTCGCGGTAAAACGCACCGGCAGTCCAGCCTCTTTGGCGAACGGCTCCAACAGATGCGCAGATGCATGGATACAACGGTGCACTGCTCCGGTCTCGTCTCCTTTGTCGCCTCCGACCGGGCAGAAATCAATGCGTCCCGGTGCTTCCCGGTAGCGTGCCACATGGATCGCATGGCTGATCAGTTCTTCAATACCTTCATTTTTTGCTGCACTGATCGGTACGACCGGAATACCGAGTATCTGCTCCAGGTCATTGATATAGATCGTACCACCGTTGTCCCGCACTTCATCCATCATATTGAGTGCCAGCACCATCGGGATTCCCAGCTCCATGAGCTGCATCGTCAGGCACAGATTACGCTCGATATTCGTCGCATCCACGATATTGATAATACCATCCGGTTTATCTCTCAGCAAAAAGTCCCGTGTCACGATCTCCTCACTGGAATACGGCGACAACGAATAGATACCGGGCAGGTCTGTCACCGTGGCTTCCGGGTGATTGCGGATCGTTCCATCCTTGCGGTCTACCGTGACTCCCGGGAAATTGCCAACATGCTGGTTGGCACCTGTGAGCTGGTTGAACAGTGTCGTCTTGCCACAGTTCTGATTACCTGCCAGCGCAAACCGGATCGGCTGATCCTTGGGTATCGCATCCCCGAGCTTATGCTGCTTCCAGTCATCCGCATTGCCAAGCTCTCCCATACCCGGATGCTCTGCTGCGACCCTGTGCCGCTGCCTGTCAGGTGTGTCCGTATGTGCTGTGACTGTTGCCGGTTCCACCTCAATCTGATCTGCTTCTGCCAGACGCAGCGTCAATTCGTAGCCACGCAGTTCAATCTCGATGGGATCTCCCATCGGTGCCACCTTGCGCAGGGTCACGACCGTGCGCGGGGTCAGCCCCATATCAAGCAGATGATGGCGAAGTGCCCCTTTTCCGTTGATCTGTAGGATCTTCGCACTTTTTCCTTCTTTTAAATCGCTCAGTTTCATCGTATTGTTCTCCACTCGGTTTCAACTGTTGTATTTATTCCTATATTGATTCCTATATTGATTCCTACTACAATAATTTTTCCATGCAGGTTTTGTACGGGACAAGTCCCATTGCATCATAAAACTTCCGTGCGGATGGATTACACTCCCATACATTGAGCGTCACATGATAGCAGCCGCTGTCTCTGGCAAAATCGAGTACATAATTATAGATGCGGCTGCCAACCTGCTGTCCACGGATATTCTCGTCCACACACAGATCATCAATATACAGTGTGCGTATCGGCGTCAGGACCTCATCATTTTTATGCTGTTCAAACATGCAGAATGCATACCCCATCACCCGGTCTTTTTCATCCACACCTACAAAGACCGGCCGCTCATCATCTGCGATGATCGCCAACAACTGGACATCGTTGTACTTTTTCGCATTGCCCTTGAACAGGTCGGGTCTGCCGTTATGATGTACACCGGCGACCTGATACAACAGACGGTTGATACCGTCTAAATCTGATTGTTTTGCCCGTCTTATTTTCATTTATCTATCCTCCACCACTGATAATGTTCCATTTTTTCCAAATTCGGATCCGAATGTTCAATCTCACGTGAAAACCGATACACCAATTCTATGACATCCTCTGTATTCAGATCACGCTCATTTTTGAGCCACCTGGCTGTAAACAGATCATACAGCAATGCCAGATATGCGACTGCTGTATCCGCCTTATTGTAGATCCTGCCATCATAGACAGCCCCGGCAAAATATGTACTGATAAAATAGACTGCCAGCTGCTCCAGCTGGATATCCAGCTGTGGGTACTGCGTCCCACACCACTGTGCAAACTCCTCATGCACACGCGCATACCCTGCCGCCCCCTGTACATAGAGCAGCATCTGCGTTTCGATCAATAACTGATCCCAGTCATCCCTCAGACGTTCCAGATCACACAGCCTGTAAAAATTTCGTTTTGCAAGTGCATAATTGCGGCTGTTATCCGCACGGTGATGTTCCAGATGCTGCATCACCTTTGGCAGCATGATCCCGGACTGCGCCCGACGCAGTACATCATCCGTCTCGAACAGGCATCCATTCCGGTATCTGCGCTCGAGGTCATGCGCGATCCCGAGTACAAACAGCAGACGCACATCCATATCCAGACTGCGGTTCTGCAGGATATCCAGCATGACCGCCCGCGCATCACACAGACACTCATATAAAAAATAGTCAAATGCCCCATACTGTTCTTCCCGCGCATCCTCTGTCTCCAGAAAATGCACCGGCTGTGTGCGGTTCATCAAAATCCGCGCCACCTCAGGGCAGGAAACTGACAATGTAATCTCTCTGACATTTTCGAATTCCTCTGTATGCCGTGGGTAACTATGACAGGTTCTACAGAGTGCATCCGGTCCGAGTCCCCGGTACAGCGCACATAGCCCATCCTCGCGCAAAAACGCACATCGCCCGTCCCTACACTGACGAAACGTCCCCTTGCGCCAGTTGATGTCGCGCAGGAGACGTCTTTTCATTACTTTGGATTGTCGGTAACGCTGCTGTGATTTCGGATCGATCACGATCTCCCACCCTGCACAGCACGTATCTTCACAGTCCCCGGCAATACACGAAAACTGTCTGTAATAATCAGGATATACAATCAACATATCCGTTCCTCCGACTGTTTTAGTTTTTTCCCGTAGAGCCGAAACCACCACGATCCGCTCCCTCAAGCTGATCTACCTCATCGAAATGGATCTGCGGCTGATTCTCCACAATACGGAACTGGCAGATCCGGTCATTGGCATGGACAACTACATCGCGCGTTGCATATGCAGGCCAGCGCCAGATGTCATTTTGTCCGCAGTAGGTCTGGTCGATGATGCCACAGGAATTGGTCTGCAGCAGGCCGTAATTTTTGAACGTTGAGCTGCGCGGCACAACATGTGCTTCATACCCTTTCGGCAGCTCCATCGACACGCCTAAATTGACCAGTTTGAACTCGCCTGCATGAAACTCCACATCCTCTGCCGCACGCAGGTCGATCCAGTCAGATTTGCCGTCTATATATGTCAATTTATCAATCTTATCTGTATGATATACGATCTTTATCGTTTCCTGTCCCATGTCCTGTGTATCCCCTTCTAAATCTCTTTTCGTCCGGTCATTGCAAAACCGCTCTCTACACCGGTTCTGCCATCTGCATTCCGCAGTCACCTATTACTTTTTCTGCTTTAACGAAAACTTGCTCTCGGTTCCGTCCATCAGCCGTCCGATATTTGCACGGTGTCTGGCAATACCGAGCGCCATCACGACTGCCGCCAGTATGTACACCTCGATCAGATCCGCGCCGCCCAGCCCCAACCATCCAAGCTGTCCATAGACAATCATCTGGATGAAGAAGCTGATACACACGAGAATGGATCCGAGGGACACATACTTTGTGACCGCTACTGTCACGATAAAGATCGCCAGGCAGACCGGCACACAGATCGGACAGACTGCTACCATGAGCCCACCCGTACAGGCGATGCCTTTTCCACCTTTGAACTTCATAAAAATCGGAAAATTATGTCCGAGTATGGTTCCAAGTGCCGCATAATATTCCAGCACCTTAATATTCAGTGACGCATCCTTATGATAGATCGCCCATACGATCAGTACCGATAACACGACTTTAAATACATCACCCAATAATGTCAATATTCCCGCCTTGTAGCCGAGATTGCGGTAGGTATTGGTCGTACCTACATTGCCGCTGCCGACCTTGCGCAGATCAACATGCTGTGTCTTTCCGTAAAAGAAACCGGTGAGGAAATGCCCACAGGCATATCCGATCAATATCGATATCAAACGAGGTAACATAAGCAGCCTACTCCTCCTTCCGCTCACGGACGATAAATTTTAAGGACGTACCACGGAATCCAAACGCATCCCGGATACGGTTCTCCAGATATCTGACATATGAAAAATGTGCCAGCTCCTTATCATTGACAAAGATCACAAATGTCGGTGGCTTGACAGACACCTGTGTCACATAATAGATCTTCAGACGTTTTCCTTTATCTGTCGGCGGCTGCTGCATAGCGACTGCCTCTGCCACGATCTCATTTAACACACCGGTTGCAATACGCATCGAGTTATTCTCGATGACCATATCGATCATCTCGTATACATTCTGTACACGCTGACCGGTCTTTGCGGAGATAAACATAATCTCTGCATACGATAAAAAGCTCAGGATCTGGCGGATCTTCTCCGTCTGGCGGTAGATCGTCTTGTCATCTTTGTCTACGGCATCCCATTTATTGACTACGATGATGATACCTTTTCCACGCTCATGTGCGATACCCGCGATCTTGGCATCCTGCTCAGTCACACCCTCTGTGCCATCGATCATGAGCAGCACGACATCGGCACGCTCTACCGCTGTCACAGCACGGATGATACTGTAGCGCTCGATCTCTTCCTTAATCTTATTTTTGCGGCGCAGTCCCGCAGTATCAATAAATACATATTCTTTTCCATGATATCTGACCGGCGTATCGATCGCATCCCTGGTCGTTCCCGCAATATCCGATACAATCACGCGGTTGTCTCCGGTCAGCCGGTTCACCAGTGAAGATTTTCCGACATTCGGCTTGCCGACCACAGCAATCTTGGGGCGGTCATCCTCCTCATCGAGACCCTTTCGGTCCGGAAAATGCTTGACAACTTCATCGAGCAGTTCTCCGAGTCCTAACATGGATGCTGCTGAGATCGCAAACGGCTCACCCATTCCAAGGTTATAAAACTCATAGACATCCATCGACATATTCTCAAAATTATCGACTTTATTGACCGCTAAGATCACCGGCTTGTGTGAACGGCGCAGCATATCTGCGACTTTTGCATCCGCGTCCTGCATACCCTGACGTACATCGACCAGAAAGATAATGACATCTGCCGTATCGATCGCGATCTGTGCCTGCTCACGCATCTGCGAGAGGATCACATCGCCGCTGTCCGGCTCGATACCTCCGGTATCGATCATTGTAAAATTATAATTCAGCCAGCTCACATCCGCATAGATACGGTCACGGGTCACACCCGGTGTATCCTGTACAATCGAGATACGCGAACCCGCCAGCGCATTAAACAGTGTTGATTTTCCTACATTGGGACGGCCTACCACCGCCACGATCGGTTTACTCATTTTCTCTATCTCCTATGATTGCATCGAGCAAATCTGCTCCGCTTGATTTTACAATATCTATGGGGACTTGTAAAGTTTTTTCCAGTTCTGTCACCTTCATGTCATCAAGGAAATCCTGCTCCTCGCTGCGGATGACATTGCACGGCAGCAACAATTTTTCACCCAGCGGAACCACAGACAGCTGTTTTGCCAGATCCTGTCCGGTCAGGAGTCCCGACACCGTGATGCGCTCCCCGAAAAAGTCATTGCGGATCGCATAGACATGTACGGTCACTTTCGGATATTTTTCATGAAGCTGTCCCATCAAACGCTCGATCTGAGGTGCTGCCAGACGTCCGGTCGCAATCGCTACCTCGCGGGTATACTCCGGATCTGCGGATGTTCCGTTCAGCGCCTCCGTAAACTCCTCCCAAAGCAGCCGCAGCATGCCGACACCGTTTTCGAGCTGGATATAGCCGTCGTAGTTATCCTCCGGCGGCAGCGGGCGCTCCGCGAGCAGATACCACTCGTCACTCGCATGGATAAAATGCGTGCCATGCGCCTCCATACTCTGCTCCTGACAGCTGTGGATCAGGTCGAGCACGGCGCAGGCATCCTCCTTGGTAAACGGTTCTAACGGGTACAGTCCTTCCCGGTACTTAGACAGTCCGACCGGAACGACCGACACACTCTCCATATACGGCTGATACTTCATCAGATCCCGGATGCTGCGCGCAAGCTCCGCACCATCATTCACACCTTTGCATAATACGATCTGACCGTTCATGCGGATACCCGCCTCGTACAAAATATCGATCTTTTTTAACGCGTCCCCGGCGAACCGATTGTGCAGCATCTCACAGCGGAGCTCCGGGTTCGTTGTCTGCACGGATATATTGATCGGATCAAGCCGGTAACGGATAATGCGGTCGATATCTTTTTGCTTCATATTCGTGAGTGTCACATAATTGCCCTGCAAAAAGGACAGTCTCGAATCATCATCTTTAAAGTACAGTGTATCCCTCATACCGGGCGGCATCTGGTCAATAAAGCAGAAAATGCATTTATTCGAGCAGGAACGGTAATCGTCCATCAATCCATTCTCAAAAGTGATGCCGAGATCCTCATCGATATCTTTCTCGATCTCCAGCTCCCACTGCTCACCATCCGGTTTTTCTACGAGCACGACCAGATATTCATCCTCAACCAGATAATGGTAATCGAAGATATCCTCCAACGGCTGATCGTTAATCGCTAAGATCACATCCCCGGGCGCAAGCTCCAGCTCCTCGGCAATACTGCCCGGCGCCACCTGTGCGATCTTATGTGTCTGTTTGTTCATGTTATCTTATATCTCTCCATTCAGCAAAAATAACCCCGGTGCCACACGGCACTGAGGTTATTCTACCATATTTAATCACGTTTATTCAACTGATACATTCAGATCTCCGGCATTCTTTACCGCACCGATATCTATCAGTGCCTGAATCAGATGGGTGCATCTGTCATTCAGATATATATTCGTACTGTTTGAGACCACACCACCATTGGTATCATAGTAATCCAGCCGGTAACTCATAGAACTGCCTGACGGATAACGGATATCTGCCAGATCCGCTTTGGTCTCGAACTGGAGATTCAGTTCTGCAGCCACCGACGGCGAGCCATCATCACCTGCAAAAGCTCCTGCTTTCACATCCGCCAGCCATGCCTCATACAGCTTCTGCAGCTGCCCGGGATCAGAAATATCCGTCTCCGAATCGCCATAATACCAGTTTCCATCCGGATCTACCACCGGCAGGCTGACATACGCATAGGAAGGCTTCCAATCCAGTTCCTTATAGTTGAGGCCGAGCACACTGCTCAAAAATCCGTCCTCATCCTCGGCAAATGCCTGTAACTGCCCATCCACCTGCTCTGCGTAGCTCTGATCCTTTGCCATACTGTAATAATTACGCTTTACGGCTTTTCCGTTTTTCATCGTATACTCAATCGACACAGATCCAATATAGGTCTGTTCGATTCCGTCCGTGGAAGCGGTCTCATTTCCATTCCCATCTGTGTATTTCTTCTGCTCATCCAGATGGTCGACCATAAGCTGGTGAAGCGCTGTCACTTCCCCGATCTTTTCCGGATCTTCAAAATCGGCCTCATTGCCTCCCCACTGGACACAGACCATCGCTACATTCTCTGCCTGTGGCACATAGCTCTCCACACCGAACACATCAAAGTGCAGAATCGCTGTAGCGACCAGCATCACTGCCACGCAGGAGACACATTCCACGATCATCCGTTTATGAAAGACGCGGAAACTTTTTTCAATAAACATCTCAGACGCGAAAAATAATGCCACACTAAATAGAATCAAAGCAATCACAAACCGGGCAACCCTTAGGTTCCAGCTGCTATAATCGCTGATGATATAAGTCACAAACAATGCACAGCCGATACCGCCAACTAAGACTACACCCCAGCGGAATACCGGAGCCGTCCATTTCATCGACAGGAAATCACCGGCGCACTCGATCCGTCTGTGCTCATAGATCCACCATGCGAGTACCGCAAATACCACGCCGACCAGCATATATGCCAGCAATACCCCAAATCCCTTGGACCACACTTCTCCGGTCAGGCTGTTTCTGTCAAAGCCAACCTTGCGGATCAGGTAGAACAACGGAAATAGCGGATGCGCATTTGTCCCGATCAGATTGTCGGACATGCCATAGAAAAATAATGTACCCATACCATCGATCAGAAACACAGTCACAATGTATAAAAAATTCCAGATCAGATAAAACAGACCCGCTGCCAGTAATTGTCCGGTAAACATCACCATCAGCACTGCAAAGCTGTAGAAGAACAACGTCTCACCGGCAGTGACCCCAAACCAGCCCCAGACAATCCATGTCGTATCCGCCGCCCTGCCAAGAATCACCAGATTGGTAAGCAGTGCTCCCAAAAACTGCGGTATAATGAGTAACAGCAATCCGGATACGTAATTCGTGACATATAACTGCGTCCGCGTCACCGGCAGCGTATGGATCATATTTGCACTGCGGCTCTGGTACAGATAACCAAATACCGCGATCGCCATGACGATCGCTGCGAGAAAGATACTGACCGGTTCTGTCATATCGACAAAATGACTGTATACCAGCGACTCAGCGGTCATGTCGCTGCTATAATAGATCAACCGATTGAACGACGTATAGATCACTAACGGATGCGCGATAATCAGATAGACCAGATATAACAAAGCAAACGGCCAGAAGCGTGTCAGGTTCTTTTTACATACCGTCGGATTAAAAAAGGAAATCTTTGACTGCATAATCCACACCTCCCAGCTCATAAATAAAGATTTCTTCCAAAGTCAGCGGCAGCACATCCAGCAAGATCGGATTCATCGCTGCCAGCACTCTCTGCGCCTCCTGCGGCTCACTCTTGACGATCAGCGTATGGACACGCCCTGCAATCGTCTGATGCAGCACCTTGATATGCTCAGGCAGTGCAGACATCTCCCCGTCAAATGCGACCTGTACCTTCGTCACGCTGCCCTGCAGATCTGACAATGAGCGCTCGATCAATATCTTGCCATCATTCATAATGCCGACATGGTCGCACACATCCTCGAGCTCACGCAGGTTATGTGAGGATACGAGTACGGTCGTTCCGTGTTCAGCCACATCGCCCATGATGATACTCCAGATCTGGCGGCGCATCACGGGATCGAGTCCGTCTACCGGCTCATCCAGGATCAGCAGCTCCGGTCTGCAGCAGATTGCCAGCCAGAATGCTACCTGCTTTTGCATACCCTTTGACAGACTGCGGATATTGCGCCTGACATCCACGGCCGGGAAACAATCTGCCAGCGCATGAAACAGATCCATGTCAAACTTCTTATAAATACCCTTGTAAAACTTCATCATATCAAGCGTATTCGCCTGCATAAAATAAAAGATATCGTCCGGGATATAAGAGAATTTCTCCTTCACCTTCGGATTCTCATAGACTGGCTCTCCATCAATCCTGATCTCGCCCAGATCCTGATGGTAAGCACCCGTAATATGGCGGATAATCGTCGACTTTCCGGCTCCGTTCGGTCCGACCAGTCCGTAGATCGCGCCCTTTGGCACATGCATATTCAGATGGTTCAGCGCGCGGAATCCATCAAAATCTTTTACAACATCTGTGATTTGGATCATCGCTCTTCCCCTCCTCCTGCTAATTCTTCAATCCGTCTGATCAGAGTATCCTTATCCTCTGACAGATACAACAGCTCTCTTACGATTTCATCAAACTCCCTTAACAACTTTTCGTTCCTCCTTCCGGTCACATCTGCCTGCTCCGCTGCAAAGCTGCCTTTGCCGGATACCGTATAGATGTAACCCTCGCTCTCCAGTTCGCGATAGGCACGCTGGATCGTGTTCGGGTTGATCGCCAGTTCGCTCGCCAGTTCACGCACACTGGGAAGCTTCTCATCCTTCGCGATCGCTCCTGTGATGACCAGCCGCCGCAGACCTTCCTTTATCTGCTCATAGATCGGCTTGGCATCACGGTAGTTCAGTTGGATCATGCACGCTCCTCCTTTCCATCCTTGTCTTGTTCCTTCACAGCCGCTCAAAACTGTCCGGAACAGCTTTTGCTCTTCTTCCTTCTTACGCCTGCACAACCAATAGCCGTATTGTGTGTACTAGCTGTATTAGTTGTGATAATACACTTATATCACGTGATGCAGTGATTGTCAACTGTTTTTTCAGAAAATGAAAAGAAAATGCAAATAGCGCAAAAAACAGCAGGTCCAAAGACCTGCTGTCTATAAAATGCCATCATGTAATTACATCCGGAAGAAAGACATCTCATCTCTAATGGTATACTCCGGCTTCCATCATGCAGTCCTCCTATTCACCACAAAACATGATCTGTCACTATGACATAACGCCTGATTCTGATTACAGTTGTGTCTCTACGAAAATATCATAAATCGAACGGATCGCCCGCTCAAAGTCATCATTATGGACACCGATAATGATATTCAGCTCACTGGAGCCCTGATCGATCATCTTCACATTGACCTGTGCATGTGCAAGCGCCGAAAAGATCCTGCCTGCTGTACCGCGTGTAGATTTCATACCACGTCCTACGACAGCGACCAGAGCCAGTCCTCCCTCGATCTCAATCGTATCCGGCTGTGCATATTTATGGATCGCAGATAATACCTGCTGCTCCTTGCCCTCAAAATCCTGTCTCTGCACAAATACAGTCATCGTATCGATACCGGAGGGCATATGCTCAATTGAAATATCATTATCCTCAAATGCCTGTAATACTTTCCGGCAGAATCCCACCTCAGAATTCATCATATCCTTATCGACATTGACTGCCACAAAATCACGTAAGCCTGCGATACCGGTGATCGTGTATTCCGGCTGATGGCAGGTGCTCTCAACAATCATCGTACCGGGATCATCCGGCGCATTTGTATTTTTAATATTGATCGGGATACCCTCTTTGCGCACAGGGAAGATCGCATCCTCATGCAGTACTCCCGCTCCCATATAAGACAGCTCGCGCAGCTCCTTATAAGTAATCGTATGAATCACTGCAGGATTGTCAATGATCCGGGGATCAGATACTAAAAATCCGGATACATCCGTCCAGTTCTCATAGATCGTTGCATGCACCGCACGCGCCACGATGGATCCTGTAATATCAGATCCACCACGTGAAAACGTGTGGACGGTTCCATCTTCCTTTGCACCGTAAAATCCGGGAATGACTGCATTCTCACTATGCTCTAAACGCACAGACAGAATCTCATTCGTCTCATCTGCGAGGAAATTGCCATTCTGGTCAAAACGGATCACTTCTGCCGCATCGATAAATTCGTAACCAAGATATGCAGCCATGATCATACCATTCAGATACTCTCCACGGCTCGCTGCATAATCTGTTCCAGCCTTTTCCTTGAAATTCTTTGCAATCGTCTGGAACTCCCCATCCAGGGACAATGTCAGATCCAGTCCCTTGATAATCGAATCATAACGATCCCTGATCTTTCCGAGTTTTCCGGAAAACTCTTTTCCCTCCTCTGCGATGCCATAGCACTCGTAGAGCATATCTGTGACCTTGGTGTCCTTTGCATTCCGCTTGCCCGGTGCGCTGGGTACTACAAATCTGCGTGTTTCGTCTGCGCGGATGATTGCACCTACCTTCTTGAACTGCTCCGCACTGGCGAGGGAGCTGCCGCCAAATTTCACAACCTTAACCATTTTCTTTTTTCTCCTTCATATATATCTAAAAATGTTCTTTTCACAAGTCCCTAATATGTTACTGTTCACTCGTACCTCGTTCCAGTAACGGATTTTGCCGATGCTTCGCATTCCAAATCGGCAAAATCTGCTACCACCACTGTATCATACGGCATTTTCAGTTCAGAAAATGCCTACCTGTGAACAGTAACCCTAATATACTACATTTATCAATAAAAATCTATCCTTTTATCGCAGTTATGGGCAATTTTTACAGAATATCTTTATCGGGCAGCAAAACAACCTGACCCGCTGCAAGCGACTCGGGCACATTGATAATCCGCTGGTTCTCCGAGCCTCTGAACTTCAGTGATATGTTCTTTTTTTCTGCCACAAATTCGCCATCGACCAGTACATCTATGAGCGAGAGAATCTCATCTGTGATAGCAGTGCGTGCCGGGCTCTCCTTCCATAGCTGTTCATCCAGCAGATACCCTGAATAGACCCAGATACTCTTGCCCGGATACCGCTCACGGATCGCCCGATACAGCGGCAGCAGTTCTTGTTGGTTCTCCGGCTCAAACGGCTCACCACCAAGTACCGTGATTCCTTTGATATAACCGGGTTCCAGCGCCTTCATGATCTCAGATGCCACCACATCCGTATACTCCTCCCCATAAGTAAAGCTCCATGTCTCCGGGTTAAAGCATTCCCTGCAGTGATGTCTGCAGCCAGATACAAACAGCGACACCCGCACACCAGGTCCGTTTGCAATATCCGTCTTTTTCAATGCACCATAATACATTCCTATTCCTCCATCTCTGCTGTTTACTCATTTACAACAGCATTGAAACCACATTCCCACGGACATTTACAGCAAATGCCATGTCCTGCCCAAAATCGTACCATAAGTATAACGTTTTCGCTGTCCCCATGCAAGCAATTGACAGATATTTTGTTTTCCGCTATTATCTATGGTGAAAAATCGCAATAGAATAAGGAGATGTTACAAATGAGTTTTACTTACTTACGCCAGATTCCCTCGCCCGGCGAGATCAAGACACAGTATCCGTTGTCTGAGCGACTGGCTGCTATAAAACAGGATCGCGACCGTCAGATCAGCGACATACTTACAGGAAAGGACGATCGGTTTTTAGTGATCATCGGCCCCTGTTCTGCTGACAGCGAAGATCCCGTATGTGAATACGTCAACCGGTTGGCAAAGGTTCAGGAAAAAGTCAAAGACCGCCTGCTGCTCGTTCCCCGTATCTACACAAATAAGCCCCGTACAACCGGAGAGGGCTACAAAGGAATCGCTTCCCAGCCGGATCCCGAGAAGGCTCCTGACATGATCGCAGGTCTGATATCCGTGAGAAAGATGCATCTTCGCGCGATCAGCGAAAGTGAACTGACCCCCGCCGATGAAATGTTATACCCCGAAAACTGGGAGTATGTATCCGATCTGCTCTCTTATGTAGCGATCGGTGCCCGTTCCGTAGAGGATCAGCAGCACCGTCTGACCGTCAGCGGCTTTGATGTGGCTTCCGGCATGAAGAATCCTACGAGTGGTGATTTTTCTGTTATGCTCAATTCCGTATATGCAGCGCAGCACCCGCATCATTTTACTTTCCGTGGTTATGAAGTAGAAACGACCGGAAACCCGCTCACACACGTTGTACTGCGCGGTGCCGTGAGCAAACACGGAAATACAGTCCAGAACTACCATTATGAAGACCTGATGCGTCTGTCAGCGATGTACGGTGAACGCGATCTGCTCAACCCTGCAGCGATCATCGATGCCAACCACTCCAACTCCGGCAAAAAGTACGAGGAACAGGTGCGTATCGTAAAAGAAGTCGTACACAACCGTCAGATCTCTGACACCATCAAGACACTTGTCAAAGGTGTCATGATCGAGAGCTACTTAGAGCCCGGATGCCAGAAGATCAGTGATCATGTCTACGGCAAGTCCATCACAGACCCGTGTCTCGGATGGGATGATTCCGAAAAGCTGATCTACGATATTGCAGAGTCCTGCTAACCATCTGTAACATTTTACAGAAAACAGTTAAAAACAAAAGAAAAAGCCAGAAGGTACACACATGGTATCTTCTGGTTTTTTCTTTCGTTTTTATGAACCCTGCGTTTTATGAGTCCTGCATCGATGTATTTTTCACTGTTACCGTTCTCAGCACGCATTCCTCTCCACAAATCACACCCGCGGATGTGTCTGCTTGTACACTTCCCGGATCGTGCGGTCGGACAACTGCATATAGATCTGCGTCGATGAGATGTCCGAATGTCCCATCAGCTCCTGTACGGATTTCAGATCCGCACCATTATTCAACAAATGCGCTGCAAACGAATGTCTGATCGTATGCGGCGTGATCTCTTCTGTGAGCCCCGCCTGCCTGCCATAATGCTTTAATAATTTCCAGAATCCCTGTCTGCTCATCGGCTCACCGCTGCAATTGGTAAACAATAACTGACACGCTTCATTATCCACCAGTCTGGGGCGGCCGCGCTTCAAATATGCATCCAGCGCTTCCCTCGCATTTGAACCAAATGGAATCGTCCGCTCCTTGCGTTCATCTCTGCAGGTCACATATTCTAACTGAAGATTCACGTCACCCAGCTGCAATGCGAGCAATTCAGATACACGGATACCCGTCGCATACAACAGCTCCATCATTGCCTTATCCCGCAGCTCTTTCGGTGTACCGGAAGAAGGCTGGTCAAGCAGCTTTACGATCTGCGCCTGCGAGAGGATCTCCGGCGGTTTCTTCTCAATCCGCGGCGGTTTGAGCCCTTGCGCCGGGTTGTCCACACGCACTCCCTGCCCACACTGCCATGTGAAAAAAGCCTTCATGCTGGCAATCATACGCGAGACCGTTGCCGCCTTACGTCCCTGCACTTCTAATTCATGCAGATATGCCTGCAATACACCCGTATCCACCTGTCCAAAATCATCCATCCCCACGCTGTGCATATACACTGTCAGTTTGCATAGATCCTGCGTATATGCTGCCGCCGTATTATCGGATATCTGTTTCTGCTCCTGCATATAACCGATAAATGCATCGATTTCGTTCTTCATGTAACAATCTGCCCCCAGAATATTGACTCGTTTGCACTCATTATATCATGTGCAAAACCAGCACATGACCGACATTCGTCACTCGTCAATCATGCAAGCATGTTGACTCGTTTGCACTCATTATATCGTGATTTCATCACTCTATAATTTCGCCGTTCGCCAAATGCAAATAAATTTGCATTTTTCTCACTTTCGCTCATTATATCAAGCTGTAACAAAAAATGCAATTATTATGTAATTTTCTTAAAGAAATCCTAAAAAAATTTTAACATTTTCTGCAAAATCATAGGATTTACGTAAGATTCGAGTAACATTCCCACACAAAGAATGAAAAAAAGCACCAGCCGAACCGCCATGCCACGCCACAGATCTTTGCGCCGCTGCTGTACACACAACATGACAAGTCCCAGATATACCGGAATATAACAAATAAACTGCGGCAACAGCGCCACCATACACAAAAGTACACCTCCGGATCCGAATGCACTGATCGCCAATACACAAAAATAGCCGTAGGCAAACCCGCTCCATGCAGCAAATCCCATGTAAAACCATTTTCCACCCCGCATCAGTCCGACTGCTGACAGAAACAGAAAAATGCCCAGACGGTTCACGCACACATTCCACAGTACTTCATAAAAATTAATCTGTGTATACTGAAACTGCTTTAAAAAATAGCGCGTAAGGCTTCCACTCCCTTGAAAGCCCTCCGCAATAAAAATATTTGCCCCTACGATGCCGAGCAAAAAACAAGCTAAAAATATGAGAAACAGCTGTTGTCTGACGGATAATTCCCGCGTCTGCATGATTGTCCGTCTCCTTTGAGATTCCTTATCTCTAATCTATGCGGTATTTATTTTTGTATGCCATGAGTGCAGCCACGGTCTTGGCATCCTGTATCGTACCAGCGTAGATCATCTCGCAGAGTTCATCCAGATCATAGCTTTCGATCTCCACATACTCATCCGGATCGAGATGCTGCTCGCGCTGCATCAGGTCATGCGCCACGTATACATCTATAAATTCATCGCAATACGCTACGGTTGTGCGCAGTGAGATCAGAAAATCCAGCCGTTCACTGTGGTATCCGGTCTCCTCTTCTAATTCCCTGGCAGCACAGTGGATCGTCTCCTCTGTCGTATTGTCACGCGCCCCCGCAGGTATCTCTAAAGTGATCCGATCCAGGGCATTGCGAAACTGGCGTACCATCACAATCCTTCCATCCGGCAATACCGGCACGACTGCAGCCGCTCCCTTTCTGTGATGGATCAGATCCCACTGCGCCGTCCTGCCATCGGGCATCTGCATCGTATCACTGTAAAAATCGACAATCGCTCCCTGATATTTTAATGTACGGTTTATCCGTTTGATTTTATTTTCCATTATAGCCCTCCAATATTTGATAGGAATTTCCTATCATAAAAGTAAAAGGCGCTAAGATCACCTCTTAACGCCTTCAAATCAGTCTCTTGTTCAGATAATTGCACGGATTATTTTGCGTAATCCGTAACACGTGATTCTCTGATGACATTTACCTTGATCTGACCCGGATATTCTAATTCAGATTCAATCTGCTTTGAAATATCCCTTGCAAGGATAACCATATCAGCATCACTGATTTGTTCAGGAACTACCATAACACGAACTTCCCGTCCTGCCTGAACAGCAAAAGATTTGTCAACTCCCTTAAAACCGTTTGTAATATCCTCTAACTGCTGTAAGCGGTTAGAATATGTTTCTAATGTCTCCCGTCTTGCACCCGGACGTGCGGCACTGATCGTATCAGCAGCCTGTACCAGACATGCAATCAGAGACTGAGGTTCTACATCACCATGATGCGCCTCAACTGCATTGATAATCAGCGGTGATTCCTTGTACTTACGGCACAGATCCACACCAATCTGAATATGTGAACCTTCCATATCGTGATCCACGGATTTTCCAATATCATGTAACAGACCTGCACGCTTCGCAGTTCTGACATCCACACCGATCTCGCCAGCCAGCAGCCCTGCAATCTGAGCCACTTCAATCGAATGCTTCAATGCATTCTGACCATAACTGGTTCTGAACTTCATGCGTCCAAGCAGACGGACAAGTTCCGGATGGATTCCATGAATACCAACCTCTAATGTGGCTGCCTCGCCTTCCTCACGGATCATGGTGTCGACTTCTTTTTGTGCTTTCTCTACCATCTCCTCAATTCTGGCCGGATGGATACGTCCATCTACAATCAGCTTCTCCAGCGCGATTCGTGCCACTTCACGGCGAATCGGATCAAAGCCGGACAGAATGACTGCCTCCGGTGTATCATCAATAATCAGATCTACACCTGTCAGCGTCTCCAGTGTACGGATATTTCTACCCTCGCGGCCAATGATTCTTCCCTTCATTTCATCGTTAGGAAGCGGAACTACAGAAATCGTAGTCTCCGAAACATGGTCTGCTGCGCATTTCTGAATAGCAGTCACCACATAATCCTTGGCTTTCTTTCCTGCCTCTTCCTTTGCGCGGGTTTCCATCTCCTTAATGAGTTTTGCAGTGTCAAGTTTTACATCATCTTCAACGGTTTTCAAAAGAAATTCTTTTGCTTGTTCGGAGGTCAAACCTGAAATTCTCTCAAGTTCCTGTACTCTCTGTTCATTAAGCTTTGCGACTTCTGCTTTCTGCTTCCTGATCTCTTCTTCCTTAGCTGCAAAACTTGCCTCACGCCGCTCAATAGCATCGAGCTTCTTATCCAGATTTGACTCTTTCTGCTCAACACGGCGTTCTGCACGCTGAACCTCTGATCTGCGTTCCTTGATCTCGCGGTCTAATTCGTTCTTTGTCTTGATAGACTCTTCCTTGACCTCTAACAGAGATTCACGTTTCTTTGCCTCCGCAGTCTTTACCGCGTCATCAATAATAGACCTGGCGCGTTCTTCTGCCGAACCAATCTTTGAATCAGCCTTTTTCTGCTCTAACTGATTCATGATAACGGCTGTCACAACTGCAGCAATCACTAAGGTGACCAGAATAGCAACTATCATCGTAACAATACTTACCATCGCAGGAGCACCTCCTTATTAAGTTTTCATTGTACATATAACAAAAAATTCGTACATCTGTCATAACTACAACATATAAATTTTATCCTTTATTGTACATTATGTCAAGTGTATTATTTATGACAATCTCAGCTCCCGGCAAATATCTGAACTGCGAAAACCTCTGCGCTGCAGATAACCATACATCCTGCGCTGCTCCCCCTGATCTGCCGTCTTTGGATCATAATGACGCTTCTGTAATAAATCACGGATCATCTGCGCCTCATCACGCTCATCTTCGTAAGATGCCAGTACCTGATCTGCCAGTTCTCTGTCGATACCCTTCTGCTGCAGTTCCATACGCAGCTTTCCGCTGCTCTTTGATGCACCCCGCAGACGCACGTAACAGTCTGCATAACGCGCATCATCCACATAATGATAGCTTTTCACATAGGCAACTGCCTCGTCCACCAGATCTTCCGGATATCCGCTGTCCAATAGCTTTCGCTGCAGGTCACGTTCGGTGCGGTCCATGCGCTCTAACAAATGCATCGCACGCTTTTTTGCACGCTTTCCTATCACATCATGACGAATCTGTATGTACTGCTGCTCGCTGAGAACTGCGCCTTCTGACAGCTGCAGTGTGCGCAGTTCTCCCGGATAGAGACTCCATTGTTCTCCATTATCCAGCTGCACGAGCCGCTTGCCCTTTGTCTGCTGTTCAATGGCTGTAACCATCACATCTGACATATCCGGCTACTCCTGCGTCTCTACCGTCTCAGCGGCAGCATCCGGTACTTCTTCTCCGATTCCGTAATGTGCACGTACCTTTGCCTCTATCTCTGCGCAGATATCCGGATGATCTGCGAGGAACTGCTTGGCATTCTCGCGTCCCTGACCAATCTTATCCCCATCATAGGCATACCATGCACCGGACTTATTCACAACATCAATGCCTGCCGCCAGATCGAGAATATCTCCCTCTTTGGAAATGCCCTTTCCGAACATAATATCAAACTCTGCCTCACGGAACGGAGGTGCGACCTTATTTTTTACAACTTTTACACGTGTATGGTTTCCGATCACCTCGCCAGCCTGCTTGAGCGCCTCCACACGGCGGACATCCAGACGCACGGATGAATAGAACTTCAACGCACGTCCTCCGGTCGTTGTCTCCGGATTGCCAAACATCACACCGACTTTTTCACGCAGCTGGTTGATAAAAATGACGATACAATTGGACTTACTGATCACAGCCGTCAGTTTACGGAGCGCCTGTGACATGAGCCGCGCCTGCAGACCGACATGTGAATCACCCATGTCTCCGTCAATCTCTGCCTTCGGCACAAGCGCTGCCACAGAGTCCACGATCACGATATCTACTGCACCGGAGCGCACCATCGTCTCTGTGATCTCGAGCGCCTGCTCTCCATTGTCCGGCTGTGAAATGTACAGATTGTCAATGTCTACACCGATATTTTTCGCATAGACCGGATCAAGAGCATGCTCTGCATCGATAAATCCGGCAATGCCCCCTGCCTTCTGCACTTCTGCGACGCAATGCAGCGCAACGGTCGTTTTACCACTGGACTCCGGTCCGTAAATCTCGATAATACGTCCCTTCGGAAGTCCTCCCAGGCCGAGTGCCAGATCCAGACTGAGTGACCCGGTCGGAACCGTCTCCACATTCATAGCTGCTGAAGGATCTCCCAGCTTCATCACCGAGCCCTTTCCATACTGCTTCTCTATCTGTGCAATTGCTGCGTCAAGTGCCTTTAATTTATTTTCGTCTGCCATGATAATCTCCTTTATTTATTTTATGTATGTTAGAATCATTCTCTATGCTTCGCGCCAAATATCGAACATCCGTTCGCGTCTATGGCTATAATAATACACTTCATATCAAATGTCAACAGGGAAAATCTGATTCACGGTCGTTAAATATAAAAAGAACACCCGAAGAACGGATGCCCTCATTATAGCCTGTCCGATCACCTGCGTCAAGCCAGTTCGCAACAGTCAGCCCACATCATTCGCCAAGATGCCTGACAACTTCTGTGACATGATATGAAACAGCCATACCACCACTACTGAAGCTGCCACCAGAATCAGTTCGTAGCGGTACTCACATGTCAGATATCCTGCATATCTCATGAATTTACGTATCGTCACATGCACAAGATACAGATCTAAGGAACGTTCGCCAAACCAGTTTAATATGGCTACCGGCCATTTGGATGGAATCCTTGAAAATATCCATGCTATAGCTGCACAGCAGCATACATTAAAGGCACCTGTCGTATAACGTGATATAATGAGCGAGGGTGACGGAAGCATCATCAGAAATATCACTGAAACAGCCATCAGGATTCCCCATTTCCAATCACTGGAACGTTTTTCATAACTGGATCTTCCGTAAAAGCAGCCTGCCAGAAAGACCGGCACACGCAGCAACGCGATATTCGTCATATTAAAGATACGATTTTCATAAAGCTCCAGCAGTACTGCCAGAACCGTAAATGCACTGACCATTGTCAGCAGCCGTATCTCTCCGTCCCATGCATCCCGTGCGCTGTCCACAATCGAAAAGACATACGGATAGATCAGATAGCAGACAAGCATCAGTCCAACATACCAGTACCAGCGGATGCCTCCCTTGAAAAACGAAAGAAATGTCACGTCCTTACACAGTTTCCAGATACTGGTTTTATTCAGAACCAGATCGTACACTACCCAGGACGGCAGCGCTATCAGCACATACGGAATCAGCAGCCTCACCAGTCTCCTGCGATAAAACCTGCCAACATCCGGATTTTTCTTCATTGCATAATACAGTCCGCATCCCGATAAAAAAAGGAATGCATCTACACTGGAGGAACCAATATAATTCCAAAACCAATAGACCCATCCTCCCATATGCTTGTGATATATGTAACAATCTTCCGTAAAATGAAACACCACGATCAGAAGTGCGGACAATCCCATCAACGCACTTCGGTATTTCGAAATTAATTGCCCTTTTTCCATCATTTATATATTCATTACAGGCCAGCGATTTTCCGCTGACCTGCCCCTGTCCCATAGTTTAATTACGACTCCACCTTCTGGTCACGCAGCACTGCCGCCTGCTGTAACAGATCCAGCACCTCTTCCTTTGTGATCACACCGATGCTCTTGGCTGCAAACATACCCAGGTTCATCGTCACCAACATCGGTATGCTCATGACCTGATATTTGAGTGCCAGTCCCGGCTGCTCATCGACATTGACTTTCCCTACCAGATAAGTATCCGCATACTCCTCTGAGATCTGCTCCACGATCGGGCTGAGCATCTTGCAGGGGCCGCACCAGTCTGCATAAAAATCGATCAATACCGGTTTTTCGCTTTTCATTACTATCTCATCAAAATTGTCCTCTGTAATCTGAATAACTGCCATAAAAGATCCTCCTTTTGATTGTACCTATCACATTAGTTCCGACCGAATTCGGACAACTGCAATCCCTTATTCCGATCCAGCGTCATGCCGACACTCCATGCATTGACAAATAGCAGCAACGGATTTCCCTTGAGATCCATGATCTTTTTCATATCCGAAGTACCGGTCAGGCTGTCCATATCTACCTCTTCCTTATTCGCTATCCAGCGGATATGTTCATACGGCAGATTCTCCAATCGGATATCTACATTATACTCAGTTTCCAACCGGAATTTCAAGACATCAAACTGAAGAACACCGACAACGCCGACGATGATCTCCTCCATGCCGCCCTTATACTCCTGGAAGATCTGGATCGCACCTTCCTGCGCGATCTGGTTGACGCCCTTGACAAACTGCTTGCGCTTCATGGAATCAATCAGGCGCACACGTGCAAAATGCTCCGGTGCAAATGTCGGAATACCCTCAAATTCAAACTTCTCTTTTGCAGTCGTGAGTGTATCTCCGATCGAGAAAATACCCGGATCAAACAGGCCGATGATATCTCCGGCATACGCCTCATCCACGATCTTGCGTTCCTGTGCCATCATCTGCTGTGGCTGTGACAGTTTGATCTGCTTGCCGCCCTGCACATGGTACACTTCCATGCCTGCATCGAATTTTCCGGACACGATACGCATAAATGCGACACGGTCACGGTGATTTTTATTCATATTCGCCTGGATCTTGAAGATAAATCCGCTGAAATCCTCGGAAAACGGATCAATCTGACCAATATTCGACTGTCTCGGCAGCGGCGCATAGGTCATCTGTAAAAAATGTTGCAAAAATGTTTCCACACCGAAGTTTGTGAGCGCCGATCCGAAAAATACCGGTGACAGCTCTCCCTTTGTAACGAGTTCCTGATCAAATTCCGCACTCGCGCCATCGAGCAATTCTACCTCATCCAATAGCTGCTGCTTATATTCTGCCCCGATCACAGATTCTAATTCAGGCGCGTCGATGGAAATGATCTGCTCCTCGCCCTCTTTTGTACCTTTACGTGTATCGGAGAAGATACGCACACTTCTTGTCCCACGGTCATAGACTCCCTTAAATCCCTTGCCGGAGCCAATCGGCCAGTTAACCGGACAAGTCGCGATCCCCAGTTCGTTCTCGATCTCGTCCAACAGTTCGAATGTATCATTTGCATCACGATCCATCTTATTGATAAATGTAAAGATCGGTATATGCCGCATCACACACACCTTAAACAGCTTTCTGGTCTGTGCCTCGACACCCTTTGAACCATCGATGACCATAACAGCAGAATCTGCCGCCATCAGTGTACGGTAGGTATCCTCCGAGAAATCCTGATGTCCCGGTGTATCCAGAATGTTGATACAATAATTGTCATAATGAAACTGCAGCACCGATGAAGTCACCGAAATACCTCGCTGCTTCTCAATCTCCATCCAGTCGGATACCGCATGCTTTGCGGTTGCCTTTCCCTTTACGGAACCTGCTTCATTGATCGCGCCTCCGTATAACAGAAATTTTTCTGTCAGTGTCGTCTTTCCTGCATCCGGATGGGAAATGATCGCAAATGTGCGTCGTTTTTCTATTTCACTTTTTCTAATACTTGCTGTGTTATCTGCCACGAGAGTTTCCTCCAAATCGGTATGTTTATTGTCTGTTATCTATGATAATATATCCGCAATTACTTATATTATCGGTCGTACCGGCATTTGTCAAGCAATATCCATATACATACAAAGACCCGGTAAATACCGGGTTACTGTTCACTCGCAGCTCGTTACAGTAACGGATTTTGCCGGGGCTTTGTATGTTTCTATTCTGCCTGTGCAATCGGCGTGATCACAATATTTTCCGGTGCGACTTCCGTCTTGCGCGCGACAATATCCTCCACCTGCGCGCGTTTTGCATCCGTCACTTCACCCATATCCAGCACGACATCTGCACCACCATCCGAGCTCATACTGACAACGACATCTGTAAATCCTTTTGCCTCTAACAGCATCTCTGCCGCTGCCTCTTTTTCCGCAATATCTGTCAGTGCGACCATTTTATCTACTGCATCCTGCTTCTGTGCCTCAGAGAGTGATTCACTGTCAATGATCGCCAGCAGCCGCTCCTTATTTTCGGAACGCACCTGTTCACGGTTCATCTTCATCTCCACGGCAAAATTCACATTTTCCACCACTGCCCCGGTCAGTACCGTCTCACCCGGATGCTCCACACTGGTCTCCTCTGTCTGTGCACTCTCATCACCAGCCGCATCCGCGTTCCCATCCGCATCATTTTGTGCGGTATCCAATGCCGGATCTTCGGTATCCGTAAATATCTCATCACCAAGAAGTGCATCTTCCTCTGAGATATCATACGTTTCCTCCGCTACATCCTGACTCGTTGCTGCGGCCAGATCACCCTCATTTCCATATGTATAACTCACGTACCCTGCCGCAGCGATCATCAGTGCTAACGCCGTGATGATCATCTGATTCTTCTTAAAAATTTTCATGCTCGCTAACCTCCTGCATCGACATCTTGACTATTGTAATCTTATGCGCCTCGAGCGGGAATAATGCCATGACACTCTGCAAAATATTCTGTTTCACCATTGAATTGCCCCCACCCTGCGCGACAACGAGCACGCCCTCTACCTGTGGTGTGAGCTGGTTGGATACATAAGGAGTCTCTGCGCTGCCATTTTTCGTATAGACAGTGTTCTCCGACGTATCCTCTGCACCTGCAGCTGCATCTGTATCTGATCTATCATCCACACGGCGCGCCGTGTCCTTTTCAACGACCTTTTCCCCATGATCTTTGAGTGTGAGCATGACGCGCACACGCCCTGCCCCATCAATCAGCGACAATGTCTCCTCCAGCCGGTGCTCCAGATCCTCTGTAGCAGTCTGCACCGCAGTATCAGGCGCAGCTTCTGTCTGATCTCCTGTAGCAGCCCGGTCTGCGGCCGCAGCATCTCCCGACAGATCACCCGGCGCATCCACCGTCTTTCCAGACGGCAGCGCGATCACCAATAGCAGCAGGCCGACAATGCCAATGATCAGCCAGGTATTTTTATCCTTATACTTTTCCCCATATTTCTCCTTCCAGTGATCGATCCATTTTCCACCACTCATTCCACCACTACCTGTCCTTTCTGTAATCCATATACTTCGCACAAATAGTCCCGCAGCACTTCACCGTCCCCTGTCAGTCCTTCCTGTATCCGCACCTGCTGCGGTTCATAATTATCATCCAGCGTCACCGTTATTTTCTTTATCTGCAGCAAATGCTCCCTGGCGAGTTCAGCAAACTGTTCTTCCATTGCACGCCCATAATGCACACGGTACACCTGCTCCTGCGTCTGCTCCATATGTGAAAAATCGAGCTGTGCCTCCTCCATATCCTGCCTGAAATTCTCATAGGAGATGCCCTCCTTAAGTGCATCTGCCTGCCCGAACAGCCGGATAAGCGGAGCCATGACCGTGAGTGCAAATACAAGCCCCATGAAAAAACGGATAAATTTCTTATAAGCTTCACCTGCCGAAAAATACAAGACGATCATCATCAAAAAATACAAGATCAATACAGAGCGGATCCAATCTACGAATGTCTGCATGCGGCCTCCTTTTCCGGTTCAGGCATGCGGCCGCCAAATGGGCACCGCATGCACATCATACGCCCGCCCCGGTCGCCATGCACACGACCGTGACCGACAAAAACAGCATCAGAATGGCAGTGACTACGAGCTTCGCGTAGAGCAATCCGGTCTTTGCCAGAGCATCGAGTACACCGGAAATCCGTTTATCTGTCACCGGTTCCGATACAGCCGCCAGTATCCGGTAGACGAGTGTCAGCACGGCAATCTCCAACAGCGGCTTTGCACACAACAATACCAGCACAACCACCGCAGTCGCTCCCACGCTGTTCTTAATCAGAATACCGGTGCCCAGAAGGAGTTCGCTCACACTGTTCATAGCTCCGCCAAGACCCGGGATGACCCCGATCGTGCGTATTGCCGCACTCCTGCGCAGTTGATCGACCGCCGGGGCAATCAGCCCCTGGATCAGGTTCAGTCCCAGTACAAATGCTATCAGTATTTTCTGTGCACAGAGTACGCCGCTCTCCAGCAAATGTGCCATACTCGAAAAATGTTCTTCCTTCCATGTATAATTTGCAAACTGTGTCACTAAATAGATAAATACAAGCGGAAACAACACTTTTTGCAGCAGATTCTGGACGAGATACAGCACAAGCAACAGGATCTCATAGGTCAGGCTCGCAGAATTGACACCGGATGAAAACACCATCGCCATACAAAACACCGGCTGGATGAGCATTGTAAACTCTGTGATCCGGTCCAGACAGCGATAGGTCACTTCCTGCATGGATGCAAATACGCGCAGGGCGTTGTATAAAAACAAAAAATAGACAGCCAAAAAACTCATGTCCGATAAAAACGCATTGGAAAAAATCCCGGTAATCCCCTGCAGCATCGCAAATGCCAATAACAGCACCAGCATCTGTACCAGATAGCCACGGTTCGTATGTACGACGCCAAAGCAATGATTGACCAGCCAGTTCCACACCGTCTGTCCGTCCGGTTTCGCGTCCCCATGCAACAGATTCTGCAACAATTGCAGAAAACTGATATCCATATCTGTCTCATCGCTCTGCTCCTGCAGGAAAGCATCCAGATCATCCGTCTGCAGTTCCCCCAGCAGATCATCCGTCAGCCCATCCGCCTGATCAATAGCCGCATCTCCTGCCAACGTTCCCGGCTCAGAACCAGTCTGTTCCGCTGCGATTCCGGTTTCCGTATTTAGGAACACCGGAATAATCATGGCAGTAATTATGCACATGCATAATTCAATGATAAATCGTGTTCTGTACCCGCATCGTTTCAGATGCCTTCCCTTGTCCGCAGCACGCCATTCCGATTTCACTTTTATTTTTTTATCTCTCATGTCACCACCGTGGCTATCAACTGCAAAAAGGCTTCAATCACCGGAAGCGCCAACAGCAGGATTGATATTTTAGAAAACATCTCGATCTGGGAGGCAATCGTTGCATAACCGGCATCCTTACACAGGCTGACTGCAAATTCTGCTACATAGGTGATGCCTATCATTTTTAAAATCGTGCGGAAATAGCCGACATCCAGCGTTGCCAGTTCGCGCAGTCTGCCAACAGATTCCAACAGGATCGAGAGTCTGCCCAGCACACTGAAAAAGATACAGACACAGACAACGATACTGATCAGGATACCGAATTCCGGCCGTTCTTTTTTTAATACGGTTGCAAGCAATACACCGGCTACCGCCAGCAACGACATCTGTACTACATTCATACACCCGCCTCACAGTTCAAATAATGTCTGCATTGTCACAAACAGCTCATAGATATATGGCACGACCCACAGCAGTACGAGCACCAGCCCCGCCAGACTGATGAGAAACGCATGCTCCTCGCGCCCGCTGTGTTTGAGTACCTGTCCGAGAATCGTGACGAGAATACCGACTGCTGCTATCTTGAATATCATATTTACACTCATATATACCCCTTAGCCTCACTGTGTACCTGTAATCAGTTCCATACGGCTGTCATAGACACGCATGCTGCGTTGTCCACGTACATCCTTTTCCAATACCACAAAACGACCGATCTCACCTTTTCCGCTCCAGTTAAAAAATCCACAGATGTGCTGCAGGCTCTCGACCGACTCACCATGCACCGTCCCGATCAGGCGGCAGCCACTGTGGAACGCACGTGTCACAGCCTCAAAATCATCCTTTGCCCCCAGCTCGTCAACCGCGATCACCTGCGGAGACATCGAGCGCAGCAGCATATAGATTCCCTCACTTTTACCGGCTCCCTCTAACACATCTGTGCGCGGTCCGAGATCGTTCTGCGGAACACCCAGATAACCGGCGCCCAGCTCCGAACGCTCGTCCACCACACCGACCTTCATACCCGCATGCGCAGTATCACCCTCTGACAGAATGCGGACCGCATCCCTCAGATAGGTCGTCTTGCCAATACCCGGCGGGGATAAAATCAATGTATTATAGATCCCACACGCATCCCGCACCGCATTCACAAGCGCCTGTGCGCACCCCTTCCTCTCACGTGCAATCCGGATATTCAGAAAATAAATATGCTGCAGGCGCACAATATGCCCCTGTTGCAGCGCCACCTCTCCTGCCACACCGACACGATGCCCCCCGCGCAAGGTCAGATAGCCCATGCGCAGTTGTTCCTCATAGGCATAGATCGAATAACTGCATAAAAAACTGACCATCTCCTCAAGATCCTCACTGCGCATCCGGTAGGCATCCTGCAGCCGTCCACTCAGCCTGCCGCCCTTTTCATCAAAAAAAATCTCCCGATCACCATATAGGAACATCAGTGGTTGTCCCACCCGCACACGGATCTCCTCCAATGTGCCCTGGTCGATATCTGCCTGCCGCAGTTTCTCACGCATATGTAATGGAAATAATCTGAGCAACTGTTCCTCCAACATAAAAATCCCCCCTTGTCCATACATCACTATATGAACAAGCGGGGGATTTTATGATTATTTTTTTAATTTTTCTATGACACATTGATGTTCTTTTGTCTTCCTGTCATAACTGATACCGATCAGTAAGATATTGCCCGTATAGGCTTCCAGCACAGATGGATATTTTTTCTCTTTGATCTGCATAAGCGCAGTCTGTGCATTTTGATTCCATTTTAATTCTATCAAAAGCGCCGGATAATCATCCACATACTCTGTTTTCGGAAGGAAAACAAAATCCGCAAATCCACGACCGCTTGGCAATTCTCTGACTGGTTTGAAATAATACTGCATCGTACTCAGATACGCGATGGTCAACACACTGCTGAGCGAATTTTCATCATGATACTGGATCACCGATGCATATTCTGCATGTATTTTCTCGATACCCACTGCAACCGCATGTGCATCCATATCTAATGTTGCATCCAGTAATGCCTCCGATTCTCGCTGAAAATCCAGTAGTTCATTCCACTTTTTCCTGCGGGTCGCCGCTGCGAATTCCTGCCGGATCTCCTCATTCGGAATAAAGGCGGTCTGATGCTTCTGATCATACGACAAATAGCCCAGATGGATCAGTAATGTCAATATGTCATCCTTGTCCGCAAAGCTGACCATGTCATTCTGAAAGGAGCTCACATATACCGGCACCTGCGCACCGGACAGCATCTCTATGATGGATGTCTTCAGACCATCAAAATCTCTGTTAATAAACGGAACGATCGTCTCATAAGTACCCGTCATAGACCAATAGCTCTGAAAATTCCCCTCCTGCATCAGACACACAACCGCGTTTGGATTATATACATAAAGATCACCAAGCCGGTAACCATCATACCATCGTTTCACTTCCCGGAAATCTTTCCGGTATTTTTGGCAGAGCACTTTTACTTCATCCTCCGTGAAGCCGATATACGGAGCCATCACTCCCGGACTCACCATCGTATATTGCGAAAAATTATTAAGCGCAGACTGGGTATGCACTTTTTTGATTGGTAAGATTCCAGTCAAATAAGCAAGCTGTATAAACTTTGTCGGCTCAGTACCTTTAAACATCCCCCGTAGAAAATTGATATACTCCTCCTGCACACCCTGACTAGCTTCCTCATCACGAATCAACGCATCCCACTCATCTATAATTACAATAAACTTTGTTCCTGTAGCTGCATGAATGCAGGACATCGCTCCATATGCAGTCTGTGTATCATCCGGGATGTCTGACGGATACAGTTCCTTCAATTCCTTAATCATCTGATCATTGATATACGCAACGGTCTGCTCTGCTCCCTCAGCGTCCATACAACACCACTGTACATCAAAATGAATCACATCATACCGATTCAGGTTCTTTTCAAACGAAGCATCCGCACTGATCTCCAGACCGGAAAACAATTCTATCGAATCACAGCCTTTGCTATAATAGGCAGTCAGCATGTCTGCTGTGATCGATTTTCCAAAGCGGCGCGGCCTGCTGTTGCAGATCAGTGCCTGTTTTGTATTCATAACCTTGTTCGTATATGCGATCAGCCCTGTTTTATCCACATATATCTCAGAATTCAAAGCGACCTGAAATGCACTGTTATCCGGATTGACAAATCTACCCATTCGATGCTTCACTCCTTCTTTTCCGGTTCTAGGATTTATTTTGCAAAAAAATCCGCTTGTTTTCCATCACCGTCATAATCATCTGCCGGATTCGCCGTCAGACTTTTTTTCAGATTATCCAGACACTTACAATATGAATGATAGCGGTTAATAAATTTGTTTTCCATATTTATCGATATCCTCCAGCAAATATTTATTTAAGATATGATCATATTCAAACAGATCTATTTTTCTCAGAGTCTCAATCGTTGCGATATCATCCTCCAGCCGCATCATATCTGCACACCCATACACGACAAAATCGATATCACTGGTCGGCAATGCTGTTCCTGTAGCAAATGATCCAAACAGCGATAAATGCTGTACCTGATTCTTTTTGCATATATCTGTGACTCTCTGTATGATCTCATCAATCGGCATGGTATCCATGTATTTCGCTCCTATCCGCTTATGTTATACGTGATTAGTATACTTCATCCGGCTCAAACCTGCAACGATTTTCAGAGCAGGAGTATAATCACAAAGATTCCTGCCAGCATCGTTCCGTAACGGTTTAGCCTGCGCCTGCTCACAAGGCTCAGTTCATAATCCTTCGTCAGCCCCGCCAGCCGCTTCTGATAGGCTGCAAATAATTCCACCTTCAGTTCGACATGATCCATCCGCAGTACCTCTCCGATCTCCGATAATAGCTGCAACTGCGCATCGTCCAATAAAAACAAATTCCGATCCGCCTCGGTCTGTGTCCGCCAAATTGCCGATACATCACCGCTATCCTGCCGGATCAGCTTTTCCTGTACATGTTCGCATAATTCCCGGTAGGGATGTCCCACATTTGCTGCGCAATGCTCCAGCACAACCGACAACGGAAACCGCAGCCGGCATATCTCATTCTGCAACAGTGTCAGAAAAAATGCGAGCTCGTCCAACTGTCTTTTGTGCTCTGCGAACTCCCACTCTTTGGATAATACAAAACCGGTACATGATAGCAGGATACATCCTGCTCCCAGCAACTTTAAAGCCACAAAATCCCCCCTGTCCATATATCACTATATGAACGAGAGGGGATTTTTATGTCTGATCTATTTACTTTTGAATTCAAAGCTTCATTGATCATCTGTAAGACAGACCCTGCAAAGTCCATGCTATTGCATACAAAGCAGTTCAACCTTGCCCTTTACCAAGATGAGCTCAGTCGATTATCTGCTCGGACGCACTAATGTAAAACAGATGAATAAAGAGTCCTGATCCGTGAAAGTCCGCTTACCGGCAACTTCTGGCGTCTTTCAAATATATCGCAGGCATACAAAAAACCCCGGAGCAAATGCTCCGGGGTTTCGTCGCTCATAACCAATTCAAATTAGTTATATTTACGCTTTCTAGCTGCTTCAGATTTTTTCTTGCGCTTTACAGAGGGCTTCTCATAATGCTCTCTCTTACGAATCTCCTGCTGAATACCTGCCTTTGCGCAGTTTCTCTTAAATCTGCGTAAAGCGCTATCTAAAGTCTCGTTCTCTTTAACTGTAACACTAGACATTCTTACACCTAACCTCCCTCCAGTTGTGAATTGTGCATATCAACTGTAAGGTCATATCCTAATTGCACTGCAAATAATTATACCAGATATTTTCATTTCGTCAAGATTGTTTCCCGAAAAATTTCATCCGGTTTTTATTTAATCTGTCCGCTCAGCGCGTTGACTGCTTCTGCTAACGCATCATCGACACCAGCCGGATTCTTGCCGCCTGCCTGTGCCATATTCGGGCGTCCGCCGCCGCCACCACCTACGATCGAAGCGATGCTCTTGATCAGATTACCTGCATGTGCACCTGCCTTCTGTGCCTCGTCAGTAGCCATCGCTACGAGGTTGACCTTTCCATCTGCTACGGATGCCAGCAAAATCACGCCCTCACCGAGCTTGTTTTTGAGCTGGTCGCCCAGATCACGCAGACCATTCATGTCCACACCTTCCAGCTTGGTCGCTAAGAACTTCACGCCCTTCACATCCTGCACCTGATCCATGACATCGCCGAGTGCATCCTTTGCAGCCTTAGACTTCATAGATTCAATCTCTGCATGCAGTTCCTTGATCTCTGCCTGTAAATGTGTGATCTTCTCTATCACACCTGCGGGGTTTGTCTTTAACAGCTTTGCTGCTTCTTCTAACTGCTTTTCGATCTCATCATAATATGCAAATACATGATCTGCCGTGATCGCCTCGATACGGCGCACACCTGCAGCCACACCGGACTCGGAGATGATCTTGAATGCCTTGATATCTGCAGTATTCGCTACATGTGTACCACCACATAATTCCTTTGAGAAATCTCCCATAGATACCACGCGGACACTCTCACCATATTTCTCACCAAACAATGCCATCGCACCGGACTTTTTCGCCTCATCCACACTCATGACCTCTGTCACAACTGGAAGTGCCTCATTGATCTTGGCATTTACGATATCTTCTACCTTCTGCAGTTCCTCAGGTGTCATCGCAGAGAAATGAGAGAAGTCAAATCTGGTACGCTCCGCATCCTGATTCGAGCCCTTCTGTTCTACGTGTGTACCGAGTACTTCACGCAATGCTTTCTGTAATAAATGGGTTGCAGAGTGATTTTTGCAGATCTGTGCCCTGCGTGCGGTGTCTATCGCAAGTGTCGCCTCATCACCAACCTTGACCATACCCTTGGTACAGGTTCCGACATGCCCGATCTTGCCACCCTTTAACTTCATGGTGTCAGTTACGGTAAACTCACCTTCTGCAGTCGTGATCACACCGGTATCACCGATCTGTCCACCCATCGTCGCATAAAAAGGAGTCTCATCCACAATCACAGTACCATTCACGCCTTCTGTCAATGCCTCTGCCAGCTCTGTCTCGGTCGTGAGTACTGTAATCTTAGACTTTGTGGTTGTATGGTCATATCCTACAAATGAGGATGTAATGGCAGGATCGATCTCATCATAGACCGTCGCATCCGCACCCATGTAGTTCGTCTCCTTGCGGGCTGCACGGGCTTTCTCCTTCTGCTCCTTCATGCATGCATCGAAGCCATCCTGATCGAGTGTATAGCCCTTCTCCTCTAAGATCTCGGCAGTCAGGTCTACCGGGAATCCGTAAGTGTCATACAGCTTGAATGCATGTTCGCCGGAAAGTGTCTTCTCTCCTGCTGCCTGCATCTGGCTCTCCATATCCGCAAGGATCTTCAAGCCCTGGTCGATCGTCTTGTTAAACTGCTCCTCTTCCTGTGTGAGCACCTTGAAAATAAAGTCCTTCTTCTCCTCAAGCTCCGGATAACCATCCTTGCTCTCGCGGATCACGGTCGCAGCGAGATCTGCCATAAATGTTCCCGGAATGCCGAGCATTCTGCCGTGTCTTGCCGCACGGCGGATCAGCCGGCGGAGTACATAACCGCGTCCCTCATTCGTCGGCATGACACCGTCAGAAATCAAAAATGTGGTCGAACGGATATGGTCAGTGATCAGACGGATGCTGACATCATCGAGCGCATCCTGCTGGTACGTCTTACCGCACATCTGGCAGATATGGTCGCGGATCGCCTTCATTGTATCGATATCAAACACGGAATCCACATCCTGCATGACAACTGCCAGACGCTCCAGTCCCATACCGGTATCAATATTTTTATTTTCCAACTCTGTATAACCGCCATGACCGTCACCGTTGAACTGTGTAAATACGTTGTTCCATACTTCCATGAAACGGTCGCAGTCGCAGCCTACCTTACAATCAGGCTTGCCGCAGCCGTATTTCTCACCGCGGTCGTAGTAGATCTCGGAACACGGTCCACACGGTCCTGCGCCATGCTCCCAGAAGTTATCACATTCTCCGGTCTCAGGATCGCGGTAGAAACGTGTGATACGTTCCGGAGCTACACCTACCTCTTTCGTCCAGATGTCAAATGCTTCGTCATCCTCGCCATAGATGGAAGGATACAGACGATCCTCCTCCAGTCCGAGTACTTTGGTCAAAAACTCCCACGACCATGCAATCGCCTCATGCTTGAAATAATCTCCGAACGAAAAGTTACCCAGCATCTCAAAGAACGTCAGATGTCTGGCTGTCTTTCCCACATTCTCGATATCACCGGTACGCACACATTTCTGACAAGTCGTCACACGTCTGCGGGGTGGGATCTCCTGTCCGGTAAAATAAGGCTTTAACGGTGCCATACCTGCATTGATCAGCAACAGGCTGTTGTCGTTATGCGGAACGAGGGAAAAGCTCTTCATCGCCAGATGTCCCTTGCTCTCAAAAAATTCCAGATACATTTTGCGCAATTCATTTACGCCATACTTCTTTTTCACAGTGTTTCCTCCAGTCACACGTATATATTTATAATTGTCCAGTGCTATCAGCATAAAGCCTGTATTGTGACAGCTCAGCCCACGCCGTTCCGGGACACGCCTGAAGGCGTTTTCCCACTGCTATGCAGTCAACTTTGCGCATAATCCGGACAATTACACTACTGCTTATCCTCCGCAGTCCCGGCAGCCATCTTTGCATCCTTGCGCTCACGCAGCTTTTTTCCTGCGAATACGCCACCTACACCGACTGCTGCCAGTATAACCATGATAATTACATATTGTAAAAAGCTCCCAAAAATCGCTACCATCGTAAAACCTCCTATTTTGTCTCTACGCGGCACAACCGGACACCCCGGCCGTGCAACCACGGATAATAGTTATATATAGCGTATCAAATTATAAACGATTTGAGGCCGATTTTCAATATCTTTCCGTAGCTTTCTTCTTTCAATCTTTCTTCGTGAAAGGCACAATAACCAGTACATCGCTTCCATTTGCTATGTGTTAGTTCCGGCATCTCACATAATTTAATATCATCTCCTTCAGCAACAGCAGCTCCGGTGTGTAATCCTTATTATCCTGTGCGCCCCAGATGAAGCCACCGGCGTAATGTGCGCAGACTGCCATCATCGTATGTACCGTCACACGCATAAACTCCTCCTCCGGTATGTCAGTCCGAAAGGTGTGATCCTCCTTCGCCTTCTCATACATCAGATGTAATCTGGTGTTTGCAGAATACAAGGATGCATGATAGTCTGTGAACTGGTCACTCCCGCATTTCTCATGTGTGACATAATGGTTGAAATTGTCGTTATATTGCAACAGATCCTTACGATTCTGATACATTTCAATATAACTATCGAGTGTAAATATAAAACGGTCAATCGCAGGTATCTCCCCGATCGATGAGATCGGGCGTCTGGCATCTAAATCGTCCAGATATTCCTTCCACTTTGCAGCACACACAGCAATGACCAGTTCCGTCTTATTCGCATAACACCGGAACAGTGTTGCCCTGCCGACACCGGCTGCCTCTGCGATCTCGCTCATGCTGACCGCCTCTATCTTCTTCTCTACAAAAATGCGGAACGCCGTATCTATAATCCGCTTCAGCCGGTCATTTTCTTTTTTTATCTGCTTGTCTGATTTACTCATTCTTATCCCCTTTTGATACCATATGTTCTATTGCAGTTCCACATCATCAAGCAGATCACTGCCGTCCGCAGCCCCTGTCGCGAGCTGGTCGCAGCGCTCATTCTCCGGGTGTCCGTCATGTCCTTTGACCCAGATATATTTCACCTGATGCGGCTGCATGGCCGCGAGCAATGCTTTCCACAAGTCTATATTTTTGACCGGCTTTTTGTCAGATTTTACCCAGCCTTTTTTCTGCCAGCCATCAATCCAGTGCTGGTTGAACGCATCCGTGAGATATTTGGAATCCGAATACAGATCCACCTCACAGGGACGGTTGAGCTGCTGCAGGCCACGGATCGCCGCCATGAGCTCCATACGGTTATTCGTCGTCTTTTTATATCCGGCGGACAGCTCCTTTTCATGTACTTCCCCACGGCTGTCTACATAGCGCAGGATCGCGCCGTAGCCACCGGGCCCGTCCGGATTGCCACGCGCTGCCCCGTCTGTAAATATTGTTACTTTCATGGTTTCTCACTTTCTCCCGGATTCTGATACAAAATCCATACAAAATTACTCCGCAATGGGATTTTCCTACTTCAACTCCTCAAAATACTGGTTCTCATGCGTAATGCGCATGATGCGTCCGGTAAATGTCGGATTGGCAATCCGGCCCAGATACTCATCGATCACGCCGAACTCCTGCCAGCAGTGCATCGGAAAGACATATTTTGCAGACACATTTTTCAGAAAATAATCAAAGCCCTTGAACTTATGCTGCGCCAGTCTCGGATCGAGCACGACAAATGCTGCGTCAAAATACGTGTCTGCCATCAGACCGATCTGGTGCTTATAGACACGCTCAATCTTACCATTGATCAGATCACCCGCGCCTTCCCATTTCCAGTTATTCAGATCGCCCGCATGGTAGATGTGCCGTCCATCTGCCTCGACCGCAAATGCTACACCGGCATCCGTGGACAGATACGTGTGCACCTTGACATCATCAATCAGATAGTCCTCGCCATGTGTGACGTAGGTGATCTTCTCACGGATGGACGGATCGATTCCATGCTTTTGCAGAAAATTCGGACTGAGCTTCGCATCTTTTGAAATGATATAATGGATATTCTCATAACGCTCCGCGAAACGGTAGATATCCATATCAAAGTGATCCTGATGCTTGTGGCTCGCAAAAAAATACATCGGAGTATCCGCATCATAAATCGGCAGCTTGCCACCAAAATGATAACCGTTCACACGATTGCCGTTAAAATAATCAAATACGAGCACTTTCGTGTCGAGTTCCACCACGAAACAACTGTGATGAATAAATAATACGTTCATAAATTCCTGTCCTCTTATTTCATTCTTCCGATGATCTCATTTGCCTTTGCATAGATCTCCTTCGGATCAAAGCCGATGGCAAAATTGCCGTTTTCATAGAGAATCCGTCCATTGACCATCGTCAGTACTACATTCTGTTTGCTGCCGCTGTAGACGATATTTTTCACCAGATTGTTCTCCGGCTGCATGTTTGGCTGCATCAGGTCGATCAGTATCAGATCTGCCTTTTTACCGACCGCCAGATCATCGCAGTCACCCAGTCCCATTGCGCGCGCACCGGCTGTCGTCGCCATGTAGAGCACTTCATTCGCAGGTACCGCTGCCGCATCCATATCCTTTACCTTTGCCAGTGCAGTCGTCAAAAACATCTCGCGGAACATATCCAGACAATTGTTGCTCGCAGGCCCATCTGTACCAATCGCTACCGGAATACCCTCTGCGACATAGCGGCTGACCGGCGCGATGCCACTCGCCAGCTTCAGATTCGATGCCGGGTTTGTCACTGCCGTAAGTCCGCGCTTTTTAAAGATCTCAAAATCCGTATCATCCATCCATACGCAGTGATAGCCGCCGCCGCCATATTCATACATGCCAAGTGCATCCGTAAGCTGCGTCGGCGTCTTGCCGTATCGTCCGATACACTCCTCGACCTCGAGCTTCGTCTCAGAATTGTGCAGAAATACCGGTGATTTTAATTTCTGTGCGAGTGCTGCGACTCCCTGCATCAGTTCGGGTGAAGTCGTATACTCCGCATGGAATCCCACGATAAAGCTCGTGAGGTCACTCATCTCATTGACGATGTGGTAGTTTTCCTCCATGAGTTCTACCGTGCCGCCATAGTTATTGAGTCCACTCGTCTGTACGGTACGAAATCCCGTGTCTACCGATGCCTTTGCATCCACCGGCGGGAAAAAGTACATATCAAAATTAGATGTGATACCGCTCGTCAGATATTCCATGATACCTAAAATATTCAGCCAATAGCAGTCGTCCTCCGTGAGCTGTCCCTCACGCGGAAACACCTGCTCATTCAGCCAGTTCTGTAACGGCAGATCATCCGCATAGGAACGCAGGAATGTCATCGCCGTATGCGTATGTGCATTCTTAAATCCTGACATAATAAGCCTGCCCGCAGCATTGATCTCGCGATCCCACAAAATGACTTCACCGGGCAGTAATACATGGCTTGTATCACTGCCATCACCAATATAGGCGATCTCATTGCCGCGCACCCACAGCTCACCTTCTATGATCCGGTATTCATGCGCCGCATCATCCTTCAGACAAAGAATCTTCGCATTAAAAAAACGTATATTCATGAAATCTGTTCTCCTTTGATTCTACAGTGTTTTTGCTATATGTTTGATCGTCTCGGTCAAAAGCTGCTTGAACATCGGAGCGACTGCATCCGCGGTCTCCGTGATCTCCGCATGTGTAAGCGGCTTCGGCGAGATACCTGCTGCCAGGTTGGAGATGCAGGAAACACCGACAACCTTCATGCCCATATGCTTTGCTGCCTGTGCCTCACATGCCGTAGACATGCCGACTGCGTCTGCACCCATCGCACGGCACATATTGATCTCTGCCGGAGTCTCATAAGCCGGGCCGGTGAGCTGGATATATACGCCCTCTTTCAAATGAATGTCCAGATCGCAGGCTGCCTTTTTCACGATCTGCTGCAGATCCTCATCATAGATATGACTCATATCAGGAAACCGCGTTCCCAGTTCCTCAATGTTCGCACCGATCAACGGTGACGGAACAAAGCAGGAAATATGATCCTTGATCAGCATGAAGTCTCCTGCATGGAAGCCCTGTCTGATACCACCGGACGCATTCGTCAGAAACAGTACTTTTGCGCCCATCATCTTCATGAGTCTGGTCGGCAGTACAACATCGGTCATTGAATAGCCCTCATAATAATGCACGCGGCCCTGCATGATCACGACCGGCACACCCTCTACATATCCGAATACAAAGCGCCCCTTGTGCAGCGGTACGGTAGACACCGGGAATCCCTCAATATCCTTATAATCAAGTGTCGCTACGACCTCAATCTGATCGGCATAGTCACCGAGACCGGAGCCTAAGATCAGCGCTATCTCCGGTGTAAAATCGACCTTTGCTTTGACACTCTCATAACATTTCAACAGTTTTTCATATACTTCGTTCATTTTCGTTCTCCTTATACCAAATTTACTTCGTAACTGTTCAGTACCCTCACAGTTACGATGCAAAATCCATGAGAATCGGCTTCTCCGATGGGATTTTGCACTCCTGAATCACTTTCTTACGCCCTCAGCAGTAAATGCTTCGGGCTGTGCTGAATAGTTACTTTACTTCAATGTTAAATCTTCTACATTGACACCCATTGAAGGAAGAGTTCTTCCATCCTTCCACCGCCTTCCTACCGATTAGTATAGCGGATTTATGAAACAGTTACAAGCCACTCATTTTGTTTTTACATATGGAAATATGGATGAATTTTGTGCACATTGATAAAAAAGTGTCTCCGACACTTCAACTCCCCTGCCCCTCATTCATGAGGGGTGGGGTTGTTTTTTTGTTCTTTTTC
>CAKRIZ010000013.1 GCA_934351445.1 uncultured Eubacterium sp.
TGAATGCTACTATCCGGCAATGCTGTTGCCATATGTAGCTTAGCATAAATGGAACAGGGGGAGAGTTCCTCTACTTTCCCAGTGTTCCCTGTAACTGATCAACCATATCAGTTCATTATAAAAATCTCAGATTTTTGTCTTGGCAATTGAGCCACTATACCGGTTTTTGTGATATTAAATTTAAAGCATTTTTTTACGGAGGATCAGGTAGCGCAACTATATGAATTTTGTTTTTGTTCAAAAATATTTTTGATAAATCTGGAAGGACAAGAAAATTATATTCTTCCAGAGGAAAGGTGTGTTATAATAGATAGAAATTTTTGCTTTATAACTTCGGAATATTGTTAACCGCATTTCGCAAAATGTGTTGGCTCGGTGATAACCTCATATCATTTGAGGTTTGAGAGCCTTGTTAATTCAAGAAGGTGTAAAACTGTGAGTCAGTTACCTGTTGTGACATTAACATGCCACAGGCGCGAGATGATGGGTGCTGACTACGAGTGAGGAGGGTGCTTGTTATGAGAAAAAAATGTTGTCTGCTAGCTGTAATGGTTTGTGCACTGTTGTTGTGTGCATGTTCCAAATCGGAGCCGGTTGAGACGGCAGATCAGTGGGATTGTTCGGTTTCGTGGCTGGATGAATCAGGCGATGGTTCTTATGTCATTACATATAGTAATGAGCGGGTGATTTCCGCTGCTGGTGTGCTGACGATTCAAAACCAGAATGATTTTGATATTACGGTACATTTGTTGTCAGATGCGCAGAAGGAGCAAACGGCACAGATCTCAGCAGGTGGAGTGACCGTTTTGAAGCAGATACAGCCGGATGTGGAATATACCGTGGGCTGTCATGCGGACGTTCCGGATGGAACGGACATCCGCCTGATGGTCTACGAGGGGGAACGGGCAGATATTTACTCACACTGACCAGACAACGGAATTGTACGCTGCTGCAGCTGGTGAAGATCAGAATTATTATGGAGAGATAACAGATATGGTCAGACGTTTTGAAAAAACGACAGGCAGATATATAGAAAAAATCATCGGTCAGGATCGGTTTGCCTATGCACATTCAGATACAAATGATTTTTATGATCTGATTGAGTGGTCGAAGGTGGGCGGCTATCAGGGCTCGGTGATTTTGTTTTATGATTTTGAGACCGGAGCAGTTTATGAGCCGTTTTCGAAAAAGAGAAATGTTGTATATAGCAATCCGGTCTATGCAAAGGACTGGTACTATTTTTTGCAGGGTGATTATGATGAGAAGAAAATCACCTTGTATCGTTATATTCCGGGAGAACTTCTGGAAAAAGAGACTGAGTTGTCTACCGAAGCTGTAGAGCTGTACAATTTGCGTGTAATCGGAAATCCGGTACATGTGATCAGCCAGGACCACCGCACATTTGAGTGCTATTATCCGGAGCGGATTTCATTTTCGCTCAGCCCTCAGGAAAGCGTGATTTTCATGGAGGACGGCAAAATATATATTGAAAAATGGATCGAGGAAGGCTGGGATGAAGAAGCGGGTCGTGCGACTGATCAGTATAACTACTATGATAAAGTGATTGTCAAAGATTATGGTGGAAATATACTCTCTGAGGAAGTCGGAGGTCTGTATCAGGCGGCAGACGGTACGTGGTGGATCGCCTAGATATCCGGAAAAACCCCGGTCACATTGCCGTGACCGGGGTATATAAAAATGGGGTGTCAGTTGTTAACAGCCGAGTTTGAAATATCTGCAAAGTGCAGAAAATAACTCGGAACAGCTATTGAAATTAAAACACATAGTTACGTCCTCCTTATTGTCATATTTTGTGCATCAGCTGAATACAAATGGATTGTAACAATTCTGTAACAAATCCGCAATAGGATTGAACTGGTAATGCACACAAATCATGGCAGATGCCTGTTGGGAACAGGGGGGTAACTGTTATTTTGTCAGCTCGGCAACGACCTGATTGATGACTTTGCCGTCAGCCTTTCCTTTTAGTTCGCCCATGACAGCTTTCATGATCTGTCCTTTATTCTTGGTCGCGAGCACATCAGCAAATTTTTCCTGCAGAATCGCTGAGACTTCCTCAGCAGAGAGCATCTTCGGGGCAAATTCGCTCATGATCTCATAGCGCTTTTTGTACTCTTCTAACAGTTCGGTACGGTCTGCAGGGCAGCTGTCGATCTGTTCCTTTACGGATTTGATCTCTTTCAAGATCGCCTCATTTGCCATCTCGTCTGGTATATCATCTCTGCATCCGGCATCGATACCTTTCTTTTTGACCGCTGATACGAGCGCTGCGATGGCGTCTTTGCGGAATTTATCTTTTGCTTTCATGGCTGCGATCATGGCAGTCTGTAATTCTTTTAACTTCATGATAGATCCTCCTTATGTCTTGTTGCTTTTTACTTGAAAAGCAGTTTACTCCCACATATTATACTCCAATTTAATGGTCGTGCAAATAAAAAACGAATGTTAACCAATATAAAAGCGAAGGTTGACAATTGAAAACAGATCGTTTACAATGTCAAAAGACAATAGCGAAGAAGGAGCGAATGACTATGAATATGAAAACAAAGGAATTGACATTGACTGCATTGATGGCCGCAGTGATCTGCGTGCTCGGACCGCTTGCGATACCGCTGCCGTTCAGCCCGGTGCCGATCTCGCTGACGATGGTAGGTGTGTATCTGGCTGTATATGCGGTTGGCATGTGGCGGGGAACAATTGCTATGTGCTTATATCTTCTGCTTGGCCTTGTTGGGCTTCCGGTATTTTCCGGATACACCGGCGGTCCTGCAAAGCTGTTCGGACCGACTGGCGGATATCTGATCGGATTTATCTTTACGGCGCTGATCAGCGGATTTTTTATTGACCGTTGGTGGAAGAACCGCATCATTTCAGCGCTCGGCATGGTACTTGGAATTGCGGTGGCATATGTGTTTGGCAGTGCATGGCTGGCATATCTGAATGGACTGACATTTGCGCAGGCGCTGGCGGCAGGGGTGATTCCTTACGTTGGCTTTGACCTGATCAAGATTGTATTGATAGCGATCATCGGTACGGAACTGAAAAAGTGCCTGATCAAGGCAAATCTGGTCACTGCACGTGAGGCATAAGCGGCTTGGCGTGAAAGACAAAATAAAAAGCGGAATATAAGAGGAACCTTACTGGCATTGCTTTAAGGTTCCTTTTTTTGCGTGTATCGTGTATAATAAAAAAGATTGGGGCTAGGAGGAGACCGAACAGCTCCACGGATTGATACAGTGGAAGAGGACAGATGGAGGCAAGTGGAGATGTTGGATAAAATGCATGAGACGGATAGCCTGCGGGGGCACAGACTGCAGCCGTTAGATGAGATTGCTGGTTTTCAGGTGCGCCCCGGATTTTACCGCACCAACGGAGCAGTGCAGGGTAATGGGGGCGTGAGTTTTACGATCAGTTCGCATTATGCGACGGGCTGTACGCTGCTGCTGTTCCATCCGAGAGAACGTGAGCCATATGCGAGATTGCCATTTCCGGACAATTACCGCATCGGCAGCACGTATTCCATGTTTGTGTTCGGCTTAAAGATCGAGGATTTTGAATATGCGTATCAGTTTGATGGCCCTTATGACGAGGCACAGGGGCACCGGTTTGACAAAAATGCCATTCTGTTAGACCCATATGCACGGGCTGTGACCGAACAGCGTGTATGGGGAGAAAAGTTTGAGGGCGAGCACATATATAAAGCACGGGTTGTGGAAAATAACTTTGACTGGGGCGCCAGAAAGCAGTTGGAGAATAAGCTGGAGGATCTCATCATCTATGAAATGCATGTGCGTGGTTTTACCATGAGTCCGACATCGGGAGTGGAGGCGCGCGGTACCTTCGAAGGTATTCGTGAAAAGATCCCTTATCTGAAAGAGCTGGGCGTCAATGCGATAGAACTGATGCCGATCTTTGAATTTGATGAGATGGATTCTGCCAGGGAGCATGAGGGCAGGCAGCTGCTCGATTACTGGGGCTATAATACGGTATGTTTTTTTGCACCGAATACGAGTTACTCATTCGTGCAGGAACATAATCACGAGGGAGATGAGCTCAAGCGCCTGATCCGGGAACTGCATGAGAATGGGATTGAGGTCATTTTGGATGTTGTATTCAACCATACGGCAGAGGGAAATGATCTCGGACCGACATTTTCTTTTAAAGGAATCGATAACAAGATCTACTATATGCTGACGCCGGAAGGCTATTATTATAATTTCAGTGGCTGCGGCAACAGTGTGAATTGTAATCATCCGATCGTGCGTCAGTTTATCATGGACTGTCTGCGCTACTGGGTTGTGGAGTACCGGGTGGATGGCTTCCGCTTTGACCTGGCATCGATCCTCAGCAGGGATCAGAACGGGGCACCGATGGACAATCCGCCATTGCTCGAGAATATGGCATTTGACCAGATCCTCTCCGGAGTAAAGCTGATCGCAGAGGCGTGGGATGCTGGCGGACTCTATCAGGTCGGCACATTTCCGAGCTGGAACCGCTGGGCAGAGTGGAATGGCAGATACCGGGATGATATGCGCCGCTTCCTAAAAGGGGATGATGGCATGGCGCCGGCGGCAGTGGCACGCATGACCGGCTCACGCGATATCTATGATCCCCTCGTGCGTGGTCAGAGTGCATCCGTGAATTTTCTGACCTGCCACGATGGATTTACGCTGTATGATCTGTATGCCTACAATATGAAGCATAATGAGGCAAACGGCTGGAACAATACGGATGGGGATAATAACGGAAACAGTTGGAACTGTGGCTGCGAGGGAGATGCGCAGGATGCGCAGGTAGAAGCACTGCGCAGGCGGATGATCAAAAATGCTTTTGCAGCATTGCTGTGCAGCCGCGGACCGGCGATGTTCTATGCAGGCGATGAATTCTGTAATACGCAGAACGGAAACAACAACGCATATTGTCAGGACAATGAGATCTCATGGCTGGACTGGAGCCGCAAGGAGAAATATGCAGATGTGTATGCGTTTGCGCAGTTTATGATCCGTTTTAGAAAGGAACATCCGGTACTGCGCAAGCCGACGCGTCCTGCTGCATGCGGATTCGCAGATATTTCTTACCATCATGGACGTGCGTGGAATGCCGACTGTGGCAACAATGCCAGACTGATCGGGCTGTTATATGCCGGACAGGATGATGCCGGGGCAGATGATCTGGTATTTGTTGGTGTAAATACTTATTGGGAAAAACTGGGGACGAGTTTCCCGGATGCACCGTCAGGCAAACGGTGGATGCTCGTTGCGGATACAGCCCGTGAGGAGGCACTGCCGATCAATGAGCCTGTCGTTGCCGGGCGTTATGACCTCGCACCGCGCAGTGTGATCGTTCTGACCATCTGTGAAAAAGATGATACAAGATAATACAAGGTGATGGAAAAGAAAAGTTGTATTGCGCATGCAGCATGCGAATGGATTTTCTTGCGCAAAATGCACAAAAAAGCACGTGAAATATTTGAAAATTTCAAAAATAGCCGACAATATGTACAAATCATGAACAAATTGTGAATGCACAAGCCTAAAAAACACCAATTACAATACAACTTTAGAAAGAAAAATGGTTGTATTTTATTGCAAATATCTGGATGGGTGATTATAATAAGACCTATCAAACAAACACATACTAAGGGAGGGACATGTGTATGAAAAAGATTTTAAAAAAAGTAGCCGCAGTTCTTTTGGCTACAACCATGGTAGTCGGCATGACAGCATGCGGATCTGGATCTGATTCTTCAGAGCCTGCAAACACCGACAGCAACAGCAGTGATTCAGCTGAGAGCACAGGTGATACTGCTTCCACAACTACTGCACCTGACAAGATCAAGATTGGTGTATCGATCTGGTCTTCCACAGACGTACTTGGTTCCCAGTGTAAGAAGATCCTTGACGCAGCAGCAGATGCTTTAGGAGTAGAAGTTCAGTATGTTGACCAGGGACATGTATCTGAGAAGGTTACAGCTTCTGTAGAGCAGTTAGTAGCAGCAGGATGCCAGGGTATCATTATCTGTAACTCATCTGATACAGAGATGACTTCAGCAATTAAGACTTGTGATGATAACAAAGTTTATCTGTCACAGTTCTTCCGTATTATCAGCGAGGAGAACAGCGCAGATATCTATCAGGCAGCTAAGGATTCCGCTTACTACATCGGTGCCGTTCACGAAGATGAGCCGGCAAACGGTGAGGCACTTGTAAACATCCTTCTGAACAACGGCGACCGTAACATCGGTCTGATCGGTTGGGAGCAGGGAGATGCTACATGGCTTGGAAGATGGGAAGGCTACAAGGCAGGCGTTGAGAAGTGGAACGCAGATCATCCCGATGATCAGGCAGCACTTTCTGAGCCTCAGTACGCTGGTACTACTTCTGAGGGTGGTTCAAAGGCAGCAGAAGCCCTGATGGCAGCAGATCCTTCACTGGATGCACTGATTCCTGCAGGCGGCGGCGGAGATCCTCTTCAGGGAGCTATCGCAGCAGTAGAGCGTGCCGGCAAGACAGACTCTATCGATATCGTTTCTACAGACTTCTTACCTGACCTTGGTGAGAGACTTGCAAACGGATCTATGGCTGGTGAGTCAGGCGGACATTACTGTGATCCTCTGATTTCCTTCATGATGGTTTACAATGCAATCAAGGGTAACTACACAGACTTCGCAGGCAAGTTTGAGGACGTTCCGTTCCCTTACCTGTATGTATCATCAGCAGATGATTACGCAGATTACGAGAAGTATTTCGTAGATCAGTTACCTTACACTGCAGATGAACTGGTTGAGATGTCAAATGAGAGTCTTGACGACTTAAAGCAGACCGCACTGAGCGTTTCTATTGAAGATGCGGCAGCACGTTCCGGTAAGTAAGAGATAGAATAGCGGAAAATAACTTTGAAAAGGTGGCGTCGCAATGGCAATGCCACCTTTTCTTAATCAGAAATGACGATAAAAAGAGGTAGATGATATGAGTACTAAAAAACTTTCGGGGAAAGCAATGGGATATCTCATCCTGTGCGGCCTGGTTATACTTTCCTGGCTAATTTTTAAAATCCTGACTCCGCATAACTTCGGTTCATTTTCAAATATGCTGAATTATTTCCAGGCGAGTCTGATCGCCACTGTCGGGGCGGTAGGTTTCTATTTTGTAATGGTAATGGGAATGTTCGATTTCTCGATCGGTGCAAACATTATGCTGTCTGCAATCGTAGGCTGTGTAATGGCTACACGGTTTAACTTAGGATATTTTGGACTGATCTTTGGATGTATCATTACCGGAACGATTGTCGGCGCATTGAATGGTATGTTCTATGTAAAACTCCGTATTCCGTCTATGATCGTTACGACCGGTCTTGCCCTGATATATGAGTCACTGGCAAACTATATTGCAGGCGGCGTAGAGCAGACACTGCCTTCAAATCTGCGTGCATTCGGACAGATGCCCGGCGACATTATCCTGGCATTGCTGGCGTGCGTAGTTGCTTACATATTCCTGAATTATACCAAGATCGGTACCTATACCTATGCGATCGGCAGTGATGAGTTCGTTGCCAAGAACATGGGTATCAATGTAAATAAATACAAAGTGCTGGCATTCATTTTAAGTGGTGCATTCCTCGGAGTCATGGCAATCCTGACAATCAGTTATGGATCATCTATGGTCGCTGTAACAGGTATGGCTTCCATGAGCCGAAACTTTGTACCTACGATGGGATGTTTCTTTGGTCTGGCTTTTAAGAAATATGGTATGCCATTACCGGCCATCATCATCGGTGAGTTCGTGATCAATATTATTTTCTTTGGATTTATCGCACTCGGAGCTCCGACTGCAATCCAGGACGTTATCACAGGACTGGCACTGCTTATTATCATTACTGTGACAACCAAGGCTACAAAGGGCGAGATCGTCAAGTAATGAAAGGGGGAAGACAGCAATGAGTGAAGTAAGATTACAGGTAAAAAATCTATGTAAAAACTTTGGTATTACCAAAGCCGTTCAGGATGTATCCTTCAATATCAATAAAGGCGAGGTACATGCACTGATCGGAGAGAACGGTTCCGGAAAATCTACGCTGACAAATATGCTGACAGGCATTTACAGTATCGGCAGCGGAAGCTTTATTCTGGATGGAAAGGAAATTCATCCCAAAAATCAGGTGGAGGCAAATGAAGAAGGCGTGTCCATCATCGTGCAGGAACTCGGTACATTGTCCGGACTGACAGTTGCAGAGAATATCTTCCTCGGACATGAGGATCAGTTTGTACATTTTGGGTTAAAAAATACAAATGCCATGAATCGTAAAGCGCAGGAACTGCTCAAGCAGTACGGCTTCGACCGGATCAAGGCATCTGATATGATTGATAATTACAATTTCGAGGATCGTAAGCTCGTAGAGATCGTAAAGGCTACTTATTTTAATCCGAAGATCGTAGTTATCGATGAGACAACGACAGCACTCTCACAGGAAGGACGTGAGGAGTTGTATAAGCATATGGATCGCATTCGTGAGAGTGGCAATACCGTTATTTTCATCTCACATGACCTCCCGGAAATTATTGAGCGATCTGATACAATCACAATCCTGCGTGATGGTGTGTATATCGATACCGTTAAGAGCTCGGATGTCGATGAGGATGCATTAAAGAAACTGATGGTAGGCCGTGAAGTGACCGGTGATTATTACCGTTCTGATTATGGCGAGAAAGTCTCTGATGAAGTTGTATTATCTGTAAAGAATGTGACAGTACCCGGACTGATCGAGAATGTGACCTTTGATCTGCATAAGGGCGAGATTCTCGGATTTGGTGGTCTGTCTGAGTCTGGTATGCATGAGATCGGAAAAGCAATCTTTGGTGCTTCCTATGACCGTGAGGGTAGTGTGACACTGGCAGACGGAACACAGATCAATGATATTCCGACTGCAATCAAGCACAGCATCGCATATACATCAAAGGACCGTGACAATGAGTCTGTTGTATTGAACCAGAGTATCGGAGATAATATCTGTCTGCCGTCACTCGATGAACTCGCAGGAAAGGGACCGTTCCTCAGCGATAAGAAGAGACGCGATTTTGCCAATAAGTATGCGCAGCAGATGTCAGTCAAGATGGTCAATGTGGATCAGTTTGTTTCCAACCTGTCCGGTGGTAACAAGCAGAAGGTCGTTCTGGCAAGATGGATCGGAAAAGATTCTGATATTGTCGTATTGGACAGCCCGACACGAGGCATTGATATCAAGGTAAAACAGGACATCTACCAGTTAATGAACGAGATGAGAAAAAATGGTAAGTCCATCATTATGATTTCAGAAGAGTTGATGGAGCTGATCGGTATGTGTGACCGTATTGTCATCATGAAAGACGGAAAGATCAGCGGTGAACTGGGGCGCGATGAGCATCTGGATGAGAATGGTCTGATTTCGATGATGGTATAAGGAGGCAGTTATGGCAAGTCAAGCAAGTGCAAACACAAAAGAGCAGGAGCTCAAAAAAGTATCAAAGATGTCGCTGGTTCGTTCGCTTCTGCCGATCGTAGGACTGGTTGTGGTATTCCTGTTATTCAACATTCTGACGAACTTCAGAATGATGGGAAATATGTCACTGGTACTATCACAGGTATATGTAACGATGATTTCAGCGATGGGTGTATTTTTTATCATGACCATGGGTGGACTGGATTTCTCCCAGGGATCAATTTTAGGAATCGCATCGATTGTAGTATGTATGTTATCCAAGGTCAGTATTCCTCTGGCAATCGTTGGAGGTATCGCAGTTGGTGCGGCGATCGGAGCAATCAATGGTTACTTCTATGTATACCGTAAGATCAAATCTTTCATTGTTACGATCTGTACCATGTTCCTGTTCCGTGGATTTATCAAATATCTGACCACTAACTCACCGGTAGCAGGTTCAGCAAAGCTGATCAATTATGACAGTACCGCACTCAAAGTAACATGCACCATTGTGATTCTGGTGATTGGATTCGTGATCTTCCGTTTCACAAAATTCGGTACATACTTAAAGGCGATCGGTGCCGGCGAGAAAGCAGCAATGTTCTCCGGTATCCGTACAGACCGTATGAAGTTCTGGATCTATGTACTGGCAGGTGCAATCACAGGATTCGCAGCATTTATTAACGTTATCAAAGTAGGTTCCGTTACATCTTCAGGTGGTAACCAGTTGGAAACACAGATTCTGATCGCGCTCGTACTTGGTGGTATGCCGATCTCTGGTGGTGCAAAGGTTCGTTTCGAGAATATTGTTGTAGGTTCTCTGCTGTACATTGTATTGAACAGTGGATTGACGATGATGGGATTCACTACTCAGATGATGCAGTTGATCCAGGGTATTGTATTCCTGATCTTCGTAGCAGTATTTGCGGATCGCGAGTCTATTCAGGTAATTAAATAAAATTGTGGAGCAGCTATGCGGAATACGGATCAGGATGTCCTGAAATATCAAAAATTGTATCATTGGGCACATACGGTCATCACAAGTGGTGTGATGAACCCTATGGATAAGTTTCCATCCGAGACGAGTCTGCAGAAGAAGTTCGGTTATTCCAGGCAGACCGTTCGCACAGCACTTCAGAAGCTGGAAGAAGAAGGTCTGATTGTCCGCGTCCGCGGAAGCGGAACATATGTCGCTTACGAGGGATCTTCCTCAGATGAGGAAAGACCCAGGATCGGATTGCTGCTCAGCTACTATTCCGATTATCTGTTTCCGAGAGTGTATGATGGTATCGAGTCTGCATTGAAGGAAAAAGGGTATGACATCGAGGTGGCAGTCACGAAAAATTACCTGAATGCTGAGGCTCTCTATCTGGAGGGCATGTTCAAGCGCCGGGTATCAGGATTGATTATTGAGGGAACGCGTTCCGCGTTCCCAAATCCGAATATTCGTCTGTATGAAGAGATCCGCAGGCGTAATCTGCCGACCTTATTCATTCACAATCATTATGCCAACCAGACCTTTGACAGTGTTGAGATGGCTGATGCGAAGGCTGCTTATGAGGCTACGAAGATGCTGATTGAGTATGGACATCGAAAAATCGGGGCGATCTTTAAGTATGATGATATGCAGGGCATTGAACGGTATAAAGGCTATATTCAATGTCTGTCAGATTATGGAATCCCTTTTGATGAGGATTGTGTCCGGTGGTATTCGACAAAGGATATGGAAGAAAAGCTGGGCAAAAAGGGACTGATGCATATTTATCGGAGAACGAAAGAATGTACAGCGATGGTCATGTATAATGATGAGGTGGCAGAATATTATATGGAGTTTCTGGAGGAACGTGGAATACGGGTTCCGGAGGATCTGTCACTGATCTCATTTGATGATGCGGAACTGCAGCAGGTAGACCGGATTAAGGTGCTGTCTGTGGTTCATCCCAAATACAAACTGGGCAGGGTGACAGGAAAAAATATGTTGCGGATGCTGGAGGATGAACAGTGGCAGACCAGAAATTATTCTTACCGTTTTCCGGTGCGGTTCAATGATGGAAATTCAATAATGAAACGTTAGAAGAACGTGTGTGGCAGATGCTGCACACGTTTTTTCCTATATTTCAATAGATCGTTTTAGGATTGACGCTGCCGGAATGGAAATTTATAATGGGAAAATAGAAAATTATGAGAAGAGGAATTTGTAACTATGAGAATACCGGTAGTCGTTGATTGCCGAGACAGATACCGGCTGCGGTATCATTTCAGGCTGAGACGTTTCGGGCTGGATCGCGGTACGGAGCACAAATATCGTGGATTGATCTCGAAACGGAGGCTGGAGCGTCTGGAGGCATATTGCAGGGAAAACCATCTGAAATATTATATAGACAATCGTTATGGTACGCGTGATTCCGGATACCGCTCACGCTTTCTGGCACATACTATGCCGGTGCTTGGATGCTTTTATTTCTGTGCCTATTGTGGCAGGCCTGTCTCTAAAAAACGTGTGACAGTAGACCATCTGTATCCGGTTGCGAAGGTGTCGCGTGATCTTGAATTACAGAAAAAGCTGCGCAGAAAGGGCATTGATGACCTCAACAGTGAGAAAAATCTGGTGCCTGCGTGCTACCGGTGTAATCAGGCAAAGGGAGCGCAGATGGGAGCATGGATCAGAAGGGGAAAGATCGGGCGGCATGCATGGGTATGGATCGTTCGATGGTTTTGCAGACTGCTGCTTTTAGCAGTCGTATTATATGCGTGCTATCAATGGTATCATGCGTATCATGATCAGTCGTTCCTATCCCATTTTAGCAGCATTGTATCTAATTTTGCACATGGAAAATGAGTCTTGGAATTGTAAAAATTACTGAAATATACTACAGTTATAAATAATATGAAACGACAGAGGAATAGATCATGGGAATGAATGATGTGGTGAGTGCAGAACGGCTGCATATCGGATTTTTTGGCTGCCGGAATGCGGGAAAATCAAGTCTGGTCAATGCAGTGACAGCACAGAAGCTGTCAGTCGTCAGCAATACAGCAGGGACGACGACTGATCCGGTGAAAAAAGCGATGGAGCTGTTGCCGATTGGACCGGTGGTGATTGTAGATACGCCCGGATTTGATGATACAGGTGAACTCGGGGCACAGCGTGTTGCCCGGACTGCGCAGGTATTGCAGACGATTGATGTAGCGGTGCTTGTTATTGATGGGACTGTGGGCGCAGTTCAGACAGACCGGGAATTGCTGGAATTGTTTGAAGCACGCAAACTGCCGTATCTGATTGCGTGGAATAAGGCTGATGTAGATGTAGCGGCTGTGGAACTGGCGGGTGTACCATTGGAGCGTCAGGTGTGGGTGAGTGCAAAGACCGGGCAGGGTATCCATGAATTGAAAGAAGCGATCGGCGCGCTTGCAAAAGGGCATCTGGAACCGCCGCCGCTCATAGCGGACAAGCTGAAGAAAGGTGATCTGGTCGTGCTCGTTGTGCCGATCGATTCGGCCGCACCGAAGGGCAGGCTGATCCTGCCGCAGCAGCAGACGATCCGGGATATCCTGGATGCGGATGCGCGGGCGCTTGTGGTAAAAGAAAATGAGCTGGCACACACACTCGGGGAATTGAACACGCCGCCGGCGCTCGTGATTACAGATTCACAGGCGTTTGCAGCGGTGATGAATGTCGTGCCGGAAGAGGTCAGACTGACTTCTTTTTCGATTCTGATGGCGCGCAGAAAAGGATTTCTGGAGATGGCGGTGGCTGGTGCGTCAAAGCTGGATGAGCTGAACGATGGTGATAAGGTACTCATCTGTGAGGGATGCACACATCACAGGCAGTGCGGTGACATTGGAACGGAGAAATTACCGAAATGGCTGCGGGCTTATACCGGCAGGAAACTGGAACTGACATTTGCGTCCGGCAGGGATTTTTCAGATCATGTGGCAGATTATGCACTGGTCATCCATTGTGGCGGATGCATGCTGACTGAGCGCGAAGTGCGCTCGCGGATGGAGCAGGCAGTAGCTGCAGGAGTACCGGTCACGAATTACGGCACGGCGATTGCGCAGATGAATGGTATTCTGCAGCGTTCATTGTCTGTCTTTCCGGAAATTTAAACAATAATAGGAAGGCCGGATGGGATTCCTACAAAAACGATAGATGTAAAACTGTGATGGGGGAATGGATGGAAAAAAATATACAAAGAATCGATACCCTGGTATCTGCCGGTAATCTGCCGGGGGAAGATCTGGCTGCTTTACTTACAGAGGCAACGCCTGAGAGCGATGGATATTTGTTTGCGCAGGCACGCAAAGTGAGGGAAGAAATATACGGCAAAGCAGTGTATATGCGCGGACTCATTGAATTTACGAATTATTGTAAAAATGATTGTTATTATTGTGGGATCAGACGCAGTGCTGCACATGCGGACCGTTACAGGCTGAGTGAGGAGCAGATCCTGGATTGTTGTGAAAAGGGTTATGCACTCGGCTTCCGGACATTTGTGTTGCAAGGCGGGGAAGACGGATATTATACGGATGAGCGAATTGTATCGATAGTAGCAAAGATAAAGAAAAAATATCCGGATTGTGCGCTGACGCTGTCGATCGGTGAGCGTGGGCGGGATAGCTATCAGGCATTTTTCGATGCAGGGGCAGACCGTTACCTGCTGCGCCATGAGACGGCAGATGAGGCGCATTACAGATTGCTGCATCCGGCAGAACTGAGCCTGGCACATCGTAAGCAATGCCTAAGACAGCTAAAGGAGATCGGTTATCAGGTCGGCTGCGGATTTATGGTCGGTTCACCGGGACAGACATCGGAATGTCTGGTAGAGGATCTGATGTTTATCAAGGAGCTGAATCCGCATATGGTCGGGATCGGACCATTTGTGCCGCATCACGATACCCCTTTTGCGGATCAGCCGCAGGGGGGACTGGAGCTGACGCTGCGGCTGCTTGCGGTCATACGTCTGATGAATCCGCATGTGCTGCTCCCGGCGACGACTGCGCTCGGGACGATTGACCCAAAAGGCCGTGAAAAAGGCATTTTGGCGGGAGCTAATGTTGTCATGCCGAATCTCTCTCCGGGAGATGTCCGGAAAAAATATTTACTATATGACAACAAGATCTGTACCGGAGATGAAGCAGCAGAGTGTGTCAACTGCTTAGGAAACAGAATCGCGTCCACTGGCTATGAACTGGTCAGTGACCGTGGGGATTATAAATAGGAGGAATCATTTATGTACAACCCAAAATCAAATAAGGCAGAAGAGTTTATCGATGATGGAGAGATTCTGGATACACTGGAGTATGCCGGGAAAAACAAAAACAATGCCGAGTTAATTGACCAGATCCTGGAGAAGGCAAAGCTGCGCAAGGGGCTGACACACCGCGAGGCGGCAGTGCTGCTCGATTGTGAGCTGGAGGACAAGAACGAACAGATCTATGCACTGGCAAAACAGATCAAAAAGGACTTTTATGGCAATCGTATTGTTATGTTTGCACCGTTATATCTGTCCAATTATTGTATCAACAGCTGTGTGTACTGCCCGTATCATATTAAAAATAAGCATATCGCCCGTAAAAAGCTGACGCAGGAGGAGATCCGTGCGGAGGTCATCGCACTGCAGGATATGGGTCACAAGAGACTGGCATTAGAGACCGGCGAAGATCCGGTCAACAATCCGATTGAGTATGTGCTCGAGAGTATTGAGACGATCTATGGCATCAAGCATAAAAACGGTGCGATCCGCCGTGTGAATGTCAACATTGCAGCGACGACGGTTGAAAACTATACAAGACTGAAAAATGCCGGTATCGGAACCTATATTCTGTTTCAGGAGACTTACCATAAAAAGAGTTATGAGCAGCTGCATCCGGCAGGACCCAAGCACGACTATGCCTATCATACCGAGGCGATGGATCGTGCGATGGAGGGCGGCATCGATGATGTAGGACTGGGTGTGCTGTTTGGATTGGAGATGTACCGATATGAGTTCGCAGGACTTCTGATGCATGCGGAGCATCTCGAGGCAGTGCACGGGGTCGGACCGCATACGATCAGCGTGCCGCGTATCCGTCATGCGGATGACATTGATCCGAGTGCCTTTGACAATAGTATCGATGATGATATTTTTGCAAAAATTGTCGCATGTATCCGTATCGCCGTGCCCTACACCGGCATGATTGTCTCTACGAGAGAGAGTAAAAAGACACGCGAGCGTGTGTTGCAGCTGGGTATCTCCCAGATCAGCGGCGGCTCGCGCACAAGCGTCGGCGGCTATGTGGAGGAGGAGCCGGAGGAGGAGAACTCTGCCCAGTTTGATGTCATTGATAACCGTCCGTTGGACGAGGTCGTCAAATGGCTCATGGAGCAGGATTACATCCCGAGCTTTTGTACGGCATGCTACCGCGAGGGACGCACCGGAGACCGCTTTATGTCCCTGTGCAAGAGTGGACAGATCCAGAACTGCTGTCATCCGAATGCGCTCATGACATTGCAGGAGTATCTGTGTGACTACGCAAAGCCGGATACACGTGCGATCGGCGAGGCACTGATCCGGAAGGAGCTTGGCAATATCCCGAATGAGAAGGTGCGCGGCATCGTCGTGGATAATCTGGCAAAGATCGCGCACGGCAGCAGGGATTTCCGGTTCTAAGCGCTAGATTGAATCATAGTATTTATAAATAGAATAAAACGGTGAAAACTACCCATCAACAATCTTTGGACATTTTTCAGAGAGGTTTGATGGGTGTTTTGTGTTTGAATATGCGTATCAAACACGTGGGATTCATATAGGACAAAATACGTGCGGACTTGACACATAAAAATAATCATAGTATAATACAACTAAGAAAATAGTTAGAATATTAGTTAGGATTATGAAAGCATGGAAGAATTAACAGATTGTGAAGTCCTTGTAATGAAAGTGATCTGGCATAGTGAAGAGGCTTTGTCAATTCAGGAGATTACGGGAGCTGTCAACGCGACATATGATAAGGACTGGAAGGTGCAGACGGTATCTACCTTTTTGAGCAAAATGGTTAAAAAAGGATATCTCGATATGCAAAGAAAAGGGAGATATTTTTTCTATTATCCGCTCGTCACAGAGGAAGAGTATGGTGACCGGGAGATTAAAAAGTGTGTGGAACTGTGGAGTGATGGAAAGATTGATGGTCTTCTAGCTGCATTTACCAGGACACATAAGTTGACGGAGGAGGAACGGAAGCGCATAGGGGAAATGCTGGATGAGTTGGGTGATTGAAGCGATTATCTGGAGCAGGGTGTTGATATTTGCAATTCTCGGAGCAGGCATTACCGGAAGTGTATTTTATCTGATGATGCGGATAGTTACGCGTATGTTCAAAGTCTGGAATCCATATCTGTTGCTGTATTGGCAGAAGGCGGCGTTGTGTTTTTATGCGGTTCCGGTTGTGCCATGTGCGTTCTTTTTGAAACATGTAGTGTTGCCGGGCGGTACATGTATTGTAGGTGTTTTTTGGTCGGATCGCCTGTGGACTGACGATGCGGTGTGCAGGGTAGGTGTGATGATCTGGCTGGGAGGATTTTTGGTGGCAGTTGCGAGAACACTTCACAGACAAAAACGGCTGGATAAGATTTGGCAGAAAAATGAGCCTGTGGATTGTGATGGTTGGCTGGATATCTTTGAGGAGTATAAACAGCGTTTTGGTATTTCACATGTCAGGTTATACCAGAATCCGCTGGTAGTTTCTCCGGTTGTCACCAGACGGGGGCATTTGATGCTTGTCCTGCCAGAGCAGGCATACACGGAAAAAGAACTGCACATGATTCTGACACATGAGTTGAACCATATCAGGAGCAGGGATCTATTGTGGAGAAAAGTGGGGATGCTTGTCGGTTGGATAAACTGGTATTTGCCATTGCCGGGACTTTTGCAAAAAGAGCTGGTTTACCAGCAGGAAGTCATATGTGATCTGCATTCCGGTATAGGCAATCCGGCGTTTACGCAGAAGGAGTATGGGCAGTTTTTAGTGCGCATGACAGATAATGGATGGGATCATGTACCGATGATGGCATTGTGTGAATCGGAACATATGGTTGTGAGGAGGCTTGAGATGATGATACAGGCAAAAAAGATGAAAAAAACGAGAAGGTGGTTTGTGGCGACGGCATGTGCAGGACTTGCGGTGCTGACCCTGATTCCTTCCGTGATCGCCTCGGCGCAGGTGATTGCATGGGAGGAGGGACGCATTTATGGTTCAGAAGTCGCTTTCGAGGATGAGCCGCAGGAGTGGGTAAACTTAGGCGAGGAGGAGCATACCGCGTATGCAGATCTGACTGTGACGGAGATTGACCTGTCGAAGGAGATTGTAGAGCAATCAGGTATTGAAACTATCAGTCGAACTATAGCGGAAAATACAAGAGTGCTCTATCAGAAAACAGATATGTCTGGTGGAAGCAGCATTATGATTTCCGTAGCCTGTGAGGATGAACAGGCAGTTTACCGGATTGGAATTAAAAATAATAATACCGGCAGGATGACTTATATAGAGGGAAGAGGGGTACTTGCACATGTGTTTTCGATTCCAACAGCTGGAAATTATTCTGCCTATGTGGAGAACTGTAGCAGACGGTCAATCAAAGTGACGGGGTTTGCAGAGTATAAGTAAAATTTATTACAGCTATAAATAAAATGTCAATTTTGGCGGATAATTAAATGCCAGGAGGTGGCTGTTACGATGAAAAAACACATTTTCTCGGTTGCGCTGGTCATATTATTAGCTGGCTGCATGTGCGCGGTCGGCTGGAACCGGAAACCGGCGCAGTCGTTCAAACCGAATCAGGAGGCGGTACTTTCCATATACTCTGCTGAAAAGGACTGTACTGAGGAGATACCGTTGAAAATAGAAGATGGCACGCTGTACGAGTGTACGGATGGTAAGACTTGGAATCCGATTGCTCTGGACGGACAGGCATCAGAGGTGTTTTCCGGGGAACATTTGTGTGTGCTGATGGAGGACGGGCGCATGATCTCCGATTTTCCGACCGAGGAGGAGCTGCTTGGCAGTGGGGAAGAGGTGCCGCTAACATTGGGATATGTCGTATATATGGCAGATCAGGCGCGTGAAATTAACAAATCAGAGCCATTTGTTAGTATCAACCAGAATGTGGAGGCACTCGGTTTTCGCGCATTGCTACAGTCTGGGGAATTGATCTGCCAGAATGACGGGGACGATGTATACAGCTGCTATCAGCTGCCGGAGGAGACACCAAAGATGCTGGCAGGTGATTATATCCTCACGGAGCAGGGAAATGTATGGTATATGAACGAGCGCATGGACGTGGAAAAAGTATACGATGGCGGCGATATCATAGCGGTCAGCCCTACACAGATGCCAGGGCATTGCATGGGATATACTCAAAATGAACAAACCGTAGAGTGGTAGAGAGACGTGTTTCGTCATTCCGACGGAAAAAGCAAAAAATCTTTAGGTAATCCGTGTATAGCAAATTCTTCTGAGATTTTGTATAGTAATTACAGCGAGAAGAGAACGATACATATATCGTTTGAGGGAAAGCAAAAACATATGTAACTATTCAGCGCAGCCCGAAGCATTTACTGCTGAGGGCGTAAGAAAGTGATTTAGGAGTGCAAAATCCCATCGGCGAAGCCGATTCTCATGGATTTTGCATCGTAACTGTGAGGGTACTGAACAGTTACAAACACATTATTTTAGGAGGACAAGGAAATGTCAAGTTTATCATGTAAGAATATTTGCAAGAGATATCCGAACGGTTTTGAGGCTGTCAAGGATTTTAATCTGGAAGTAGAAGATAAGGAGTTTATCATCTTCGTAGGACCTTCCGGATGTGGAAAGTCAACCACACTTCGTATGATCGCAGGTCTGGAGGAGATCTCTTCCGGTGAGTTATATATCGATGGAAAGTTAGAGAACGACGTAGAGCCGAAAGACCGTGATATTGCGATGGTATTCCAGAACTACGCTTTGTATCCGCATATGACCGTATACCAGAACATGGCATTCGGCTTGAAGATGCGTAAAGTTCCCAAGGATGTCATTGACCAGAAGGTTCGCGAGGCAGCAAAGATCCTTGATCTGGAGAAGTTATTAGACCGTAAGCCGAAGGCTCTTTCCGGTGGACAGAGACAGCGTGTAGCTATGGGACGTGCGATCGTCCGTAATCCGAAGGTATTCCTGATGGATGAGCCTTTATCAAACCTGGATGCCAAGTTAAGAGTACAGATGCGTTCTGAGATCTCTGCATTACATCAGAAGCTGGGCGCTACGATCATCTATGTAACACATGATCAGACCGAGGCTATGACGCTGGGTACGAGAATCGTTGTATTAAAGGATGGTATCATCCAGCAGGTAGATTCTCCGCAGAGATTATATGCGGAGCCGGATAACCTGTTCGTAGCAGGATTCATCGGATCACCTCAGATGAACTTTGTAGATGCTGTCTGCAAGATCAATGGCAAGGAAGTAACACTGACATTCGATAAATTCTCCGTTGTATTACCTGAGGCAAAGGCTCAGAAGCTGATCGATGGCAACTACGATGGAAAGACTGTTGTACTCGGCATCAGACCGGAGAACATCTCTGATGATAAGGAAGATGTAGCTAATTGCGCATGCAAGGTGACTACAGAGGTTACAGGATACGAGCTGTTAGGTGCAGAGGTTCTGTTATACTTTAACGTAGGCGGAGCAAAGATGACTGCAAGTGTATCTTCTACCACACCTGCCCGTTACGGCGATACAGTAGAACTGGCATTTGATCCGAATGCAATGCATGTATTTGACAAAGAGACAGAGTTGACGATTACCAACTAGTCTGGGATTGATCCGGAACAATAGTAACAATAAGTAACAATAAGTATAGAAATGGGGCTGACATGTGAGAGATATGTCAGCCCTTTTTGCGTGTTAGTATTTGCGGTGTTGTCCCGCCCGGAACCTATTGGCTTTTTGCCAAAAGTGTGATATGATAACCAATATATATAATGCAGGCAGCTGATAGGAAAATAAATGTCTGTCTGCATGGTATGGAGGATAAGCGATGTTTGATTATAAGCAGTACAAGAGAAATTATTTTATGCCCCCGGAAGTCTGCATGGACTGGGCAAAAAAAGAATATGTAGATAAAGCACCGATCTGGTGCAGCGTGGATCTGCGTGATGGCAATCAGGCGCTGATTGAGCCGATGAGTCTGGACGAAAAGCTGGAGTTTTTCCAGATGCTTGTTGATATCGGATTCAAGGAAATTGAGGTCGGTTTCCCGGCAGCATCCGAGACAGAATATGAGCTGGTGCGTACATTGATTGAGAAGAATATGATCCCGGAAGATGTGACGATCCAGGTGCTGACACAGGCGCGTGAGCATATCATCCGCAAGACGTTTGAGGCGGTCAAAGGTGCACCCGGAAAGGTCATTGTACATGTATACAACTCGACTTCCCTCGCACAGCGTGAGCAGGTATTTGCCAAGTCCAGAGAGGAAATCAAGCAGATCGCGGTTGATGGGGCAAAGCTGCTCAAAAAGCTGGCAGATGAGATCGAGGGGGATTTTGTATTCGAGTACAGCCCGGAGAGTTTTACAGGTACAGAAGTAGATTATGCGGTGGATGTATGTAACGCAGTACTTGATATCTGGGAACCGAGAGAAGATTTCCGTCCGATCATCAATATTCCGGCCACGGTCGAGATGTCTATGCCACATGTATTTGCCCAGCAGGTCGAGTATGTGAGCAAGCATCTGCACAATCGTGAGCATGTCGTACTTTCACTGCATCCGCACAATGACAGAGGCTGTGGTATCTCTGATGCAGAGCTGGGTATCCTTGCAGGTGCAGACCGTATTGAGGGAACGATGTTCGGAAATGGCGAGCGCACCGGTAATGTAGATATTATGGTACTTGCTATGAACATGTATGCGCAGGGCGTGGATCCGGAACTCGATCTGTCTGATATGCCGCATCTGGTAGAGGTATATGAGCGGCTGACACAGATGCATATCGATATGCGTCATCCGTACTGCGGCAAGCTCGTATTTGCTGCATTCTCCGGTTCGCATCAGGATGCGATCGCCAAGGGCATGAAGTACCGTGAGACACATGATCCGGATCGCTGGACAGTGCCGTATCTGCCGATCAATCCAGAGGATGTTGGACGTACCTATGACAGTGATGTCATCCGTATCAACAGCCAGTCCGGAAAAGGCGGTGTGGCTTATATTATGGAGCAGACATACGGCATTAAGATCCCGTACAAGATGCGTGCAGACTTTGGCTATGCAGTAAAAGATGTCTCCGACCACAGCCATTCGGAGCTGTCAGCGGAACAGATTCATGATATTTTCATGCAGCGTTATAAGAAATATACGCCGATCTTTGATATTAAGGGATGTCATTTCCGTCAGGAGGACGGTATCACGGCGACAGTCAATATCATCGCTGACAATCGCAAGGATATCGTAGAGGCTGTCGGAAACGGCCGTCTGGATGCGGTCAGCAATGCGTTGGCGGAGAAGTTCGAGACACCGTGCGAAGTGATCTGCTACGAGGAGCATGCATTGACAGATGGATCGGATTCCAGTGCAATTGCGTATGTTGGTATTCAGGGCGCGGACGGTAAGCAGTATTTCGGTATCGGTATTGATCCGGATATTATCCGTGCATCCATTGATGCGCTGATCTCTGCCATGAACCGCAGCCTGGAGGCAGAGCGCCAGAAATAGTCCCACCTGAAGGAGTATGGGGAATCGTTACTGGAACTATGATGGGAAGAAAGTAGACAGTGACAAATAAGGGGTAAGAAAAATGAGAGAGTGTAGAAAGAAAACAGGGGTATCGATCTGTTTATTGCTGCTGTTTGCGGTGCTGCTGGCTGTTGTGGATATACAGCCGGTGCAGGCTGCCGTGAGGCTGAACCAGACATCAGTGAATCTGTGTGTCGGAGACAGCATGAAGCTGAATCTGACAGGTACAGCGAAAAAACCGAAGTGGAAGTCTGCTGCACCGAAGATCGTAAAGGTCGCTGCAAATGGGACAGTCAAGGCGCTGAACACCGGAAACACGACAGTTACCGCTACCTTAAATAAGAAAAATTATAACTGTAAGGTAAATGTCAACCGTACATTTAAGATCGACAAGACGTCTATCTCAATCAAAAAAAATAAGACGGTGAATGCTTATTTGTCAGTGAACGGTGCAGTGAATGCATCCATTGCAGATAAAAAGATCTGTTCCGTGACATTTGGCAAGTGGGAGGGGGACAATATGCCGCTCACCATCGTCCCGAAAAAGGTTGGCAGTACAACGATCAAATTTACGAACTCTGTGAATAACGAGTACTGTACACTGAAGGTAAAGGTGACTGCACTCCCGGTGATTGCAACGTTCCAGACACCGTCGGTCAGCAGCGGCTCAAATACCTTTATCGTTGGCGAAAATACGATGGGCTTTGCATTCCAGCTCGACCGCAAGGCAAATAATGTAGTATTCAGGGTCTATGATACGGATGGCAGTATCGTGCGTGAGATACCGTTCGGAAAAGTCGCTGCCAAGCGTAGAATCTCATTCGTCTGGGATGGCAGGGATGACAGTGGTATGCCGTTAAGCGGCACCTACCGCTATGCTGTTGTGGCAGATGGCAACCGGACGAATGGTGGAACAGTGACGGTACTCGCGGCCTCCCCGTTTGGCAAGGGGGATGGATCAGAAAATAATCCGTTTTGTGTATCGAATCTGGCAGAGCTGTATCTGATCCGTGATTATAATGGTGCACATTTCGTGCAGGATGCGGATATTGATTTTAACTATAGTGTCCTTGCGGCGATGTTTGATGATACCAAGCCTTTTACCGGTACTTATGATGGCAAATATGAGAATGTGTCGCATCAGATGAGCAATCTGTTTGGATACAATTCTGTGTTCGGAACCATTGGGGCAGAAGGAACGGTTAAAAATGTGAGCATGAACAACTGCGTGCTCAATACGACCGGCAGCCTGCTCGCAATGACCAATGACGGTACCATCGACACCTGTTCGGTCAATGGCAATATTTTGTGCAATGCCGGTAATCAGGCCGCCATGCTGGTGATGTATAATAAAGGACAGATCCGTAATTGTACGGTTTCCGGCAAGCTGACGGTGACGGCAGGCAGCGTAGTCGCATCGACTGCTTTGAAAGCAGGTGGTGTAGCGTTGAACAATTCAGGGACAATTGTTGAATGTACTTCTTCTGTAGAGATTGTACAGCAGATGCAGATTGGAACCTATATTCCTACCTGTGCATACGAGATCTATTCGGGAGGCATCGTTGCCGAGAATGCTGCGAATGGTTTCGTGACGCAGTGTACGTTTACAGGTACGGTCAGTGCGCAGGTGACACTGCCGGATTTGTTGAAGGATACACCCGGTATCGAAGCCGGAAAGATCTACTCCGGCTATGCGGCAGGCAGTAACCAGGGATATATCAGCAGATGTATCAATGCCGGTGCAGGCAAAGACCTGACCGTGCAGGGAACAGGAACTGGAATGGTACAGTAGGAGGATGCGATGAATATATTAGCACCATCGCTGCTTGCAGCGGATTTTGCACGGCTTGGAGAGCAGATGCGTATGATCGATCAGGCGGGGGCACAGTATTTTCACATTGACGTGATGGATGGGCAGTTTGTGCCAAACATAACGATGGGTCTGCCGGTACTGCAGTCCATCCGGAAGGTGACAAAGAAAAAGCTGGATGTGCATCTGATGATTGAACACCCGGAACGGTATATCAGTGATTTCTCGGATGCAGGAGCAGACATTCTGACCGTGCATGCGGAAGCGTGTGCACATCTGGATCAGGCTGTGCGCGACATCAAGCGCGAGGGTGTATTGGCAGGTGTGGCACTCAATCCGTCAACACCGTTAGATGTACTCGATTATATATTGCCGGAAGTCGATATGGTGCTGGTCATGACAGTGAATCCCGGGTTTGGTGGTCAGAAGATGATTCCATATACTTTGGACAAGGTTCGTGAACTGCGTGCGATCATTCAGCGCAGGGGACTGTCTACGGATATAGAAGTAGATGGTGGGGTCAAGATCGACAATGCTGACCAGTTTTTGAATGCCGGAGCCAACGTGATCGTCTCTGGAAGTGGTATCTTCCAGGGAGATCTCGCTGGCAATGTAGAGGCGTTTTTAGAAAAAATGAATGAACTGGATTAGACAAATTGATTTTTATCGCTGTCGTAGGTGTATCCTATGGCAGCGATTTTTTGCGTCAGGACTGTTTTGTCCTGCTCCAGATCTTCGCACAGTGCGTCCAGGCTCGGATAAAAATCGCGCAGCCTGGTATTTAAAAAGCTAAGCAAAATGACGGGATCGCCGGGAATAGCTGACATATGTACATGACCTCCTTTTTACACATGCAGGATGTGTTTTTATTGAATCAAATGATAAACGATTTGTTAAAAAAAGTCAAATTTAACAAAAATTTTATAATTTATAAAAAATATTGTGTTAAATATTGACGTTGACGCGATGAATTCAAATGCATATAATAGGTTTCAAGATAAGCAAAGGCGCTTAGGGAAATTTCCCTAGGCGCTTTTTTTGTTTGATAGGAACTTCCTACCAGACAAAATGTTCCGCAAGGATGCGTATCAAAAACTATACCAAGAGGAGGATTTAGTTATGACACAGGAAATTTTACAGGCAATTAACGACAACATTTTCGCAGTCTGGTTTTTAATCGGTGCCGTGCTTGTGTTCTGGATGCAGGCAGGATTTGCGATGGTAGAGGCGGGCTTCACCAGAGCCAAGAACTCCGGCAACATTATCATGAAAAATCTGATGGATTTTTGTATCGGTACTGTGATGTGGTTCCTGATCGGTGCATCGCTCATGCTTCCGGCAGCAGAAGGTAAATCTGATATTTTAGGAATTATCGGAACTCCGGGTTTTGGAGTATTTACCGATTACGGAAATTTTAGTTATTCCGGTTTTGTATTCAACCTGGTATTCTGTGCGACAACCGCAACGATTGTATCAGGAGCGATGGCAGAGCGTACCAAGTTCCTTACCTACTGTATCTACTCTGCAGTGATCTCCGGTATTATCTATCCGGTCGAGGCACATTGGACATGGGGCGGTGGTTTCCTTGTAAATATGGGATTTCACGATTATGCCGGTTCAAACTGTATCCATATGGTCGGCGGTATCTGTGCACTGATCGGTGCAGCAATGTTAGGACCCCGTATCGGTAAGTTCACAAAAGATAAAGCAGGCAAGATCGTTAAGGTCAATGCATTCCCCGGATGTAATCTGGTCATCGGTGCACTCGGTGTATTTATCCTCTGGATGGGCTGGTATGGATTTAACGGTGCCGCAGCCGTTGATGTTCCGACACTTGGTTCTATCTTTTTGACAACAACCGTAGCTCCGGCTGTGGCAACTGTGGTATGTATGGTCTTTACCTGGATCAAATATGGCAAGCCGGATGTATCCATGAGCCTGAATGCATCTCTTGCAGGACTTGTAGCGATCACCGCAGGCTGTGATGTCACAGATTGTGCAGGCGCAGCGATCATCGGTGCAGTATCCGGTGTGTTAGTAGTATTTGGCGTATGGTTCTTAGACAACGTGATTCATGTAGATGATCCCGTTGGTGCCGTAGCAGTACATATGATGAATGGTATCTGGGGAACGATTGCAGTTGGTTTATTTGCCACAGCATCTGCACCTGGCTTTGAGCTGGCAGGCATCAAAGAAGGTCTGTTTTATGGCGGCGGATTCAGTCAGCTTGGCCTGCAGCTTGTAGGTATGTTTGTCACAGCAGCATGGACAGTTGTTACGATTACAATTACATTTATTATTTTGAAGAAAACAGTAGGCCTGCGTGTCAGTGAGGAAGAAGAGATCGTTGGTCTGGACGAATGCGAGCATGGTCTTCCGTCTGCATATTCAGGATTTGCAATCAGCGATATGTCTATGACGATGGATGTCAATGAAAATACAGATCTCGGAACCTCAGATTACAGACAGGCTTCTAAGGCCAAGATCGATGCAGCAGTGCCTGTGGTATCTGCAGAGACTGCAGTACCTGAGTTAAAGACTGGTATCCATAAGGTAGTCATCATTGCTAAGCTGTCTAAGTTTGACAAGTTAAAGAAGGCATTGAACGAACTCGGTGTAACCGGTATGACAGTTGTTCAGGTTATGGGCTGTGGTGTACAGAAGGGCGCCGGCGAGTATTACCGCGGAGTTGAGATGGATGCAACGTTGCTTCCGAAGATCAAGGTGGAAGTAGTTGTAGCTAAGATCCCTGTAGAAAAAGTGATCGAGACGATCAAAAAGACATTGTATACCGGCCATATCGGAGATGGAAAGATCTTTGTATATGATGTGGCAAAGGTCGTAAAGGTGCGTACCGGAGAAGAAAACTTCGAGGCTTTACAGGATGTAGAATAAAAAAACAGTTGACGTGGGATGCAAGAGGCGCTATGATATTTACTGAGTAATTTCGAGATGAAGTTTGCAGGAAAATGACACATGTCTACCGAAGGAGTAACACTCTCAGGTGCCGTTGATACCGGTGCAACTGCAAATGGATCGACTCTCTGGAGACATCTGGATCAAGACCAGGGGCCGAAGGGGCAACGTATGTGCGATGCACATAGGAATCTCTCAGGCAACAGGACAGAGAAGATATCATAGCGTGTCTGGCAGTCTATCGGATCAACATTACAATGATTGATGGTTATTATAAGTGATAAGCTGTTACTATATTTGCAATATCTTCTATCCCATGCACAGATCCTGTACATGGGATATTCTTTTGTTCATATGCTTTCCCGGAGTATCGAAATACACATAATAATAGAAGAAGAGAGGCAGGAGTTTAGGAATGTGGGAAGCAATCAATGGTTTTCTGGGAGTTGTAGACAATTTTGTATGGGGTGTACCGCTGATGGTGCTCATCATGTCAGGTGGTCTGCTGCTCACGGTTCGTCTGGGACTGTTACAGGTCAGAAAACTGCCGTTGGCACTGAAATGGATGGTAAAGAATGAAGAAGGCGGCGAAGGTGAGATCAGTAGTTTCGCAGCGTTATGTACCGCGTTGAGCGCGACGATCGGTACCGGTAATATCGTCGGTGTGGCGACGGCTGTATGTGCCGGGGGACCGGGCGCGTTGTTCTGGATGATCTTAGCAGCATTTTTAGGTATGGCTACGAAATATTCAGAAGGTCTGCTCGCTATCAAGTACCGCGTCGTAGCGGAGGATGGACACAGCCTTGGCGGACCGTTCTACTATATCGAGCAGGGTATGGGCATAAAATGGAAGTGGCTGGCAAAGATTTTTGCGTTTTTCGGAGTCTGTGTCGGTCTGTTTGGTATCGGTACATTTAGCCAGGTAAATGGTATTGCCAGTGCAGTCAACAATTTCTTTGATCCGAACAATGCGCATTGTGTCAAGATCCTGCCGTTTTTGGGCGAATATTCATGGTCGGTAGTGATCGCTTCACTGGTGCTGGCATTCTGTGTGGCAGCCGTATTGATCGGTGGTGTGAAGCGTATTGCGAGTGTGAGCCAGATCATCGTACCGTTTATGGCGATTATTTATTTTGTATTTGCAATTATTCTGGTTCTGTGCAACATCACAGCAGTGCCGATGGCGATCAAGACGATCGTTGTGGCAGCCTTTGATCCGAAAGCAATCACCGGAGGCGTGGTCGGCAGCATGCTTGTCGCTATGCAAAAAGGTGTGGCGAGAGGTATTTTCTCCAATGAGGCTGGTCTTGGTAGTGCGCCGATCGCAGCGGCAGCTGCCCAGACAAAGGAGCCGGTACGTCAGGGACTTGTTAGTATGACAGGAACATTTATCGATACGATCGTTATCTGTACACTGACCGGACTGTCTATCGTGCTGACCGGTGCATGGCAGGTAGAGGGCTTGGAAGGAGTCGCAGTGACGACTTATGCCTTCCAGAATGGTCTGCCTTTCCCGGCAGAAGTATCATCGTTTGTATTGATGTTATGTCTGGTATTCTTTGCATTTACGACGATTCTTGGATGGGATTATTACAGTGAGCGCTGTCTCGAGTATCTGAGCGGTGGAAATATGAAGCATGTAAAGATCTACCGTTGGATATATATCTTTGCAGTATTTATCGGACCCTATATGACAGTCAGTGCTGTATGGACGATCGCAGATATTTTCAATGGCCTGATGGCATTGCCGAATATGATTGCGCTGTTTGCATTGAACGGTGTCGTTGTAGCAGAGACAAAGAAGTTTTTCGAGAAGCACAATAAAATGAACAAATAATTTTGAATTTGTATTTATAGTTGGATCATGCTATACTTTTTACATACCTATTATAAATAACGGACGATACAGTGGCTGAGAAAAAGCGGCATTGCAGTCTGGTTAGAGCGGAGCAGGCCGCCTTGTGCTGCCTGGTTTCGTGAACACATGGTTTAGGAGGTATTGTATGGTTGATTATGCAGAAGGTTCAGGAAAACAGTATCATACACAGGTAGGAGTGGGTGATGTAGGCAGGTATGTGATCCTGCCGGGTGATCCCAAACGCTGTGAGAAAATAGCTAAATATTTTGACGATGCGCGTCTGATTGCAGACAGCCGCGAATACGTCACTTATACAGGCACCCTCGACGGGGTGCCTGTAAGTGTTACATCGACTGGTATCGGCGGCCCCTCGGCAGCGATTGCCATCGAGGAACTGTCCAAGGTTGGTGCGGATACATTTATCCGTGTCGGCACATGCGGAGGCATGCAAACACAGGTGTGTGGCGGTGATATTGTCATTGCAAACGGAGCCATCCGCATGGAGGGGACGAGCCGGGAATATGCACCGATCGAATATCCGGCAGTGCCGGATGTGACGGTCATGAATGCATTGATTCATGCTGCAAAAAAACAAAATCTGACGTATCATACCGGGGTTGTACAGTGTAAGGACTCTTTTTTCGGACAGCATGAGCCGGAGGTGATGCCGGTGAGTTATGAGCTGCAGAACAAATGGGAGGCATGGCTGCGCATGGGATGTCTCGCATCGGAGATGGAGTCTGCGGCATTGTTTATCGCGGGCAGCTTCCTGCGCGTGAGAGTCGGTTCGTGCTTTCTGGTTATCGCGAACCAGGAACGCGCAAAGCAGGGACTTCCCAATGCACAGGTACATGATACAGAGCAGGCGATCCTCACGGCGGTAGAAGCGATCCGTGAACTAATCGCGCAGGATGCGCCGGGTCGGGAATAGTGTCTGAACCGGAAAACGGAAATCGCATGGCAGAGGGGGCTGATAGAATGAACGATCAGGAATTAGTCGCGCGTGCACTGCATGCGCGAAAACAGGCATATACACCATATTCCCACTGGGCAGTGGGAGCCGCGCTGCTCACGGAGGACGGGACGGTCTATGAGGGCTGCAATATAGAAAATGCTGCCTACACACCGACGAACTGTGCCGAGCGGACGGCCTTTTTCAAGGCGGTCAGTGAGGGAGAGCGTGCATTCGCGGCGATCGCGATCGTCGGCGGTTATGAGAATACCGAGCCGGATCAGGTCTGCGCGCCGTGTGGCGTGTGCAGACAGGTCATGATGGAGTTCTGTGATCCGAAGCGGTTTCGCATTGTTCTAGGGACAAAGGACGGTGTTGCAGAGACTTATACGCTGGCAGAACTGTTGCCATGCGGCTTTGGACCGGAGAATCTGAGCGCTCAGAAATCGGATGAGTAGGATGTAATAAAGGAGTAAATATTATGGGTAGAGATATCAAAGATATACTCGCAGTCTGCGACCATACGCTGCTGTTGCAGACGAGTACATGGGAGGAGATCAGAGGGATCTGTGATGACGCAATGAAATACCACACGGCATCGGTCTGTATCCCACCCTGCTATGTCAGGCAGGCGGCGGATTATATGCAGGGCCGTATCCCGGTCTGTACCGTGATCGGATTTCCGAACGGAAACCACACGACGGCCTGCAAAGTATTTGAAACACAGGATGCCGTGAAAAACGGTGCGGATGAGATCGACATGGTGATCAATGTCGGTATGTTAAAGGCAAAAAATGATGACTATGTGTTAAATGAGATCCGCGCGATCAAGGCAGCATGTGAGGGCAGGATCTTAAAGGTCATCATTGAGACCTGCCTGCTGACAGACGAGGAGAAGATCAAAATGTGTGGGATCGTGACGGCATCCGGTGCGGATTTTATCAAGACTTCGACCGGATTTTCGACAGCCGGAGCCACATTTGCAGATATCGAGCTGTTTGCGCAGCATATCGGTGCGGGTGTGCGCATGAAGGCAGCCGGAGGCATCAGCAGTATCGCAGATGCGGAAAAATTCATGGAACTGGGTGCAAGCCGCCTGGGAACGAGCCGTATCGTAAAGCTCGTAAAGGAACAGGAGCATCCGCAGGGTTAGGAAGGTGAGCAGGATGGGTAATCATAAATATAACCGTATTTTCACGATTGTACTCGATTCAGTAGGAATGGGGGCGATGGAGGATTCACCGCGGTTTGGGGATGTCGGCGTGGATACGCTGGGACATATTTCAGAGCGGATGGCAGAGGCAGGAGAGCCGTTTGCACTGCCGAATCTGCAGAAACTCGGTCTGGGCAACCTCAAACCGATGCAGCAGGTCGCACCGGTACAGACACCGATGGGCTATTATATGCCGATGTGCGAGCGCAGCAATGGCAAGGATACGATGACCGGTCACTGGGAGATGATGGGTATTGAGACGAAAAAACCGTTTATTACATTTACAGATACCGGATTCCCACGAGAACTGATCCATGAGCTGGAGCAGCGCTGCGGCAGGCGGATCATCGGAAACAAGGCTGCCAGCGGAACAGAGATCTTAGATGAACTGGGCGAAGAAGAGATTAAGACCGGAGCGATGATCGTCTATACGTCAGCGGATTCGGTATTGCAGATCTGTGGAAATGAGGAGACGATGGGGCTGGACAATCTCTATCATTATTGTGAGATCGCCAGGGAACTGACGATGCGTGACGAGTGGCGCGTCGGGCGTGTCATTGCGCGTCCATATGTCGGCAAAAAGAAGGGCGAGTTTGTCCGCACGAGCAACCGGCATGACTACGCACTCAAACCGACCGGAGCCACAGCACTGAACGCACTCAAGGATGCAGGATATGATGTGATATCGGTTGGCAAGATCAATGATATTTTTGTCGGGGAAGGTATCACGGAGAGCAATCACTCAGATTCCTCCGTACACGGCATGGAGCAGACGATTGAGATCGCAGCGCGTGATTTTACTGGGCTTTGTTTTGTGAATCTGGTTGATTTCGATGCGCTGTGGGGACACAGACGCAATCCGATCGGTTATGGACAGGAACTGGTGCGTTTTGATAAAAAGCTCGGCGAACTGCTGCCATTATTGCGCGGCGATGACTTATTGATCTTGACAGCAGATCACGGAAACGATCCGACATATACAGGCACAGACCATACGCGGGAGAAAGTCCCGTTTTTAGCCTATTCACCGTCGTTTGAAGGAGCGGGCGCACTGCCGCAGACGGATACGTTTGCAGTGATTGGTGCCACGATCGCGGATAATTTTGGTGTCCGCATGCCGGAGGGGACAATCGGTACATCCCTGCTGGCACAGTTAAAATAAAATACAGAATACAGGCAGGAAGGAATTAGAAACAGATACATGAAGCAAGAACAAGAAATACAACAGACACAGGAGCAGGCTGATCAGGCAGAAACTATGCAGACGGAACATCAGGCTGTACCGGAACAGGCAGAACACACGCAGCCGGAGGAAGATGAAAAAAAGCCGTCTATGCTGCGGGAACTGCTCAGCTGGGTGGAGGTCATGGTGGCAGCAGTCATCATTTCTTTCTTTTTGACACGTGTGGTACTCGTTAATTCGGTGGTACCTTCCTCTTCAATGGAGACGCTGATCTCGCCGGGTGACCGGCTGTTTGGCAACCGGCTCGCTTATAAGTTTTCCGACCCGGAGCGGTTTGACGTCGTCATTTTCAAATATCCGGTAGATGAAGAAGAAAATTATATCAAGCGTATTATCGGATTGCCCGGAGAGACGGTCCGCATTGAGAATGCGAAGATCTATATCAATGATTCCGCAGAGCCGTTGAAGGAGAATTATCTGCCGGAGGAATGGGTGATCGAGAACGATGGCTATGAATTTGAAGTGCCGGACGATTGTTATCTGATGCTCGGTGACAACCGCAACGTATCTGCAGATGCCCGTTACTGGGCAGAGGAGGCATATGACAACGGATTGGTTGATTCGGTCAAAGATGGCACACCCTATGAATATGTCAGCCGTGATAAGATACTTGGCAAGGCGATGTTTACATACTGGCCGCATTTCCGGCTGTTATCAGACTATTCCGAATAGCTGCCGGTATGATAAAGACAAAATAGAAACACAGGAAAGCAGGTAATCGGAATGTGAGGTGATAGAATTGGAAAACCACAAGGTGTATGTAAATGTAACTGCAGAGTTTACCACAGACGGCAGACTCCTTCCGAAGAGCTTTGTCTGGAAGGATGGAAGGGTATATGAGATACAGAGGGTAACTGATGTGCGAAGAGCTGCCAGCCTGAAAGCCGGTGGAGCCGGCATGCGGTACACATGTATTGTAAATGGCAGAGAGAGTCATTTGTTCTATGAGGACAATAACATGTGGTTTATGGAGAGCAAATGAGTTATTCGTAGTGGTCAGCAGGCAGGGGATTCATGCAGACGGCACCAGCCCCGGTGTAAACGGAAAACGGCTGCATCTTTTTGAAAGCAGGAGGAAATGAACATGGCTTTTATTGTTTACACGCGTTGGAAGAATTGAGCATTCTCTTACTGACGCATACAGAACTGAATATAGTTAAGGGTTTCAGTGAGCAGTCTATACCCTGTGGCAATATAGTAGGCTCACTTTACGGATCGACTAATCAACGTTCCGTAGTAACTTGTGAAGGTGACTTCCCTTTTCCTTTTCAAGTTCCAAGGATTAATAACATTTGGAAAGAAGGTACAGGAACCTAAATGCAGGAGATTAAATTATTTTGTCGAAAGTGCAAGTGTAGTATGCATATGTCTATGTATGCTACCGGAAAAAGCGACGCAATTGTGATGAATGGAATGGTATTAAAGTGCCATAGATGTAAGAAGGCATCTGTAATGAAGAATTTTACCGAGGGCATGGTTGTAGCCCACGCAGACAACAACAATCGGTTTTATTTATAAATACAACCACAACGTGTTACATCAGATGTGGCAAAAGCCGCATACATAAAGACAATTAAACGAAGGCCTCATGATAAAGGAGACGTTTGCACTACGGCCGGTCTGATGCCGGCTAAATGTCAATCCTAGGGACGCATGAGAAAGATAATCAGCTAAGTGGCTGGTCTTTCTCTTGCGTTCCTTTTTGATGCATGGAAATCCCTCTTTTCTGGTTATCAGCCGGAAAGAGGAGAAAATGAACAATATCAGATTAGCAGAAGAAACAATGGGACAGAGAATTAAGGCACAGAGAATCCTAATCGGACTTACACAGGAGCAGCTGGCAGAGGCTATGTGCGTTCCAAAGAGTACGATTTCGGCTTATGAGAATGATAAGGTGGATATAAAAAGCAGCGTGGTTGACGAATTATCAAAACACCTTCTTACTTCACCAAATTATTTGCATGGATATAAGGAAGAGCAAGAGCAGGATCCTTATGCTGTAAGTGCGGCTGCTATATTTCGGTCTATTAAGGATGAGCAGGTGAAGGCATTGTTGCTTGGACAGATACAGTTGGCAGGGAAGATGGGGATGTAAGAGTTTTGCTGGATGCTGATGATTAAATGTGGAGAAGTCTGCAAAGGAATACCAAACGATGAAATGTAATAATTGTACAAATTGCACAAAAGAAATGCTGATTTGAATTGTCCGCTATTCGTTGTGAACAAAAATGGATTGACATTGTGCGAATGCAGGAATATAATAATTACTATCTTGATATTGAGGCAAAATATGTGAAAACATGTGACGCAAAGCTACAGGGACTGTAAAATGTCAGCCAGTTGCAGTATTGATTTGGGGCACAGTCTTATTATTTCGATAATGAGGCTACGCCCTTTGTTTGTTATGTGAGGTTAATGTATGAACGGTTATTTGAAAATTTTAGAGGTTGCAAAAAAATGGGGAATTAAGGAAAGAAGAATCAATACGTTATGTCTAGAGGGGCGCATTGAAGGGGCGGTTAAGTTTGGAAATACATGGGCGATTCCGGAAGATGCGGAGAAGCCAAAGGATGAGAGAATTAAGAGTGGAAAATATGTAAAGAAAAAAGACTAGTGTGACATGTGATGTCATCTTAAAAATATATGATAAGTGTGTAAACATGTAAATCTCTTGAAAGGGGTACTAGGCTTGACTAAGAAGAAAAAGTTATTAAAAAAGAAAAAACCAGGAAATAATATCGCTTCTGTAGTTTCTGCATTGCAAGAAGTAAGAAATAGTGAATATGTAAAAAATGTTGATTTATTTGAGCATGATTTTCAAAGAATAATTGATAGGTTAATGGATGATTCCTTCAGGTTAGCAGTAGTCGGAGAATTTAGTTCGGGTAAATCTACTTTTCTGAATGCGTTAATAGGTAGGGATTTGTTGAAACATGGGGCGAAGGAAACTACAGCAACCGTAACGGAAATCCATAATAAAAAGACAAAAGAAAGTGAAACATATTTAGATGTATATTACTTAAATGGTAATGTTGAAACAAATGTTTCGGTTGATAGAATCACTGATTATACTGCCACTTCGAGTTTGACACATGCAGTGGCTAAAGAAATAGAAAAAGTTGTAATTAATAGCAAAATTTTAGATTCTGATGCAAAGGTTTGTTTTGTTGATACACCAGGCTTAAATGGAGTTGCAGATAATCATAGAGAGAAGACTATTGAAGAGATAAAGAATGCGCATGCGTGTATTTATTTGATGCAGGTAAGAGGTCTTGGACAGAGTGACATAGATTTCCTAAAGTACATATCAAAGTACCAGCATAATATTATTTTTGTTCAGAACTTTATAGACGAATTAAAGAAATTAGAAGGTGAAACTCCTGAACAGAAGGTTCAGCAACAAAAGAAGATTATTGAAGAGAAAATAATAAGTGAAAACCCGGAAATTCATTATGAAATAGTTGCTGTATCTTCAAGAAAAGCACTCATTGCAAAGTCGTTTGACTTTAAAACCTATAATGGAGAGACGTTGACTGAAGATTTAAGAGATGTGCTTTATGATGAGTCACGTTTTGATGCTGTTTTAAATGTTATTAATGATCTTATGGATCACAACGAAAAAGAAAAAACACAACAGAGGGATGCTATTGCAGTAGCACTTAATCTTTTAGAACAGTTAAAAGAAATCGTGTCATTTGATAATGATAAGAAGATTACAGACTGGGAAACGTCGGTAGATGGACAGAATTCTGCAAACTATAAAAGACTTATAGAGTCGTTAAATGATAACAAACAAACATATATCAAAAAGTTAAGTGATTATTTAGAAGCAGAAACATCAGAAATACGTAGAGAAAATAAAAGGGAATTGGATGATGGGGTACTAAAAATTGAAGAAAGTGTAAAAAATATCTTCTCATATATCGATGTTATTGGCGAATTTGAAAACTATGTAAAGGAACAGTTGCCTGGGTATTTATATCAAAGTGTAACAACATTGGATGAGACTATTGCAAAGCATATGAATATTAAATTTGAAAATATGGTTGCAAATGCTGTCTTAAGAATTAAACAGTATACAGGAACTGAAACTAATATTACTAAGTTTGAGAATTTTGAAGCTACTATTATTGAATCAAATGCTAAAAGCTTTGCTAAGGAAGAAGATGAAATAACAAAGCTTCAACGTGAATTATCTGAAAAGAAGGCACTTGATGAAAAGGCTGATAAAGATATGCAGAAAAAGAGAACAGAAATTTCAAGGATTGACTCGGATATTGAAAATCAAAAACTGCTCATTGCACGAGAAAATAACAATAAGAGAGCAGAAATTAGTAGATTAGGAGCAATGCCGGAGAAAGAAACAAAATATCGAAGTGAAACATATTATGAATATCGAGGCGGGTTAGGTATTCTGGATGCTCTTTTTGGACCAAAAGAAAGAACCAGATCTGTTCCGTATTCTGATGATTCCAATCAACAGAGATGGAAAAAAAAGAAATCCGATATTGAGACAAAGTATAGAGAAAAAGAAAATCAGATTAATGCACAAAGCCGAATGCTTGAAACCAAAAAGAGACAATACAATGATGAGATTAAGCATCTTGAAAAGACTGAAGCTGCAAGAAAACAAGATATTATGAGCACACAAAGTTTATTGGAAACAAAAATAGATTATCTCAATAATCAAAGGGAGAAAGTCAAGCAAGAGTATTTACGAGAGGCGAAGAAGAACATACTAGAAAATATACATGAGTATCTTTATGAGACTATTTTTGAAATGCTTTTTGATAATAATCAAAGTGCTCTTGAAGAAAATACTAGACGTGCAAGTCAGGTAGTTATGTCTCTGTTCGAGGTTTCATTTGAAACAAGGATTAAAACGTTGACTCAAAAGTTGGAACAGATAAATGGTACAAAAACTTATGAAGAGACCACAGATTTGTTAACACTGATAAATAATTGTACCCACAGATTGGAGGCGTTTTTATGTCAATAGTAACATCTGAAGAAAGCAGAAAAACATATGCAGAAAGAAAGAAACAGGTATTGGAATTGCTTTTAACTGCGAAAGACTATTATGTTAAAGAGGAAAAGACAGATAAAGCAGAAGTATTTGATACCTTGTATAATGATTTGCTTAATGGAGAATTTAGTATTGTGGTTGTTGGAGAATTTAGTGCAGGCAAATCTACATTGCTTAATGCGTTAATGGGAGAAAGAATTTTGCCGTCATTCTCAAATGAAACGACTGCAACGGTAAATTTCTTGAGACATTCTGAAAAATCTAAAAATGGTGAAGCGGGACGAGTTTTTTACAATAATGGAGATGAAGAACCAATACAGGATGCGACATTAGCTATTATAGAAAAGTATGTCAGCACAAAAGGTGAAGATGTAGCAAAGAGGGTAGACCATTTGGATTTGTATTTAGATTCTGACTTCCTTAAGGATGGGGTTACATTAATAGATAGCCCAGGACTTAACGGTGTTGCTGATGGTCATCGAGAAATAACGGAGACTCAGATACTGAAATCACATGCAAGCATTTTTTTATTTAATAGTGATCATCCGGGAAGTAAAACAGATTTTGAATTCTTACATGACTTACAAAACAGAGTTAAGACTATAATTTTTGTTTTAAATAAGATTGATGAAATAAAGGCAGACGAAGGAGAGACTCCGGAGTCGGTTATTGAGACGTTAAAGAAAACCTACAAGGATAAATTCCCTGAGGAAAGTACTGTCCCTGAAATATGGCCAGTTGCAGCATATCCAGCATTAGTGGCCAGGAATGAGACGGCATTAGAGTATCATGATAAGATTAATAGAACGGCAGAAGACAAGGCTAAGTTAGAGCAAGATTCGAGATTAGTTAAGTTTGAAGATAGACTGATGTCTTTCTTGACTCGCGGTGAAAAAACGAAGAATCAATTATTAGCCCCAGTTGATCGAGTTTTATCTTTAGCTCAAGAAACCAGAGATGAGTATAAAGAGGAAATTGATGTATTAGAAAATGCTACAGATACATCTGAGATTGATAATCAGATTGCAGGGATAAAAGAAACTATTGACGGAATACAAGCACAAATTACTAGTAGCAGACAAGATGTGGTCAGAAATGTAGATGAAGCATTACGCGATGTAAGAGAAGAATTAAGCGCTCAAATATCAAGACTTCAGAATAATCGAATAAATGAGATTGATTCTTTTGATGATCTTGATGAACTTATGGGATATCTTGTAACTTTCGAAAACTCTTTTAAACAGAGAGTTCATAGTATTGCACTTACACAAGAAGAAAATCTAAGGGATAAGATTCTTGCTGTTGTGAAAATACATTATAATAACCAGGCCGGACTTATTGAGCAGTCTTTGCCTAGCGACAATGAAGTAATTAATCTAGCAGTGTCAAATCATTTGGATACGAGCGAGAGAGTCTTTGAAGTTGGTCTTAAGGAAATGGATGAAAAGATTAAGGTGTTGGAAACCCAGTTGCGTGAATTACAGAATGAGGCTAATGAGGCCGAGGCAGATTATTATAAACAAAGAGCATTAGAAAGAAAACGCGATGAACTTAAAAATGATATAAGAAGTCTTCAAGAAAGAAAAGACACGGTAGAAGCACAGATGTTGCCTCCAATTGAGAGATATACTGAAGAGGTTCACTCTAAAGAGCATAGAGGTGGAATTCTAGGTACAATTGGGTGGATTTTTTTTGGTGGTAAGAATGTTACGCACCATGAAATGAGGGAGGATTCTACCGCGTACAACGAAGCGAAGAAGAAACAAGATGCAACAAGTGCAAGTTTAAATGAGGAAATTGACCAAAAAACGTCTGAACTTAAAAGTATCGGTGAAATAGATGCTACTTTAGCTGAAATGCAGCAAATTCGAAAACTGGCAGAAGTGGATGCAATGAGAGAACGCTTAGAAGCTGTAATGAAGGAAAATGCAGAAAAAATAGATGCTAAGTACAAGAAAGAAGTTAAAAAGATAAAGAGAGAACTTACTGAGTATTGTGATGCAATTACAGATGAATTAAATACTCAGGTTAAAAAGACTTTACGAGCATCGGAACAGTCGTATATTGAAATCGTTATGGATGCTATAGAAGGTGCTCTTAAGCAAAGTTTGACAGAGAAGCAGACACGTTTAGAACAACTTGAAAAGCAACTCCTATCTTCGGAAGAGGATAGAAATATAAGAATAAAAACACTTAATGAAAAGGTTAATGAAATCAATGAATTAATCGGAAAAGCGGCTGACATGCAAGTTGAAATTAGAAGTATTCAGGTTGATACTATTCAGCAACAGACAATTTAAGGAGGTGTGAGAATGGCAATTCAAGAGGTTATTGAAGCGGCAGAATGGTTGGGGGAAACGTCAGATGTTTCTAAGTTAAAACGATTGGAAGAATTGTCAGATAATCATAGATTTTATGTTACTGTGTGGGGACATTATTCTGCAGGTAAATCTATGCTGATTAACAATATCCTAAGTAATGATATTCTTCCGGTTCAGACAAGGGAAACTACGGCAGTGCTTACATATATTCAATATGGAACTTTAGAAGAATGTGTTATCGTATATGAAAATGGTACAAGTGCCAATTACGATTTGAGCGTTTTAAAAGATATTTTTCAAAATACCAATAAATTTGAAGAGGTTGGAGAGATTGATCACCTTGAAGTCTACGTGAATAATGATCTCCTTAATACAGGTCTAATTTTAGTGGATACCCCAGGCGTTAATACTGTGATTCAAAAACATCAGGATCTCGCGGTAGACGCGATAGAACAGTCTGGAAGAATAATATATGTTCTTGGAAATTCACCGTCCAATGTGGATAGACAGTTTATTAAGCAGATTTCAGATTGCGGTGTACACATTAGTTTTATTAGAACAAAATGCGATAAATTTTTGATGGCAGAAGAAGGAAATCCAGAAGAATCGTTAGAAAGAGAAAAAAAAATAATTGAGGAATTCATAGGGGAAAAGATAGAATTTATTCCTGTGTCTAACAAAGAGGGCAATAAATGGAGTCATAATATATCAGATGTAAGAACAATGATAGAAAAAATGGCGATGTCTATTTCAGATGAAATGTCTAAGAATTTAGAGAGCCGTTTGACTGTTTTTACAAGGAAGTATTTACATAAGCTAGTTGTAGAAAGTGAGCAGCTAGAGCAATTGAAAATCGGTAATACAGAAAAAATGGATGAAGAAATCTTGAATTGTGAGAAAGATTTGAAGGTTATTGAATCTATAGTAGATGACATTGAAAAGAAAATCGAGCGACGTGTAAGTGATGCAAAAACACAGTCACAAAAGGAGTTAGACAACCTTATTACAACAAGAATTGAAGATTTTGCAGACGTGATGTCTCAGGTCGAGCCAAGTGCAACAGCTTCAACAGAGGTTAAAACTATATTTGAATCCCATCTCTCTGCAACTGTTGAAAGAATTCAAAGATTATTAAATAGGTATTTCGAAGAGATAATTCAAGAAGAAACTGACAATTTAATTAGTTGTATCTCGGATAAAACCATAAACTTGCCAGTTCCAACATATGCCGAGGTGCAACAGGAAAATTCTAGAATTTTGGAAATGTATAATTCAAGATTATTAGAATTGAAACAGGCTATACAAAAAATCAAGGAAGAACAGGTGCTTAATGGTGAAGCATTAAAAAAGGCAGAAGCTGGATTTAATGAAAATGATTATGATGAGGCACTTGCTTTATTGGATCAAGAATTAGCGGAAATTCCTTCGGGTATGGCTCTTAGATTAGCAGACAAGCAAGATGTGCAACCGTCAGCTATTTTTGAGGCAATAGGAAATGCCGCAGATATAGCATTGCTTTTAGTTCCTGGTGATGTTGTTGTAAAAGGAATTAAAGGAGTGGCTAATACTACCAAAATAGCCCAAGCTCTTCATAAAATGGGAAAAGTTGGTGAAGTAATTGTTAAAGCGTGGAATGCTGTTGGTAAAAATGCAAATGCAATAGATAAGGTAAGAGATACTGCCTATGCATTAAATCAAGTATTAGGTAAGAGAAAGTATTCAACTCAGGCGGAAAAAGTTGCCGCTCAAAAATTAGTTGATAAAGCTGCTCAAAAAGGACAAGAAGCATTTGAGAATTTTAAGGAGAATAAAAAGTCCGGAAATGTTTTGGATGCTTTATCTGTTGCTTATTGGACAGGAAAATTAGGTAAGAATTTTGATTCCGAACCAAGAATGGAAGTGGATCAAGAGGAAGAAGAAAGAAGAAATCAGATGAGAAAGCAGGTTTCGGCGCAACAACAACAGTTATCTGATGAAAGAATTAATAGAAAAAAGGAACTTGGTTTGTTGCAAGATAAGGCTGCTGAATTAAAACTTCGAGAACAGGAAGATGAATTAAAAAAACAAAGAATTGAGGAGGAGATTAAAAAACAGGAACAAAATATTATTCGACAGGCACGAATTTCTGCATTGGATAAATATAGACGTGAATATAAGAACTATTATGGTGAGTGTATTACGAATATAGCAAGTAATATGACAGGCCATTGCTTTAAGGTAGCAAGTCAAAATATAACTATGTATATTGCAAGTCAGAGTAAAGATGCTATCGATAGTATGGAGATCAAAAAAGCTCAACTTGAAGAAATTCGTTCATTAAAAGAAAAGGGTATAGACGAAATAACCACAAAGATAGAAAGATGTAATGAGATTAAGATGAAACTGGAGTTGATTTCATAATGAGATTAGTCATGTCTGGAGATAAATCTAGATATCACTTTTTTCGCAGTATAGTAGATCTGAACAAATCAAAGAATCAAGAAAGCTTCTTTACTGAACGTCTTGGGGAAAGAGAAGTTTTCTTGACTTCAGATCTTAGTAAAGCAAAGGATGATACTTTTTATTCACCAAGAGTACCATTAAATACTGAATTATTTTTTCCTTCTGAATTTTCATCAATTATAGATGTGATAAGGAATGACGATAAAATAATTTGGTTTGATGAGTTTCCTTATGCTACGGATAGAGATATTGAAAGATTGAAAGAAATTTTGAATTCTGGTAAAGGAAGCCAGATTGTTATTGTATTGTTCCACAATTCCAGAGAGTGCTTGGAAACAGATATATCAACTGATGACATGGCACTTGAAGAAGCAGAGGCGCGATATGCCCAATTTAATATGTCTATTTACAAATATACTCCAAATTTATTCCCATATTTCTTATTATGGGAAAATGATAGTGAATGTGTATGTTTAGAAAATGATTTTTTTTCAAAGATGAAAAATGTTGAGTGGAACTTGGATATTTTTGACAGTAGCTACGAGTTTATGCTTGATTTTCTGGGAGAAGATGGAAAGAGTATTGCATCTTTTTTTGATTTTGATATATTGGCAAGTTTCTGTGATTATGATCGGAAGTTGAATAAGAATAACATTTGGGAGATTTATCACGAAAAGGCTTATATATTTTATTGGGAGAATAATTATGAAATAAGGCATTTTTGCAAATTAATTTATAAAGACGCTATTGAATCTGTTTGTATATGGGATTTTGAGAGAGATTATGAAAGGTTGTATGCAAGTATTACAGAGAGTTTTAAACAAATAACGGTTGATATGAAGTTTTTAACATATGATGGCGTAAAAGCAGATTATGATGAATTTCTTATAAATAATCAAGAAGAGATTATAAAATATAAAACAAGAATTCAGTTCTTTTTCAGAGAAGAGATGAAAGAAATTATTAAAGAAAGAATTCAAAGAAATTTAAGGAAATTGGAGGCACTTTTTTCATGATAATAGTTTTTTTTGTTGGATTAATCATTATGGTTTCAGGCGGTGCTATCAGTGATGCTTGCAATGTTGCATACATAAATATGATATGCAATATCGTTGGTGGAATTATGATGGGAAGTAGCGCACATTATTTTACTAAATCAGAGGAAAAGAGAAAAAATGAGTTGAAACGGATGCTTGAAAATCTAGCAGGAAAAGAAGAACATGAAAATGAGATGAAGGTTCTTTCATCGATAGAAACATTATTGCAAGAGTATAGCAAGATAATATCAATTATTGAGCAGGACCAAAAGAGAGTCATTAATATTGTCGGCGATAATAGTGTGATAAAGGAAAGTATTGAGACTATAAATGCATCTTTGGATAATCATTTTAGTTCATTAGAAAAGGAAATGGTAAATCAGAATGATAAGTTAGCTGTGTCTAGAAAGTCTCAAATTGACGAACTTATTGGACATATAAATAATCTTTTTGTAAATAATGCGAAAAATGCTGAAAAGATGTTAGGAGCGATAAAGAATGTTGAAAAGATTTTGGAAGTAGAAAAACCATTAATTAATCATGCAATTGAAGAATTACATCAAGACAATACTGAATTAATGGCTAAAGTAGAAGATTCTTTATCTAAATTGATAAAGAATACTATTGATGTATTGGACAAATTTCAACTACAAGTTAATCAGGTTGAAAAAGCAAATACCGCTATAATTGAATCCTTGCAAGCTATTGATCAAAGAATTATTGGTATAAATATTCTTCCTCAAGAGATTAGTGAATCAGTAGATACACTTATTGAGAAGTTTGGAAATACTATTGAAAATATTCAAATTGATTATAAGAATTTGGCAGAAGATCTTGAGGATCAAGAAAAAGATCGAACAAAGAAATTTAATTCGATTATGAATGAGATTCGAGATGCTGCTGAAGAGTCTAATGAAGAGATGGTTGAGGAGATTAAAAAGTTTGCTGACCAGTATGCAATGTTTGAAAAGATGATTACTACTATCGTGAAGCAAATGAGTCACATGGCAGAAGAAGATATTAAAGTTATGAAAGGCTTTTTGAATGGATAATTATGTAGAAGAATTAAATGATAGAATAGAAAATCTTTATGCACGAATTTATAAAGCAAGAAATGTTTTAATTGCATATAATTTGATTGAAAAGGGTAATAGCAAATATCAACTTATTTTTTTATTACCAGAGATTATTAATAAAAATATGCAGTCAGGAAATTATAGACGTGCTACCACTTATTTCTTTTTTACAGAAAGATTAATGGACGAAATTGAGAAAAACAGCACTAAAATAAAGAAAAAGATAACGGATTATATGTTAAAGGATTAATCATATGGAAAAAGAATCTAAAAATTTCCGTACGTTGGACATGTATGTTCGCCTATGTGAAGGAAAAGCGGTAAACAAATCAGAAGAAGCTAGAAAGTTTGGTGTGGATGAGCGTTCCATTCAACGCGATATTGATGATATAAGAGCTTTCTTGGATGAATGTAGTATGTCGGGAGATGGAAGGACAATTGAGTATGATCGCATCAAGAAGGATTTATAATGGTTGGTGATGAATCTTCCATGATGACCAATAGTGAAATTCTTGCTGTATCAAAAATCCTTCTTGAGAGCCGTGCATTTACTAAGCGTGAGCTGAAAACCATCTTGGACAAGCTTGTGGAAGGTTGTGTACCGCTGAAGAATATGAAGCTTGTCAGTGACTTGATTGCAAATGAAAAGTATCATTATGTTGAACTGAATCATAAGGAATATATTCAGGATAAACTGTGGCAAATTGGTTCCGATATCCACGATCATAACCTTGTGTCGTTAAGATATGCAAGAGCAAATGCACCAAGAGAGTCCATTAAGCGTATTGTCGAGCCTATTTCCATTTTGTTTTCAGAGTATTATTTTTATTTGAATGCCTACATTGTTGAAAAAGATGATTCTGGGAAATATGTTCACAAGTACAATTATCCTGCGATTTTCCGGATTGATAGGATAAAGAATTATAAACATCTTGATGAAAAATTTAAGGTTTCCTATTCAAACCGCTTTGAAGAAGGGGAGTTCAGAAAACGAATTCAGTTTATGTACGCTGGAAAACTGCAGCGTGTTGTTTTGAAATTCTATGGTGAAAATCCAGAACCCATTCTGGATCGTCTGCCGACGGCGCGAGTAACCCAGCAATATGACAACGAATGCACAATAGAAGCGGAAGTGTATGGAAAGGGAGTTATTATGTGGCTCCTAAGTCAGGGCAGCAAAGTGGAAGTGCTGCGGCCAGAGAGCATGCGGGAGGAAATGAAGCAAATACTTCAGGATATGCTCAAATTATACGAGTAGAGATAGGGATGATGGTATGGTAACATTTATTCCACCTTATATGGGGGAAGAGATAAAGAGCAACGCTGAAAAAAAGATGTATGATGTGTTGCAGAAGCTTGATATGGAAGATACATATGTTCTGCATTCATTGGGTTTGCCAAAGCACCAGACTAAAATCTATGGTGAAATAGATTTTGTGGTTGTATGTAAGGAAGGAATATATATGAGCAAAGCATTGATATTGCAGACGGATACTTTATCACACACAACGTGGAAGTGCAAATATCACATTGTATTGGCAATGGTGTTTTCAACCACACATCGCTGTGTGAATTTTATCAGGGCAAGCTGGTACTCCATTTAACAATACCTTTTGAAGAAAAGCCAAAGACTAAACTTCACTATTATGGGAGCATTCATTACAATGAAGGTAAAAGACAAAACAATACTCTTGGATGATATGATTCTGACGGAGCCCTTGTTTCCGCACTTATGGGAAATTGACGAAACAGCTCGTCGTAGAGTAAAACGGATAATGACTGAACTTCTAGAGAAAAATCCAGCTCCGGATAAGGCAACTCAGCAACTGGAATGGGTGCAGTATATGAATATGCTGAAAGCTCGGGCAGAAGAAATCGTAGTTGCTGAGGTGATTTACAATTAAATAATCGATAGGAAATCCTTTTATGTAAGGTACGATGTTACTCAGTACAATGAGTTGCACCGTACCTTTTTGTAAAACGAAAAGATATGCAATATTTTTTTGACGATTAACATGCAAATTCAAAATAATGTATGTATTTAGTAGTTGTAATTTTTCAAAACAAACGCTATAATATCTGCATACAATATTTTGAAATTGCATGCAGAAAGTTGATGTTCGCTTGAATAAAAAAGAAATTTTAAAAAAGGTAATTGAAAATAACGGCGGCATTGCAAAGACTTCAGATTTTGCCGCTAATGGGATCAATAAATATGAGGTGGCGACTTTTTGTAAAAAAGGAGATATCGAAAGAATTCGCAGAGGATTTTATCAATTTCCTCAAAGTAATAGCACAACGGAGGAACAGTTAATACGAAAGCTGCTTCCACAGGGGATTGTTTGTGTGGAGTCCGCTTTGTTTCATTACGGATATAGTGATTTCTCTCCTTGTGAATGGTCGATTGCTGTACCAAGAACGGCATTCCGTGCCGTAAAGAACATTGAAGAATTTCCGATGAAGGCTTACTATATTCAAAAAGAATTTTTAGATATAGGTAAGTCCACCAGTAATTTTAACGGTGTGGTATTGTCTGTATATGATCGTGAACGAACAATATGCGATTGTTTTAAGTACCGCACAAAGCTTGACAATGAAATTTTTAATAAGGCTGTCAATGCTTATGCTGCTGATGAGAAAAAGAACCTTGCAAATTTATCTAAATATGCAAAGGAAATGAATCTTTATACAAAGGTGATGAATGTAATGGAGGTATTGCTCAATGGCTGATATGGCTGCATCTGTGCTTGCGCGACTCAAAAACAAGGCAAAAGAAAGCGGAAGAAGCTATCAGCTTTGTCTACAGCTCTTTTGCCAAGAGGAGTTCCTACGTCGTTTGGAAAAGTCTAAATATGCTGAAAACAATAAGGGCATTTTTAACAAAACCGTTTGTGGCAGCGGTAGAAAACAAAATATTTACGGACAATTGGATTGTCCAAAACGGTCAGTGGATGTAACAGGGGGTAAAAATGAAATATGAACTGAATGGTATTAGCACACCTTTTGGCGGTATTTCGTGGAACAAAACTAATTCTGTAAAAGATAAATTTTCTTTTTTACTGCTTTATTTAGAATCAAAAAGAATAAACTCGTTTCCATTACCGAAGATACTGTTTTCAAGAAAGATGTAAATGGAAAGAAATATTAAAGAAAATTTCTTGATTATTTCTTTGCTATTGCATATACTATAAGAAGAAAGAAGAAAGAAGAAAGAAGAAAGGAGGGTGTTGTAGATGGCACAGACAGTGAATGTTAATTTTAAGCTAGACGCAGATGTAAAAAAGAGCATGGAACAGGTGTGCTCTGAATTAGGTCTTTCCATGAGCGCGGCTTTTACTGTGTTTGCTAAGAAAGTAGGCAGAGAAAAGCGTATTCCTTTTGAGGTATCGGTAGATCCGTTTTATTCCGAGAGCAACATCCGTTATTTGGAAAATATTGCGCGCGATATAAAAGATGGTAAAGCTCATTTCACAGAACATGATTTGATCGAGGTGGAATAATGAGACTGCTATGGGAAGATAGGGCATGGAGCGATTATTTGTATTGGCAGACGCAAGACAAGAAAACGCTGAAAAGTGTTTCGTGCAAAGGACATTATGACGAGTAAAAAGACCCTTCATTCTATACAAAATAGGATGGAAGGTCTTTTTTCATGCGGATAACAGGACTTGGACCTGCACGTCGTGGACACTAGAACCTAAATCGCATTTTATTAGTGTCTGATGATCTAGCGTGCTTGTTTTCTCCATTCTGAATGCGCCTCAAAAAACAGTTTTTACATCTGTATTGTAATTCCAACAAGAAAGGATTCCTCACCGGGAACAAGATCGAGATCACCGCCATGGCCTTCAATGATTTTTCGGACAGAGG
>CAKRIZ010000014.1 GCA_934351445.1 uncultured Eubacterium sp.
ATGATTTTCAGGGATGTGCCATCCTGACGCATTTCTTCCAGCGTCTGGCTCATCTGCTCACAGATTCCTCTGTCATCATCTTTTGCAAAAGCGACACCTATTCCGGTGATCATCAGAGGCTCTTCCAGAATACGGAAGCTTGCATCATAATCCTTCATATACTGGACAACAGATTCCTCGTGTGCTGCAACTGCATCTACATATCCTTTCCCAAGAAACGTATAGATCAGCTCCCTGTGTCCCAGGCTGATCAGATTGCCCAGCTTTGGGATTCTCTCATCCGTCCGGTTCAGAAAGATGCCTTCCGGTTTGGTTGTGGACTGAACAGCCAGGTTCTTTCCCTCCAGGTCACTCAGTTTATAGATATCACTGCTCTCATTTACAGCGACCACCTGACGGCTTGCTATGTACGGTCCTGCCCAACGGTAATCGTCAAGGCGTCCTTCCATAGAAAAACAGCCCATGATACAGTCAATCTCTCCGCTCTCCACCAGTTCTTTTTTCTCCTCCCAGTTAATCTGGACAACATTCACCTGATATCCCATTCTGTTAAAGGCTTCTGTAGCAAGTTCAACATCTATACCCGTCGGTACACCATCCTCATTCAGATAATTATATGGTGGATAGCTGTCACTGCCGAGCGTGATGACGGGTTTTTCCGTTTCATTTTTACTGTCATCTGTGTTTTTGCATCCCGCCATGGTGATCACCAAAATCACAACAAGCAGAATAGCTGCAATTACTCTTTTTCTTTTCATTTTTTACCTTCAATCTCTGTTCATTTCTGCATCGTCTTTTTTCAGTATACTTTGATTCTTCTGCAAAGGCATTTGCTGTCATGGAAGCATGCAAATCATTCAAATTGTTTGATAATCAAAAATATTCAAGAACAAAAAATGGCACTGTCACACAGACAGTGCACATAATTTCATGCAACTAGCTGCCATTTTACAGGCCACATAGCTTTACGTCACAGACTTTCGTCTGCTTTGCTCCCCGATATTTATTTTATAATAGCATCTCATATTCCTTACGTCTACACTTTTATGCGATAAATCGGAAAAATCTATATTTCTGTTTTTATCATTCACTTAGCATATACTCATACCTTTTGAAGTGTCATGGTTTTTCCCCGCTGAGTACCCGGTTGAGCGTATCTGCGAGAGGAGGCATCGCGTTCATTGCCTCCTGCAGGGAATTCGTCTGTGCGCCTACCTCCACGAGCAGCGATCTCGGGCAGTAGTGCAGATTATAGCGCAGCCCCTTGAGATAGATACCACGTGTAAAGCCCGGATAATACTCGCTCGCGAGCAGCTCCATCTGCAGGGAAAAAGCCAGATTTGTCGACAGATTCGGATTGTTTAGCGCGCTCACCGGGCCACTTGTGTTCGTATAGCTCAGACCATTGAAAAACATGACCGGAGCCATGACCGTATCATTCACTTCCGTGAGCAGATATACATCCTCCGGCACACCATCCCGGTGCAGATCAATCACGATCTCAATGGAAGGATTCTCTGCTAACAGCCGCTCCAGCGCCGGTCCTGCGACACCGTATGCCCGGTCACGGTCCGAATCATAGGTATTCCGGTCATGCAGCACCTGATACCCATAGCGTTCTGTCAGCAGTTCTGTCAGATAATCTCCCAGCCCCACCACGGATTCTTTCAGATCTCCTGACTTCGAATCCCGGTAACCTTCCAGCGAATGTGTATGGTAGATCAGTATCTGCGGTCCATCCGCATCCTTCGCGAGAGTCATATCCTGCTTCAATAATTTCTTTACATTTAATTGTGCCGCATTGCTCGACGTTGTCCCATCGATACAATAATGCTTCTTGACAAGTGTCTGATAATCTTCGAGCTCCTTCAGATCCACCGGTGCACTTTTTCTTGTCGCATAGGAAAACAGTGATTTCTCCCGGCTTCCAGCGAGGTCGTTTTCCTGCATCTGCTGTAGCTGAGGCTGCTGCACCGCATCGTCTGCAGCCATATCTAATGCATCCGATCCGCTCTCCTCCGTATACCATGCCTCATTTTCCTCCCTGAGCTGCAGCGCCAGCTGCTGTTCGAGTTCCGCCTCAAAGGACTGTGCATGATCTGCCTCATTTCCGGCCTGTGCAGCATATGTATACACCGGGAAACATCCCGTCACAGTGTCTGCCAGAAGCTCAGACAACGAGCGCTGCTGCTGTGGCTGCGTACCGATGACCGGCAGGTAATAATCCAGTACATTCTGATAAATGCTCTCCTGCATACGCACACCTGCATACGCAGCAAATCCCGGTGATTGCGGGATATTCCCCTTCCACCGGCTGCCAAACTGTATTGCAAATGCTGCGCATATACAAAAAAGAAGGATAATAACGGCACTTATCCTTCTTCTTTTTTCATATTTTCCCATTCTTGTCCACACGTATACTTACCTCCTGTGGGCAGTGCATCTCGATCGACACTGCTCATTATATAGCATATGCGGGAGTTGTCCTGTTTATGACTCCAATCCCACGAATCCTGTTACGAATCTTCTCTTAATGCCAGGTTGATCGCATCCGATACAGTCTCACTCAGACGGTTGATCGATGCATCGATATCCTTTGCAGTCACATACAGGGTATTCAGATGCGGTGCCAGTAGTTCACGTACCAGCTCATACTGTTCGACTTCATCCAATGTATGGTAAGAACGTTTCATATCCGCATAAGGCGCATGTTCTGCCAATGCCGCAAGCAGGTTGCTCATCGTATCATTGACAATCGTAGGCGCATCAACGACGGTAGGCACACCGATCGCCAGCACCGGGATGCCGAGCGCTTCCCTGGTGAGCGGGTGCCTGTGGTTGCCAACACCGGAGCCGGGGTGTATGCCGGTGTCCGTGATCTGAATCGTGCGGTTGAGCCGTCTCGTACTGCGCGCCGCCAGCGCATCCACCGCAATGACAAAATCAGGCTGTGTCTCTGCCAGAATGCCCCGGATGATCTCACTGCTCTCCATTCCGGTCTGCGCCATCACACCCGGTACAATCGCACTCACCTGTTTTTGCTGTTTTCCAAAGATATCCGTGCCAAATTCGCGCATCATATGCCGCGTGACAAACAGATGGTCGACAACCTTTGGTCCCAGCGAATCCGATGTCACCTCACGGTTGCCAAGCCCCACCACCAGCGCCGAGAGATGTTCCCCCGCCGGTGATAACTGCCGGATCAGACGCGCCAGCTGCTCACTGATGATCCGGTGATAACACTCATCCTCATCATCCATACTCGCCGCTTCAATCGTAATATAGCTGCCTTTGGGACGCCCCATACTGCGTGCACCATTTTCCGTCTCGATCACCATCGTCGTAATCCGGATATCGTCAGCAACCGTCTGTTCTTCCAGACGCACCCCTTTGATCTCAACATTATCCCGCTCATATTTCTCTCTTGCTTCCAGCGCCAGATCCGTTCTGATCTCATACATTTTCCGTGTCCTCCGTCTCACTTCAATTTATTGTAATTATTTGCAAAAAATCTCTTTTTATGTATTGACAGACAGGCTCAAAATCGTTATTATAATCTAGTGTGCGTACATCAGATACGTCCGTGTCCGGCTCTGATGCAGCATGAGACTACAAATATCTAAAAATATCAAAAAAACGGAGGTGTACGGTTTTGGCAAACATCAAATCTGCTAAGAAGAGAATTCTTGTAACAGAGCGTAAGGCTGCAAGAAATAAAGCAATCAGATCTAAAGTAAAGACATCTATCAAGAAAGTAGACGCTGCGATCGCCGCTAAGGATCAGGCTGCTGCTACCGAGGCTTTAAAGGCTGCAATCGGTGAGATCAGCAAGGCTACTTCCAAGGGAGTATATCATAAGAATACTTCTTCAAGAAAGATCTCCCGCCTGACAAAAGCTGTCAACAAGATCGCTTAATCAGTCGAACAGGAATCAGATATAAATATACATTAACCCACAAGACAAGTCCGGAAGAGTTCACCCTCCCCGGACTTTTTTTGTTGCACAAAAAAAGTCCATCAAATGTGCACGTTATTCTTTTTTATTTGTATTCCCGTTCCCGGCTCGCCTCTATGATCACCAGTTCAACCGCAATCTGCTCATTCATCTGTCCGGTCTTGACCGCTTCTTCCATCTCCACACTATACGATAAAATATGCTCGATACTGCCGACCGACAAACGTGATGCCTGACCGAGCGACCGGCTGACCGCAAACGGCGGAATACCTGCAGCCTTTGCCATCGCAGGATTGTTCATACCTTTACGTTTCAGATCCTTGAGCTGCATCAGAATATTATACTGCCTCGTAATCAAAAAAAGAATACGAAGCGGCGGCTCCTTGAGCGCCAACAGATCATAGTACATCTCAAGTGCATCTTTTCTGCGGCATTCCACGATCGCGCCCACCATGTCAAAGATCCGGTTTGTCACAGCCTGTGGACAGACCGCCTCCACATCTGCCAGTTCGATCACATCCCGATCCAGGCAATAGCAGATGAGCTTTTCCATCTCCCGGTCAAGCGTTCCCATATCCAGACCGACGCGGTCAAAAAATTCCTGCATAGCCGCCTTGGTAATATTTTTGTTCTCGCGTCTCAATCGCCCCAGCAGCCAGCGCGTCAAAAGTTCCTGATTCTGCGCCGCGAACTCCACAATCCGCCCATTATTTTTCAATGCCTTGTACATCCGGCTGCGCTTATCCACATCTGTCTCCGAAAACACAAACGTCGTTGTCTGCGGTATATGCTCCATGTATTCTGCGAGATCTTCTGCTCCGCTTTTAAAAAATCCGGAATCTTCCACGAGAATGAGTCTGTGGTCTGCAAAAAAAGGCATCGTCTCCGCAAGATCAATGAGTTCCTTCGGATTCGTGCTCCTGCCCTGATAAAAGGCAGCATTCATCGTATCGCCCTCCTGCCACAATGCAGCCTTCAGCTTATCCTTGTACTGGTTTTTCAGATAAGCCTCCTCTCCATAGAGCAGATAGGCGGTACGAAATGTCTGATTTTTAATATCCTCATCAATGGTTCGCATAAGCGGTTCCCCTCATTTTTTTTGATGCATAGAAATACAAAGCCAACTGTGCGATAAATGTGATCACCCATGTGATCGGATAAGACAGATACACCGTAGAGATCCGGTGAAACTGTGGGATCCGGAATACCGTAGCAATCCACACCAGACGCAGTCCACACGCCCCCACCAGTGACATGATCATCGGTCCGACCGAATAGCCCATACCGCGCAATACACCGACAACAACATCCATCATACCACACAAAGCATAAGTCAGTAAAATGATCTGCATACGCACCATTCCTGCATCAGCCACAGTCTCACTGCTCGAATAAATGTGCAGCAACGGACGTCCGAATGCATACATCGTCCAGCCAAACAGCACACCGGTCACGATCACACAGCCCTCCGCGGTCAGCAGGATCTTCCTGATCCGGTCCCGTCTGCCTGCTCCCACATTCTGGCTCGTAAATGAGATCGCAGCCTGATGAAATGCATTCATGGACACATAGACAAATCCTTCCAGATTCATCGCCGCAGAGTTGCCGGCTACAACCGTCTCTCCAAACAGATTTACTGATGACTGGATCACCACATTAGACAGTGAGAACACCGCCCCCTGAAAGCCCGCAGGTAGTCCGACCTGTACAATCTGCAATAATTTATCTTTGTAAATATGCAGTCTGCGCAGTACCAGCCGTATCCCACCCTGTTCACGCATCATACAGCGCACAACGAGCGCCGCAGACACGCACTGGGAGATCACAGTCGCCAGTCCGACACCCGCCACATCCATCTGGAATACGATGACAAAGATCAGGTTTAAAATGACATTGATCACGCCTGCTGCTACCAGATAGTAGAGCGGTCGTTTCGTATCACCGATGGATCGCAGCAGCGCACTGCCAAAATTGTATACCATCATTGCCGTCATACCGAGAAAATAAATCCGTAGATACAGTGCCGCCAGCGGCAGCACATTTTCCGGTGTCTGCATGAGTTCCAACAACTGTGGCGCAAAGATCACACCGGCGATTGTCAGTATGATGCCACTGATGATGCCGAGCAGCATGGCTGTGTGCACGGTCTTACTCAGCTCTTCCTCGTTTCCGGCACCGTAATCGCGCGCCGCGAGCACATTACCGCCAACCGACAAACCCAAAAACACATTTGTCATCAGGTTAATCAATGCGCCGTTGCAGCCGACTGCCGCGAGTGAATTATCTCCGGCAAAACGGCCAACTACCACAATATCAGCCGCATTAAACAATAACTGTAAAATACTCGAAAACATTAAAGGAATGGTGAACAGCAGCATCTTTTTTAAGATGGGGCCGTTCACCATATCGATCTCATACCGTTTATCCGTATTATTCATGCCAACGTCCCCTTTAGACTTTCATTTGTATACTACCAGAAACGTTAGCGCAATTTTTATAAAAAATCAAGTCTTGTTCTTAAAAAACACTATTTCCATACTGCTGCGCCAGATGCATGCAATAATCCACGCCACCCATGCCGACTGCGAAGATCGTGACCATGATCAGGAGCACGATCGCTCCCTTATCATAGACAAGCGTAAACTGTTCCGTGTCACTGTATTTTGAATTTGCAAACAGCATCTCTGCGCCCAGGCAGATGAGCAGCAGCGGCCAGAGGTTAAATATCGCCGTATATGATACGAGATCAAAGAGCGTATTCAACATAAACATCACGCCAAACCCTATCAGTGCCAGTCCACAGGTCAGACTGCCTACACGTCTCGTCTTCTTCATCATTTGTTCTCCTTCTTGGTATCCGGCAGCACGATCACATCCGGTGTGACATCCTGCACAGGGCTCTCATCCTGCATCTCTGACTGCGGCATATCGTATACAACCTCGTCCTGCCGGTCAAGCTGCTTCTTTTTCCCGCGGATCAGATAGATGCCAAGCGCGATCAGCAGCAGCGAAATCACGACCTTAGGCAGACCGTAATAGAACACGCCCACCTCACTTTGCAGCCAGTCCGGCAGAATGTCCCATAACATCTGCCATATCTGCTGTGCCGCGGTAAATATACCGATAATAATCAATGCAGCCGCTAAAAACTTCACCTTGCCGCGCTCCCACTGGTCGATACCTACGATGCGGTCCATATGGATGAGGATATAATCATCCTCCTGCTGGTAGAACTCCTCATCCGGCAGCGATACCAGATTGTGTACCGTGAAAAAGCTATAAAACCAGATCACCGATACCAGAATGATACCCACATCAAAACCACTCATCCCACAAAATGTCAGCCAGCCTAAAAATACCAGCATCGTACTGACACCGCGCTTCATGAATCCCAGATACATCTCGCCCGCACCCGGCATCAGTGAAAATATAAATGTCCAAAAACCTCGTTTCTTCCTCGTCATAGATCTGTCCTCCTATTCATTCCAACCATTATTTTCCAAACAACTGCATCATCTGGTTCAATGTCTGTGCATCCATCGCAAATACCATATAGATCGAAGCAGCCAGTGCGACGCCGACCTTGAGACTGTACAACAGCAGCTGTACGCGACTGGACATCGTATGTGCCTTCTGCGCGATCACGACATCCGGCTCGTGTACACGTTCCCCGATCTCTTCCGCAAGATATGCCGGCGGCTGTTCAAGTGCCTCGCTATGATGCTCCATATATGCCATCCATGCGTCCCCGCAATGTGGGCAGTTCGCTGTATGCGTCAGAAAGCGTTCCATCTGCATAGGAGAAAGCATGCCCTGCTCCCACTGTTTAAAATCATTCTCTGTCAGATGCATCTGCCGTAATTGTGTTGTCATGAGCTATCTCCTCCTTCTTTGGCTTTTCGTCTTTCATTTTCAGCGTCCTTTCCGACACTTTTTCCGCTGCCTTTTCCAACGCGTTGGGCGTGTCTTTGTTTTTCCAGCAGCTTTCGTATCTGCGCCCTGGCACGGTATACACGCGTCTGAACCGTCTTTAGATTCGTCTCCTTCTCACGCGCGATCTGCGTCATCGGTTTCTCCAGATAAAAATGCTCGTATGCGACTTCCCGGTAGGGGCTCTGCAGCTGGTTGCAGACAGATAACACCAGTTCCTTTGCCTCTTTTTGTAAGTATACTTCCTCCGGTCCGTCTCCCGGATCTGCCACTTCTGTAAAATATTCATCCTCATGGCATTCCTCCAGGCGCTTTCGGCTCTTTATATAATCAATCGCCTTGTTGCTCGCAATCCGACAGATCCATGCACGCTCATACATCCGGTCAAATGTACCCAGATGCTTGTACACCGCTAAAAACGTATCCTGGGTAAGATCCTGCGCATCGAATGGGTTGCCGCAGGTCTTATAACAGATGCTATATACCAGCTTTTCATATTGCCTGAGCAGATAGGAAAAATACTGTTCAATATCCATGTCTGATACCTTCTCGATGCGTCTCACCCCCTTTGTTTTTCTGTGCCCTTTTCTATTTCCTTTTCTGTCTGCTAATCACTATAACGCATGTGCCTGCAAGATGTCTTCAACTTTTTTCATAAAAATTTCCTATCACCTAAAAAAGACTGTCGCCGGAAAATATTCCCATACGACAGTCCACTATATATGCTTTATGATTTTTTATCCTTTTACCGCACCTGCAGTCAGTCCATCTACAATCTGGTTACTAAAGCAGCAATATACCACAATCGTCGGTACAATCGCAATGATGATTGCTGCAAACATCTGTACATAGTTCGTGTTGTACGGTCCTACAAACTTGGACAGTGATACCGGCAATGTCTTTTTCATATCATTCGAGATAAATACCATCGCTAACAACAGTTCATTCCAGTTTGCGACAAACGACATCAAACCGGTCACAAACAGTCCTGTCTTAGACAACGGCACCGCTATCGCGCTAAAGCACTTGTAGATATTACATCCATCTATGCATGCAGCCTCGAAGATCTCCTGCGGCATATTCTCAAAGAATCCTTCCATAATATAGATCGTGATCGGCAATGAGAACGTCACGTATGGCAGGATCAATCCACTCAGATTATTATAGAGACCGATACTTGAAAATGTCTTGAACAACGGGATCAATACGCAGTGGATCGGAACCATCATTCCAATCAGGAAATAAGTCATCATCAATCTTGAGTATTTCCAACGCATTCTTGCGATCGCAAATGCGGCCATGGAACCAATCACAAGACTTAAAACCAGAGCTGTGACACACACAATCGCAGAATTGAGTGTTGCCTTGCCCAGATATCCAGCCGTCCATGCAAATGTATAGTTTTCCCACTGGATACGATGCGGCAATGCAAACGGTGATGTAAAGATCTCTGCATTATCCTTGACCGATACAAGCATCATCCATAAAAGCGGTGCCAGATAGATAAATGCGAGAATGATCAAAAACACATAGATCACGATCTGAGACACACTTATTTTCTTTTTATTCATCTTCTTCATGTCTTATCTCTCCTCCCGCACTACATTTCATATGATTCGACTTTAACAAACTTGTTAATAATAAATGTCATTACAAGGCACAATACAAGTAAAACGACACCGATTGCACTGGCATATCCATATTTAAAATACTTAAATCCCTGGGTATACAGATGTGTCGCGAGTACTTCTGTCTGGTGGTTCGGTCCTGCCTCTGTCATATTGAAGATCAGATCAAAGAACTTCAGGGAACCGATACAGTTGAGTGACATTGCAGTCGCAACCATCGGCCGGATCAGCGGCAGCGTGATATGTAAAAATGACTGCATCTTTGTCGCGCCATCAATATAGGATGCCTCGTACAGACTCTTGTCAATACCAGAGATCTGTGCCATATACAGCATCATCGACTGTCCGACATACTGCCATAATGCAACGAACGCGATGACTTTCATTGGTAGATTGATAAATCCCCTGACATCCATGAGCCACAACGGTCCCTGAATGCCCCATGTCGCCAGGATCTGATTGATACCCAGCTTGGGGCTGAAGATAAACATCCACAACAAACCGAGCGCCGCAGATGATAATACACAAGGCAGATAATACACGTTTTTAAAAAAGTTTCTACCTTTATTAATATTTGTCAGCAGCGCAGCCAGCAAAAGTCCCATGATCAGCTGTGTTACACAGGAGAATATCATGAAAAACAGTGAGTTTTTGATCGCAATACGCATCGTTTTATCATTCAAAAACAACTGTTTGTAATTTTCAAACCCAATAAATTCCGGCTTTGTCAATGCATCATAGTTGCACAATGAATAGTACAACGACTGGCAGATCGGAATAAACAAAACAAACGTAAATAACAGGAATGCCGGCGCGATAAAAAAGATAATCGCTTTTTTATTCCTCAATAATTTGTCCATAAAAACCTCCAGAATTTTAGAAACTGCGGGACCAGACTCCTCCAATCCCGCAGCCAGTTCTTATTTTCCAATTGTGCGATTACTTATTCCATACGTTGTTTACATAGAAATCTTCAATCGTCTGTAATCCTTCCTCTACCGGAGTTCCCAGATAGATAGATACCATCGCATCATCAAATGTAGATCCTGCCTCTGTAGAAGCAAGCGACTCATTATAGAATCCAAAAGTAGACGACGCATTACTGAATACATCCATAACATATGCAAGCTGGGCAGGTGCCTTGTCTGCATCATAATCAACCTTAGTGACTGGAATCTTTCCACCGACCTCAGCCGTATACTTCTGTGCTGTATCGTCTGTGAAATATTTCATAAATGCAAGAACTGCATCCTTGTGCTCAGTATTTGCGCTCATTGCCAGACTGTCAGACTTTGCGATAACCCTGCCGTTCGTTCCAGGGAATGCAAATACTCCACACTTATCCTCAAAATCAGGGTTTGAACCATTGATCTGAGCGATTGCCCATGATCCCTGGATCAGCATTGCAGCTTCCTCATTGTAGAAGTTTGCAGTTGCGACATCATTTGTATCTCCTGCTGCTGTCGGCTGGAAATACTTAGACAGCTCAAGCATCTTGTTTGCAGCAGCGACAACGTTTGCATCCGTCCAGTGGGCGGTACCTGCATCGATTGCATCCAGATCTACACCTTCTGCATCACACAGATAACCTGCTAACATGGATAAGCACCATGCCGTACCTGCTGAGATAGAGAGCGGTGTATAACCTGCTGCCTGTAATTTGTCACATGCATCAATGAAGCCGTCCCAGTCAGTGGGCATCGTGCTGATACCGGCTTTTTCAAACATCTCGGTATTATAGAATACACATGCTGCCGCGATATTCAAAGGAACTGCATAGATCTTGCCATCATATGTCTGCTGTGAGAATGCTCCCTCGCCACCATTGAATGTATCCAGCCATCCATCTGCTTTGAGATCATCGGTCAGATCTGCTGCCACACCGGGATCTACATATACATCGAGGTTCGGTCCGGGGCTGACGATAAAACAATCCGGGGTCTCATTGGAAGCAACCAGTGCATTCAGCTTCGTATAATACTCCTCAAGGTTTGTTGTAATCGGAGTCACATGATACTTTCCTTCATAATCTTTGTTAAATCTGTCTATAACATCCTTATATCCGAGCGAGATCAGATCTTCTGTCGCATTCAGGTCATCCCAGAACATCCACGTGATCTCCTCTGCCCCATCAGACGATGCAGTTGCTGCACTGTCACTGCTCTCGCTGCTGTCTGCCGCAGGTGCATCTGCGCTGTCAGCGCTGTTGCCACATCCCACAAGCAATGTAGACATCATTGCTACACTCATTAATACGGATAATACCTTCTTCTTCATTATCAAATACCCTCCCTTGTTTTTGTTTGATAACTGTTATTTACTACACATATAGCATAGCAAAGGCACACTCTATATGCTTTATAATAGTTGCTTGTTGTATATCAATTATTGCTGCAACTCAAATTCTTGTCATATACTTTTTGTCTATATTGCACTATAATACATATATTGTTTTTGTGCACTTTTTCATTTTAATAAAAGTATTGGTTTTTATGCATTGTAAATATGTCACTTTTATTCTTGTTTTTTTATTTTTTTATGATATGATAATTGTAAATAAGAGCAAGTTTTCGCACATAACATGCGCAATTTTTCATAATTATAGCAATTTTTGATATATATATGAGAATATTGTATATTATCCAGAAAGGACAAGAAATTATGATTGAGACTCTCCAGGGCATCAAAGAAACCGTCAATTACAAACAGCTGACCGGTTTTATGCTGTTCGACAATCATGAATATGAGGCATATCCTTCACATTGGCATACACCGATTGAGATCATCGTACCGATCAAAAATACCTATAAGATCATATGCAAAAGCAAGACCTATCAGCTGCAGGAGGGCGATTTCTTTTTTATCAATTCCGGTGTCCTGCACAGCATGGAGGCATGTGAAGGAGAACGTCTCATCTTTCAGGCAGATTTTTCCATGCTTCAGCATGTTTCCGAAATCGAAGCTGTGCTCTCGAGCATCCCATCAGTTATCCATATTACCGATGACAATGCCCCCGATATCCATAAACAGCTTATTGTACTGATGATGAAAATCAAAGAAGAATACTTCAGTGGCAATATCCTGTCTGGTACTGCCGTCTATGCCAGCCTGCTTGAGATACTCGTTCTGATGGGGCGCAAATATACTGGCGAGGGTATCGGTCCAGAGGTCACACATACAAAACAGCAGGAATATACGGCGAAGTTTATCTTTGTCTGCCAATATATTCAGGAACACTGCACAGAAGATATGACACTCGACGATGTCGCCGGACTGGTCGGATTCAGCAAATATCATTTTACGAGACTGTTTAAAGATTTTACCGGCTGTTCATTTTATAAATATCTGAACCGCAAACGAATCGCACATGCCGAACGTCTGCTGATTGATCCAGAGATCTCAATCACGGAAGTTGCACTCCAATCAGGCTTCTCCAGTCTGTCCGCATTTATACGGATGTTCAAGATCATCAAAGACTGCACGCCGACAGAATTCCGGAAGATGTATTCCTGCTAAAGCGCAGCACATGCTTCATTTCTATGCAGTGCGTCTGCAGTGCGTCTCCTTATAACAAACGACAGTTGCTATCCACAACTGTCGTTTTCATCCCTTATTCTACATACCCAAAGCCTAAGATCGTACACTTTTTGTCGCGGTCATCCGGTGTGATCTCGATACGCACCGTATGCTCCCCAGACTCTGCCTCGTCAAAAATCAGCAACGGATTCGTATGCAGCCAGCCGATCTCATGCGGGTCAAATGTCCGCACATATGCTCCATCTGCATAGATATCTGCCTTTGCCACATCGACTTCACCTGAATCCTTCACTACGACCACGAGTGCGCGGCAGGCAATCTTTAATTCAAAATAATAAAGTTGGTCACACACCGAGCCATCATACATCCAGTTGTACGGGAATTCCGGCGTCTGCACAAGATCCAGATCCATCTCTACACTCTGAAGTTCTGTGTCCGTCTGTGTAAATCCACCGCAATCTATGTTTGCATTTGCATCATTTTCTTTTTTATCCAGTAAACGGATGGCATCGAACGAGCATCCGATCACAGGAGCCCCATCATACAGCGACGTATCATAATCGCAATCACGCATGCCCTCATCCTCTACGTGATGTATGGTCTGCACATACAGGTTCGCGAGGCAATCTGCCATGATCGTATGTCCCAGATTACCCGGATGGAAACGATCATAGAAAAACTGGTTCTTCGTCAATATCCGGCTCTCTGTATCATAAAACTGCGGAACGACCGCATTTTTCACGCTCACCATCGGCAGGTCATAACGCTCACCGACCGGAATCAGGCGTTCCTGCAGATTGCTGTCATCTGCAAACACCGAGAACAACAGGATCACAGCCGGATGCCACGGCAGTTTTAATATTTTTCGCACGAGACTCTCATAACAATTGCCCCGCGTCTCGTCTCCCTCATCGTTGACCGCAAATTCCACAACGACCACATCCGGCTCAATACCATCCCGCAGCACATCCCTGTCAAAACGGATCATTCCAAGCTCTGACGGTGTACCACCTACACCTGCTTTGATAAAATGCACATTTTCCCGCTTACCAACGAGTTTCTGAAAGTGCAGATAAGATTTGTAAGCATAACACTCTGTATTGATCGGAGTTGCGCCTGCCCCCTGCGTGATTGAACCACCGATATACGCGAGCGTCACATCCACTCCCTCCCGTGCGCGCCTTATCGCCTCGTAAAGCCGGTAAGTATTTCCGGTCCGGATCAGTGACCCCCCGATCATCTGTTGATATGCCGGTGCATCCGTATCGACATCCAGATCCTCGATCATCTCTGGTGCCTCATAGCCATCATTCAGATACAATCGGACACTTACCCTTCCGAGCTGCTCAGGTGTATCGAGATAGATCTTGATCTGTCCGGGTACATCATCATCGCTTTGCCAGTCGGCCTCTGACAGATAAATACGCGTCTCCGCTCCGTCTGCACACAACTCTGCCGAAAGATTTGTTCCGCCGCCATAGAGATCGTGTTTTCCGTACATCTGAAACACAAAGCTGACATGTTCCTGCGGATTTGGCATCTCCACTGACACACCAATACTATGTACGAGCTGCCGAAAGCCTGCAACCGTAGACAACAACCCAAGCATCTTCTGATCTTCGATATTGCCTACAATCTGTGCACTGTTTTCGAGTCTGCCCGCATCCTGATAAAAATACTGGATACCTCTGCCATCCGCCTCTCTGCCGCCAAAGATCTCTTTATCCTTGATAATATAAAAATATGGCCGCTTCTTTTCCTGATCTTCCGGTGCTACCGGTCCATTTGCCATAGCCAGTCCCCTTCCTTTCCTGATCTGCACAATCCGGGCGCTCTGATACGATACGCGCCCTCATGCCGGATACTAATATTCTACCGTGGTCGTCTCACCCTCTAATATAATATCGAATATATCCACCTTCCGGCCTGTGAGCTGTGCGCTGCGCGCATCCGGCTGCTGACCGCCGATCGCCACCTTGAACGCTCCCGGCTCTACGACGCATGATCCATCCTCCCGGATAATCGCAAAATCTCTGGCTTTCAATGTCAATGACACGCTCTGGCTCTCCCCCGGAAGCAGGCATACACACTGCACACCACGCAACTGCCAGATCGGTGTCCTCGTTTCTGATTCCACATCATGTACATACACCTGTACTGCCTCATACAAGGGATAATCGCTCTCATTTTTAACCACTGTCTGAACCGTCACCGTATCTCCGATCACCGCCACTGTCTTACTGACCGATGCGTCTGCATAGGTGATCTTTCCATAGGAAAGACCATAGCCAAACGGATATAACGGTGTGCCTTTAAAATAACGGTATGTGCGGTTGTCCATACTATAATCTTTAAAATCAGGCAGGTCATCTGTCGAAGCATAGAACGTCACCGGCAGCTTGCCATTCGGTGAAAATTCACCGAACAAAGCCTCCGCGACTGCCCTGCCGCCGCGGGCGCCCGGATACCAGATATCAACGATCGCGTTCACATGCTGCTGTGCCCAGCTCAGATCCATCGCACTGCCCGCAGAGAGCAGCAGCACGACCGGTTTGCCAACTGCCGTCACTGTCTCGAGCAGATCCTGCTGCAGACCCGGCAGACGCAGATCAATCTTATCACCACTCGCATATTCATTTCCGGCATCTCCCTGCTCACCCTCGATCGTCGCATCCAGACCCAGACACAATACAACGACATCTGCCTGTTCTGCTGCGATTACCGCTTCCGCAAAACGGTCTTTTACCTGTGCCAGCGCCTCTACCTTATCGTGATACAGATGGCAGCCTTCGGAATAATAGACACGGACATCATCCCCGACATACTGCTGGATGCCCTCAAGCGGTGTGATATACTGTGAGGATGTACCTACATAGTTGCCAACAAGTGCATCTCTCGAATTGGCATTCGGACCAATGACTGCGATCGACTTTAACTGTTCCACATGCAGCGGAAGCAGTCCATCATTTTTGAGCAATACCATACTTCTTCTGGCGGCCTCGACCGCCAGCTCTACATGCTCCCTGCACTCCACCTTTTCATATGGAATACTGTCATACGGCGAAGGATGATCCTTCATCATGCCGAGACGGATACGCACCTCCATCAGACGCTCGACAGCTGCCGTGATCTTTTCCTCACTCAGTAATCCCTCGTCATAGGCCTCCCTCAAATGCAGGAATGCACTACCACAGTTCAGGTCACAGCCATGGTTCACAGCCATTGCCGCTGACTCCTGTACATTTTTCGTCACCTTATGATTCTCATGGAAATCAAGAATTGCCCAGCAGTCAGACACTACATGTCCTTCAAATCCCCACTCGTCACGCAAAATGTCCTCCAGCAAAGTCTTACTGCCACATGCAGGCTCCCCATTCACCCGGTTATATGCACCCATCACTGCCTCTACACCGGCATCTGCCACACATCGCTTGAATGCATACAGATATGTATCATACATATCCTGTCTGCTCACCTTCGCATCAAAGGAATGCCGGTCTGCCTCCGGACCACTATGTACCGCAAAATGTTTCGCACATGCTGCTGCCTTCAGATTCTCCGGATCTTCTCCCTGCAATCCTTTGATATATGCCGTCCCCAGCTCTCCCGTCAGATACGGATCCTCTCCGTAAGACTCGTGTCCACGCCCCCAACGCGGATCACGGAAAATATTCACATTCGGTGCCCAGAATGTCAATCCTTTGTAGATGCCCCTGTCATTTTTTCTGCTAAACTGATTGAACTTCGCGCGTCCCTCGGTCGATACCGTATCCGCGATCTGTCCGAGAAGCTGCTTGTCAAATGTTGCCGCCAGTCCGACCGCCTGTGGATAGACTGTCGCGTCGCCCGCCCTTGCTACCCCATGCAATGCTTCATTCCACCAGTTATATGCCGGGATTCCAAGCCGCTCAATCGCCGGTGAATCATACAGCATCTGACCTATTTTCTCATCCAGAGTCATCTGGCTGACCAGTTTTTTTGCAAATTCTCTTGTTTTCTCGCTCATATACCTTCTCCCTTATTACCTGAAAATTACTTTTATGCAATCATTTTAACATGTTCATTCTGGGGTTTATATCTAATTAGTGCCATGTTTTTCAAAGTATTTGCTATTATGATCCAGATCCTTGCGGCACATTTAATGTAATAAGAAATAGCATCCCAGCCTATGATCTGCCTCAAGAAAGCCGGCCACACGCGAAATGCTATCCCTTACCTATATTCAGTTTTGATACCATTCATCACCTATGCGTACAGAAACCGGATTCTCTGTTTTTGTACCATCTTTCAGTTTTACCAATAACTGTATTTCATAAAGACTACCCGGGTTAATTCTATATCCGTAAATGCATACTGTTTTGCCATCTACTTCCACAAAATTAGCATATTCATTGGAAAGTCTCGCTGATTCCACTTCTTTCTCATACGTTACTTCCACATATGTTTTTACTTTTATATCTGTTGCCCTTACCTTGCAATTTACAACCGAATCGTAGTCACCCCAACGTGTAAACTGCATCTGCTCAACATTACTATTTGTCGGTGTAGCATATGGTGTAGATATACAGGTAATATAATCCGACCCATCCACCACATGATAATCATCTAACGGACGGTCTAATTGATAATATATAATAAATTCGTCTGTTTCCTTGAAACCAAACGCAGCATTTCTTTCTATTATAATTGTATGATCTGTATGTCTGGTCGTATAGCGTGTATTATGATCGCCCGGTATCCATGCAGCCACAATCTTCATATTCTCCGGAAACTGAATGATCCATGTATCCGCACCATTTTCATCCATTGAAGGCTCAATATGGAACGTAAATCCATATTGATAAGTCCATTCATTTGTATCCGGCAATTTAAAGGTACTGTCAGGCTTTACATATGTATCTTTCATTGTCGGCTTCGGTTTCTCCGGTTCCTCTGCCACCTTCGTTCCCAAATATGGCACAGCATTTTGTATATTCACGACATAATCCTGCGAATAGCACAGTTGTCCATCCTTAAGAAGCGACAGTGTGTAGTTGACATAATTCACATATACGCGCGCCGGTGACTCCGTTGTCCCGCTGCCTGCTGTATAGCACGCGTCTTTTTTGATGGTAAATGTTGTTTGGAGTTCAAATCCCTCATAAAAGGATGGTACATACGGATATCGGATGGCATAAGCAACGTTTTGTGTGCCATCACTGACACTGACTCCTGATGCAACGCTATAGTTACCCGCTGCTGCCTGATAGTCGATCGTTGCAGTACGCGTATTTTTCTCAATATCTGCCTCATAATAGCGTGTCACGAGCGCTCCCGGTGAAACCGCATGCGCACCGTGGTAGTCCATCTGGAGCTTATTCTTGCGCATCGTATAACCGTCAAATCCATTTGTATCCATCTGCGCAGCGATTCCGTTCATATACGCAAACTCAATTCCGGAGCCGGAAATATCTGCAGCCGGCAATACGGCAGATCCGGACGTGGCCGCTGGTTCATGGGTCAGTGGTATCTGTGCGCCGCGCTCATTCAGCAGCGCGAGATAACCCAGTCCATTTCCATTCTTTACTCCAAGCGGATCACCATCCGCCTCTACGCCAAGGATACCCTGCAATTGTGTCTGAATCTCATTGCTCACCGTATTGCAGATCGTTTTTTCATGGTTGATCTGCTGCAGCTGCATATAGATCTTTGTGATCCCCGGCAGACACATGACGACCGCGGTCATAAAAATGGCAAACAATGCAAATGTCACGAGCAGCTCTACCAGTGTATACCCCCACTGTCCGAGTCCTGATATATGGGACTGCCGTCTGTTTTTTTTATGTATATCTGATATACTCAATCTTCTCATCCTGCTATCATCCTATTGCCAACAATTGTTATGATTCTCTGACAAACGATCCCATCAGCTGCCCTGCCGATAAATATGGTAAGTTGTCTGAACCGCAGAATCAGATGCCACCGACACCGTCCAGTCTGCAGTCTTTACATCCACATCAAATTCTATCCCGTTCCCGGTAAATTTTAACTGCGTGGCGGCAGATTCATTGCTGACTGCGGCTGCCGGAATCTGTATCTTCCAGCTCTGCTCCGTCTCGTTATACACAGGCTGCAACTGTTGATACGCCGCCTCCGCGAGCTGTGCCATCCGCTGCTGGCTGTCCTTTGTCTGCTTCTGAATCCGGGTCGCCAGCATTGTCACCGTTGTGATCATACCGATCGCCAGCAAGACGAGCACGAATGCGACCATGACTTCTACGATCGTCAGTCCCTGTTCATTTTTGCAGCTATCTTGTATTGATCTTTTGAAATTTGAGCTCTTTTCCTTTATACTCACTCTCTGCACCTTCTCCAAATCCCAATAATTTACGCTGTCTGGTCAGCTTGATCTGTACCGCTGCATGGATGCTCTGCACCTCTCCGGATGCATCCATGATCGAAATGCGCTCGATCCCGCCATCCTGTACAGCGCCCGCCCAGCGCTCTGCCAGCTCCATCGTCACGGTTTCATTTTTCAATTTCAGCCGTTCTTCCTTCACTTCATACGTTGCCGGATCGTATACAATAAAATAATCCGTATCCGCACCGGTCGACGACACATATTCGCACGTATATGCCGCCTCTGCTCCGGTGTACCGGTTTGTTGTCAGTGTGTATTCCATATCGTCATCATCCAGCTCCCGATAAAAACGATACCGTGTCGTCACAGACTCTTTTCCGCCCCTTTTTCCAAATACCTCTACCGTCAGATCCAGATACTGGTTACTGAGCTGCTTACTCTCCCAGTCATGTGTCTCATTCACCGCCTCCACACCATTTTGGAAACGAATCACACTCCTGCCATAATCATCACTCAGTCCTTCTGCGGTGAACTGGATACTCTCCTCTGTCGAATCCGAATCACTGTCCGGCATATAAGATTTTGCAGCATCGTAGATACCGCCTCCCGTCGCCGTCGTCAACTGTGCTTCGATCGCCTCACTGAGTGTCAATGCCTGCAGATAACAGTCTTCCTGATCTCTGTGACTGCCCGTCATCAGGCTCACCTGCCCGACACCGTACAAGAGTGCGAGTGCCAGCGCAACGATCACAGCCATCACAACGAGGGCGTAGATCAACGCCACGCCCTGCTCATTGTGTATCATACTATCTGTTTGTCCTGCCCTGTTTTTCTTATGATCCATTCACAAACCTTCTTTTTGAAGCCTTTTTTGAAGCTTCTATTTCTTTCAAGCCTTTTTTGAACCTTTTCCAAACCTTCTTCTGGCCATTTACGATTCTTTTTTTGAACCTGTTTCAGGCACTTTTCCGCCTTGCTGTCTGATCAGGGGCTCTCCTCCGGCTTTGCGGCAGATGCCTGATACCGGCTCTCATCCTTTGGAACCGCCTGAATATATACATCCGTAATCAGCCGGCTCGTTCCACTGATAGAGATACCACCATTACAGGTGATCGCATATCTCGTCTGCGGCAGACGCAGCTCATAGGTCACAACACCGTCCGTTTCGATTCTGCGGATACCTGCATCAAACGTCATACGGTAAGCCGCACGTACCGTCTTGCTCGCGCGGTAAGTTCCACTCACCGGATTGCGAATCACATCCAGCAGACATTCCTCCTCACCGGACAAGCTATAAATGTAGTCATAACCACCGGCTGGATTCACCTGTTTATCGGCTGTCGACTCCACATCTTCACTGCTGTGGACAATGACCCGGTCACCGCTGACTGTCAATGCATATTGTCTGCCATCCCCAGCCGTGAGTGTCAACCGGTTCTCCTTTACATAAGAAGGAACACGGAAACGATAAGTCTCATACTGCACGGTGACATTTGTAAACGGTGTACCACTCGTCGATACCGAGTTGCGCAGACTCTCCCCAAACGATGCATAATTCTTTTCTGTCAGCACCTGCTCCAGATTCGGTGTGTCAAGCATTACCCTCGGAATCTGATACGGCGTACCGCATGACCAGTAAGAGCTGATATCCGTCGATGCCGTCGCACGAACCAGCGGTACGATATATCCTCCTGCATAAGAAATATCCTTAAACGAAGTGGCCGCCATATAAATCGACTGTTTCTTGTTCTTTAAGCTCAGCATCACCGGCTTGCCGCCCTCGCTGAGCCGTTTGTAGTTCTGGTCACCCAGAATCCGCTCCAGCTCCACATACTGTGCATAGGGTGTACCCGGCAGACCGTCTATGAACCGCTGTGCCTCCTCACGTGTATCAAACAGCACCGCATTCATCACATAATTGCCGTTTGCGGTCAGCCGGATATTGAACTTCAGCGCATTGGATGTAAACTGCGACTCCGTCAATACATGCTTGGCATTGCCCAGATCAATCGCATAATCCCGATAACTCCAGCTAAACGGTGCTTCTGCAAATACCGGCTGTGCCAGCCTGCTGCCGACCGTCAAGCGCTTTTTCAGTCCGACCGGCGATTTGAAATAGGTATCTGTCAATGGCAGATCGGTCGTTTCCGTTGCCTCCAGATCATTCTCATCCGTATATGCAACTGCATAAATCTGTACGGTCTTTCCGGCATAATCTTCCAGACTGCACTCCGCTTCATTCTTCGCTGTGGTGAGCAACAACTGCCGCTTGCCATCTGACTCGACATACAGTGCGTACCTCAGGTCATCACGCTTCAATGCATCCACACGGGCACTGATATCCTGCCATGAGATGCGATACTTCAAATCGTTCTGGCTGACAAGCTTCACAGACGGCTGACTGAGTTTGGGCAAGCGCACCCGGATGTCTATCCCCTTTTGCAGAACGCGGGGAACAACCTTGCCCTTTCCTGCTATGGTGTCCGTATCCCCCGGTGCATACCCGGTATCTCTTTGAATAACTACAAGTTCTAACTGGTACGAGGTCAGATCATCTACCGTATACTGGTAAGCGGTCTTCGCACCGCTCCTTGTAATCGGATACTTCTTTTTGAGCAGAATTCTCTTTCCCTTGTCATCCCTGCTGTAAATACGCAGTTCATAGCTGCCCGTCTGCTCTGATGCATCACTCCACTGGAATGTATAGGACAATCGGTCTTTCTGTGGATCATAGACACCACTCACATCTTTACTTACCTTCATCGTCGGACGGTCAGACATCGCATAGTCCTTCGTCCATGCATACACTGCATTTGCATCCGTGCCTGAGAGAGAGACTGTTGCACCGTCTTTTGGCGGTTTTTGTGTCGTCCTGATTCTCGTACCGAATGCCTGCGCATCTGAGAGTACTGCCCCTGTCACGTATTTGCGCTCTGTCTCTGTCGTATTGACGAGCAGGCTGCCATTTTCATCCAATGTATCCGTCTCATGCCAGGTATATACCGGTCCGACACCAGTCTGTGATACCCACGCACGTACATAGAAGTACTGCGTCTTGTCAGCGTCAAAAAACTCACCCGGCAGATCAGAAAACGTCAGTTTACTGGGCTGGTCACTCACCGCCAGCTCTTTTGAAGCTAACATATGTGTGTCACCCGCACTGTCCACACGGATCAGATCCACCTGATATACCGGATAAATACCGGTCTTGGACGTATCCGATGCAACATAGACATTGATCTTGGCATCAAGCTCACTCTGGTAGTTGTCATCAAATGTCGCGTACAGTGTCCGGATACCCGGCACAATATAATTATTCTTTCCCGACTGGTACTTTGGCGTATAGACTGACGTGCTATAGCGCCCAGATGCCGGAATTGTGTGATCTTTTGACCTCGCCTGTGCATACAGCTGCCAGATTGCCTGTGACGGCGAATAATTTTCATCTTTGATCTTCTTAATATTAGAACCGTCAATCATATAGGACGGCTTACCCGCTGACAGGCTGCAGATTTTTGTGTTCTCCTGCTCTGTGCCCTGCCGATAGACAGCCACTTCCCAGTTGCCTGCATATGCTTTCTCATAGTCCTTCTGGTTTTCCAGTGATATCTGATATTTGTAAGTACCTCCCGACTTTACCAGCTCAAGACGGATCTGCGGGGTCAACATCGGTTCTGAAATCTCTGCACTCTCATCAGACTTACCTTCGGCGGATGTACCGTTTTCATTGACGGCGCGCACGAATGCCCGCAGGCGTTTCCCAACCATATCTGATGTGATGTCCAGCTTCACGGAATTGCCGATACACTTCTTCTCCGACAGATATTCCGTTCCATTCTGATCCTTCACAGTCACGAGATAATATTTTACCACATTCCGCGCACCGTCGATCGAGTTTGCCCAGCTCACATTGACCGTGGCAGCCTCCGCATCTAACGCTACATTTACTTTATCGGGTGTCTCCGGCAGCAATGAGCCCTCCTCATACGGCATTGCTGCCGCCAGCGCTGTCTTATAATGGTCACAGATCACCTGATCTAATTTTTCACAGTCGAGCGCCTGTGCATCTCCTGTCATTGCCAGACTACTGTCCGTCATCGCATAGATCATTCCATACGGGCGCACCCCATCTGTAAACAGTTCGTTTCCGGCAATCGTATATTGATCTTTCTGATACGCTTTCCGCTGATCTTCTCCGGCAGACAGCCGCTGCTGCTCAAACTGCGGCTCAATCAGATATGTCCTGCCCTTTTGATTTGCCACATACAGATACTGGGCACTGCCGTTACGCAGCCGATCATTGTTCGTCACCTCACTGTCCACCAGACGCGGGGAAATGATGGTCTGATCATAGGCATCCAGTCTGACTGTCCTACCGCCCTCACGTTTCAACTGAAGTGACTGAAGTACAAACGAACTTTGATTTTCACTATAATAATAACCGTATTGGTTAAACTGCTTTGCATTCTGATTGATTCCATTTTCTACATATTGTATGCGGATCGCATACACCGGCACATTCTTCGGAAATGATACCGTCTCAGTTGCCCCTTCTTTACAGATGACCTCACTCGCCAGCGTAAAGTTATTACCGGTCAGACTGCCCTTGTTTCCATTCGCCCCATCTGCTGTCAGGTACTCTACCCGGTAAGAGTGCGTCGCATTCTGCGCAAATCCAAGCGACAGTTCCTTTAGCTTCATAGGCTCTTTCAACTGGATGTACAACTGTGCGCCCTCATGAGTACCTGAAACCGTGTAAGCCCCGTTTCCTTCCAGAAGCTGCTCCAGCCCATCCGCATGCTGTGCCTTACTGTGAAGGATCGTATAGCACATGCCGTCGCCCTTGATATTTCCTTCAATGGATGTGCCAAAACGCCCCAGCTTCAGCTGTACCGATTCATCGACTGTTTTTTTGTCATTGTTTGTAGTGACGAGCAGTACCCGATTATTATAACAGATGGCACCTTTTCCTCCATCGTATTTATAGGAAGCCTTATTTGTCGCTTCACCGTCATAACAGATATATCCTTTGTGTTGATTGCCCTGCATTGCCTTGTCTACCGCGACGGTAAAGCAATTCGTGATCCGCGTCTTCTCATGCCCACTCATACGGTCACTGAAAATACCGACATATCCACCGCTGCTCGCGACAAAATCTGTCGCATAATTGCAGCAACGGTCTATGTTGAGCTCCAACTGGCTCAATGCCGTATCACTGCTGTTCGCCTTGTCACTCGTCAAAAAGGTGAGTATGCCCGAACACATAGACTTGGATACGATCGTCACATCCGGTCCATTCACACAATCGATCAGATTCACCTGTATTGCCTGTGCCGCACTCGCATCTTTTGCTTCATAAGTCACAATATTTCCCATGATTCCGCCGGAATCGTTCGCAGACAGTCCCGCACTTCTGCAATTACTGCCGACACCCAGAATACTTCCGTCATTCCGGCAGGACAAAACCGTATAGCTCTGCTCATCCAGCGGGTGGTAAAGCTGTGCCACAATACCTCCGGCAGCACCCTTGTACTCTGCCTGATAAGAGGTCTGCATCACGCCGTAATTTCTGCAATATTCAATACTTCCGCCCTGATCCGACCAGCGCCCGATAATGCCGCCGGAATAGTGCGAATTTACATTGATGACCATACCGGTATTGATACAGCCGTAGATTTTCCACTGGTCGTCTGTCGTGTTATGCTGATACCCGATCACACCGCCGTTGACACGCTCGGTCACACCGGATGCCGATTCACGCAGCACCATCGCCTGATTGATCAGGAAACACGTATCCTGATCCGACTCATTCGTGCCGATCACGCCGCCCTGTGCGCTGTGCTGAGAGGAGCTGCGGTTATCGATGAGCCACTGTCCGGTCACGCAATACTGCATCATGCCGCTCTGTGTGTTATAAGCTGCGATTCCTCCGATACTGCCGTTTCCGGTGAGCTGCAGCAGCAGATTTGGTTTTCCATTGTTTTTCATCCACTGTACGACACTCTGTTGGTTGAACTTATCGGTTGATAATATATTCTGCAGATCCGGGATACCACTCTTTTTACGGCTCTCAATCATTGTCTTGACTGTCCGGTTCGTATCTACCAGATATTCATAACCGACACGTTCCCGCTCTGTCTGCAGATCCACATGCGCCTGTTCGTCACTGCTCTTTTTGTGATAGTTCTCTTCATAGTCACTGATCACCTGTTTCACACCGTCTGCGATCGCTACCGCGGAATCCTCACCGGATGCTTGATAACCACTGGTCGTGACTGTGCCCTTATTAATACCGGTGATACCTCCCACCAGACCATTCTCTACGATGATCTGATTTTTATCATAGCCGGCAGAAGTATCGAGTGTACATGCCTCTATACTGCCATCTTTCTGGTTCTTTCCAACCAGTCCACCAAAGCAGCTCGCCAGATTTTCCTGTTTTGCTGCATCTAAGGTTATATTTGCCTGATACAATCCACTGACCACAGCATGGATTGATTTCACTGTGCTGTTTTGCACAGATGACGCATTTTCACCAATCAGTCCACCATAGCAGCTTCCCTTCAGGGATGCATCCTTTTCTCCTACGGTCAGATGCTCCACACTGCAATCCGAAATGATTCCCTCACCGCTGCTGCGTCCGATCAGACCGCCAAAATAAGCGCAGTTACCTAACAGTGTGAGATCAAACCCCTTCACACTGACATTTTTCACATAACCGGTCGACTGCTGGCGTCCGTCTGCTGACTGCCATTCATTTTTTCCGATCGCACCACCGACCGTCAGATCTTTGTCTGACGCAGTCACGAGATGATAGTTCACATTCATCGCACAGCCGGATACAGTGCCAGTATTTGTTCCGACAATGCCTCCGATCACCGATCCGTTACCCTGCAAGGTGACAGACGCCTGCCTGCCCTCATCTGCCTTGTCCACACTGCAAGACTCGACCGTACCGTCATTATAGGCGGCGATCACGCCCATGCTCTCATCGTTACTGCTGATCGACTGCGTTTTTTCTGCACATGCATAATTGCTGTTCTTGAGCGTGCCCTTGTTCCATGCACAGATACCGCCTGCGTAGCTGTTCATCGAGATCACATCTGCCTGATTCGTACAGTTGCCAACCAGACCGTCCTTTTCAACATAAGCGACAATACCGCCTGCATAACCATCTGCCCCATAGGCAGTGACGACTGCCTGCCCGCGATTTGTCGCCTGTAGGATCTTTCCCGATGCGAGACGTCCTACAATACCACCCGCACAGCCGTTTGATGCTGTTACGGCCGCTGCGTTCTCATAATCTGCGGTCTTATCTGAATTCTTGTCTGCATTCTTTTTCGTGGAGTCGTATCTCACAACCCTGCCGCCCTGCAGCACACCGAATATACCGCCAACCGCATCCACACCATTGACCGCCAGTGTGTCATTTGTGACTTTCTCCGTCCGGATCTGCAGTTCTCCGCACATCACCCCTGCGATGCCGCCGACCGCTGTACCACCACTGATCTGCAATCCGGACTTGTCTGCACCGAGTGCCCCGTTAAGCAGATAGGTACCTGTCTGAATACCACTCACACCACCAATACCATAGCCGTTTAATGAACAACTGATATTGGCATTCATCTGTGAACCGTGTATCTCTCCACCCACCGCAGACACATTCTGCGCCTCATTGATGGCAAAGAGTCCTCCGACAATATTTTTTCCCTCAATCGTATAATCGCTGGCCGTCGTACCGACCGTACAGCTTCTCACATCTGCCGATGCACCGTTGACCGCTGCGAGACCACCGACCAGCGACGAATCCTGTGTACCGAGATTCGTTTTGACTGTACAGTTCTGCAGCGTTCCCAGATTGATGCCCGCAATTCCTCCGAATCCATTCTGCGCATAGATCATACCAGTCTGCACACAGCCGGAAATCGTTGTATTTTCCGATACATAACCCTGAATACCACCCACAAAGCTGCCGATTGGCTCGCTCTGATTCACCTTACCAAGTGCCTGTTTCATGGACGCATACGGATAAGCCGCCTTATCCAGAATCGGGCGCGCATGTTCCTGTCCGCTGACTACCTGTTTCTCATATAAATCCGAAATAGCGACCGAGCCGCCGATCAACTGCCCTCCGGTCACACCGGATGCCTGCCAGTCACTGACATCGCCGCTGTTCGTACAGTCTTTCACCTCTATAGCATCATAACTGCATCCATAGCCCAGGATTCCTCCACCGTAGCTGCCTGCGATGACCGTAGCCGCATTATCGCCGGTGATCGTCGTTGTGCCGGATGCCGCATAAGAGCCTGTGGTCAGATCCGTCAACCAGATCGTCTCATAGCCGTCGATGCTCGTCCGCTCTGCCGCATCTGCCGGACGGACAGATGCAAGGACGCCGTCCATGCCGTCTGACGGAAGCCGCTCTGTCAGCTCCGGATAGACCGTATCATAGGATGTGCCCTTCAATACGACCTTCCGCTGGTAGCCGATGATGCCACCGACCGCATTTGCACCATATACACTTCCGAATGCATTCGCATTGGAAAACAGTACCTGCACATTCTCCGCCTGCTTTTGCAGTATCACATTCGCACCGACCGCACCGCCGACTGCGTAACGTCCACGCACCGAATACGGCTTCACCTCATATGGATTAGACGGCAATGCCTCCGCGCTCAGATTGACTCCGATATATCCGCCGGCATGATCTCCGTTGGCATAGACCTCTCCGCCGTCCAGTGTATAATGCTTAAAATCAAAGGTCGTCTGTGTGCCGGCCATGCCAAAGACACCACCAACATTGTGATTGCCTACTACAATCGATGAAATATTCGTCTTTGTCTGATCCGCGCGTGTAACCGTTCCATACTCGTTCAAGCCGACGAGTCCGCCGACATTGTTTCCATAGATCTGCCATACTTCAGATACCAGTGTGAAGATACTGTCATCGTAATCAAACACCTCTGACGTACAATTCTGTATGACCGCCTGCTCCTTTTCACCCGCACCACTGCCGCGGTTAATACCCGCGATTCCGCCGATATTTCGACCTGCCCCGACTACGATTCCTTCGTTGACGCAGTCTGAGAGCACATTCCCGGCACGGTTGCTGCCGACAATGCCGCCGACATTTGAATGGCCGATCACATAACAGCTGTTCTGCAATTCCTTGGAATCTGTCATCGCCAGCCGGTTCCACGATGCACCGCTGCCTGTCTGCGGGAGGCTCGCCAGATAGCCGGCAATGCCTCCGACTTCGTCATTTCCGAGGACATAACCACCCTCTGTCGTCTGACAGTCCCTCAATTCTCCGGTCACAACACAGCCCGCAATGCCTCCGACATAGTTTCCGGTCAGATACTGTGTCAAATATGCATGCGCCTTTGTCTTCTGTATGTCGCCTTCCAATACCGCGCCGGTCGGCGCAGCATCCGCCATCTGCTCTGCAAATGCGCTGTCATTCACACCGGGCGCAGAGGTACAGTCTCTGATCCTGCCCTTCTGCAGATATCCGACGATACCGCCCGCAAAACAGTTATCCGCATTTGCATGCGCACCGTCCGCCTCCAGCACATCCGCATTTTCCGTTCCACATGCCACCAGATCTGCTTTTTTACCCTTTAAATGAATCAGACCCTCATTGCTGCAATTATCTATGATGGGATTGGTGGCATCGGTGAGCTGGCTGCCGAGTTCATCCGCGAGATAAATATTTCCGGTGATACCGCCGACAAACGTATTTCCGGTGATCTCCGCTGTGTTTTTGACACTCGAGCGGTCTGCCAGATGCAGAAAATCTTCGACCCGATCCACGATCGTAAGCTTTGATCCGATCGCGGTCGCCGTCTGGCCCGCAGTGATGCCGTCCGGCTCACCGACCGTAAAGCCGCAGATGCCACCGATACCCGCATAGCGATAACGCTGCTGAACGGCATCCCCACCTGTCGGTGCTGCCTTATCCTCCTCATTGATCCGATAAATATATCCTTCCAGTTCTCCGGCTGTGCGGATGTCCGTCAGTGATGTCCCGCCCTCATGGACACCGCAGACCAGACCGATGCCGTGCATCTTTGCCGTCGCAAGCTCCGCCGCAGAGCCGACCGGCGTATAATTCAGTGCCAGATGCACCGATGTCGTCTCATCCATTGCGATATTTTTAACCGTACCCTGATTCAGACCGCAGAGCAGTCCCGCCGCACGCACCTTTAAATGGTCGTTTTCCGGCTGCAATTCATATTTGATCGCAGCATCCGATACACCGCTCACCACCTCCGCCTTGTAGCCGAGCGTCGCCGTACTGCCGTTCAATGCGAGATGCTGTACAATACCGCTGTTTTTCCCAATGATACCATACTGCTCATCTGCCTGTAAGTCAGATGTGACAATCGATTCGTCCGTCAGCACGAGCTGGTTGATGGCATAATCCTGCGTGCTGAGCGTCTTTTCTCCCGTCAGCGTCCATTTTTCACTAAATTCCGGTATCTCCGGAAATGCCTTCGTCGTGTGCAGCTCCATCAGTTCCATCGCATTCTCTGCCCCGGCTCTGGCCGTATTCTGATCATAGATGACGGCATCCTCAAACTGCAGATCACGCACCAGTTGAAACGTCACAGCCTGATTCGGATCATAGTAACGGATATTTGCAAGATGGCGCACAGATCCAATGCCTGCTTTCCCATCTTTCACAGATGCGAAAAAGGCATTTTCCGTATTCGATACGACCGACGATCCGATCACATATTCTTCATCCTCAATCCACAGACGCACGCCACGCTTTTCCTGATCATAGGTCAGCGGCAGGTCATCCTCTGTCAGCTGCTGTACACGTGCTGACGCATAGATATCCGGCGTATCTGTCGTATTTTTTAGAAAGCGGTGAAATCCAGTCGACACATTCGCAGCAGCGGCTCCACCCTGACCAATCACAGAACCGGTCTGCGCTGACATCACTGCATCCAGTGTGATACGCAGTTCATGGTCGACAAATGCCACCGGGAAATACATCTTCTCTGTCTGATTACTCTTGACTGCTCCGTTATATCTGCTCACCGCAGCTTCTATGACATGTGGAGTCTGGACATCAGCTTCCTTGTAACCCTTTGCATAGAGATTCATCAAGGAATAGGTGATGTCAAACAATGGCTGGTCGCCGTCCGTCTGATAGATGGTCACTGTATATTTGACATCTGCCTCCTCATGGCGCGAGTTGCTGGATACCACAAGATCGAGTGTCTCTGCGTTATCCAGATAACACCCGGTAATTCGCAGCTGTCCTTCATTAAATGCCGCTTGAATACCCAGATCATCCACACAATAATAACCGACCATCAGTGCCTTACGCACCTCTGACGCACGATCCTGTGCATAATCCGCTGCCGCATTCAGGCTGACTACGCCACTCTCGTCGTATGCTTCATAATCGCCACCATGCTCGTCACTGTAGACGAATGACTCCGCTTTTGTGCTGATAAAAACTGCATAGACCGACTGACTCACCGTGTCATACTCCATCGTGATCGTGTGGTTGCACACAGCCTTATCATAGGAATAGGCATCGATCAGTTCATACACCAGTGATGCCTGCGCTGACACAGCGACTCCCGTCTTGTACTGCGCATACTCCCCGGCACTCGCCGAGATCGCATACATCCGTCCGTCCCCATAGACATTCTCCGGTGCTCCGGTTCCCAATTGTGCCGTCGTCTGCAGCGGTGTACCACTCGCCTTGACCCGCTCGGTAAAGCGATCCAGATCCGATGCCAGCTCCAGTGAGGACAGCTCCAGAGATGCCGAGGTATACAGTGTATGTGCATACTCGTTACATTTTTTAAACTCCGAATTGCGCATCCATGCACGCAACCCAACAAATGTGACTGCCAGCAGGAGACTCACGATCGTGAGCGTGACAGCCATCTCTACCAGAGTAAAGCCCCTACTGTTCAGTTTTCTATGTAATCTCCTGTTTTGCTGCATGTTTCTTACCTCTGTATGACCCGTTCTGTTCCTGTAGTCACTACTCTGATTGCCATGTTATTTCGTAACTGTTCAGTACCCTCACAGTTACGATGCAAAATCCATGAGAATCGGCTTCGCCGATGGGATTTTGCACTCCTGAATCACTTTCTTACGCCCTCAGCAGTAAATGCTTCGGGCTGAGCTGAATAGTTACGTTATTTCCATGATCCGTCACCCGATAAACTGCTCGAAATCCCGCTTATCGTTCGTATATTTTCTCGCCTGTTCCATCGAGATCACGCCACGCTGTACGAGGCTCATCAGATCTCTATTCAATGTATGCATACCGAGCGCTGCGCCCGCCTGCATCGCAGTATTCATCTGGTGGCACTTATTCTCGCGGATCATATTAGCGACCGCATCTGTTCCGATCAATATCTCCGTCGCAGCGATACGCCCTCCTTCGATCTTTGGAATCAGACACTGGGTCACAACCGCATTTAACACACCGGCAAGCTGCGTGCGCACCTGGTTCTGGCTGCCATTCGGACACGCATCAATGATACGGTCAATCGTCTGTGCCGCACCTGTCGTATGCAGGGTTGACAGCACCAGATGTCCGGTCTCCGCCGCCGTCAGCGCTGCTGAGATCGTCTCATAATCACGCATCTCCCCGACGAGAATAATATCCGGATCTTCACGGAGTGCCGAGCGAAGCGCCGCCGCGAAGCTCGTGACATCGCGCCCGACCTCCCTCTGGTGGATCAAGGACTGTTTTTTCTCATAGACATATTCCACCGGGTCTTCAATCGTGATAATATGATCCGGTCTCGTCGCATTGATCGAGTCAATCATGGCTGCCAGCGTCGTTGATTTACCGGAACCAGTCGGTCCGGTGACTAAGATCAGACCACGCGGCTGCTTGACAATCTCACCAAGTACCATCGGCAGTCCGAGCGATTCCAGTGTCGGAATGTGTGAATTCAACAAACGGATCGTAGCTGCAAGCGCACCCATATCACGGAAGATATTGACACGCTGACGGTTGCCATCCCGTGTCTGGACTGCAAAATCGAGATCATTTCCGGCCGCAAGCTGTGCACGCTGATCTGCATCACACATCTCGAGCAGCATCGCCGTGATCTGCTCCTTGCTATACTGTTCCTTTGTCTCCTGTAAAGCACCGTTGATACGTATCATCAGCGGCTTGGCTGCTGTGATGTGGATATCCGAGCAGCCACTCTCACGCGCCCTTAAAATAATGTCCTCTACATGCACCGTCGCCGCCCCAACGTCCGCAAAAGGATCTTCCTTCACCTGTGCGGCCACCGGAGGCAGTATTTCTGTCATCTGAACGGTCTGCGGTGCAGCCGGCTGTGGTGTCACGGACTGTACCGCCACAGACTGTACCGCCGCAGGCACAGATGTTTTACCTGACTGTGCAGCCGGTTCATCTGAATAATATGCGACCTTTCGCAGTTCTTCGATCGTCGTGACCTGCTGCAGCACCTTTTCGATTGCACTGTCACGCAATAGATGCATCCCCTGATGTCTGACTGCATAGTCCTGAATTTCATCCATCGAAGCGCCGTCTGTGATCATCTTCCTGACTGTGCTATCGACTGTTAATATCTCATGAACTGCAATACGTCCGCTGTAGCCGGTAAAATTGCACTGTGTACAGCCATGTGCCTTTTTGATCTTCGTTCCGGGTGCAGCACCGAGCAGACGGCATTCTTCTTCTGTTGCCTCTACTTCCTGTCCACATTCCGGACAGATACGCCGCATCAGACGCTGTGCGACCGTACCGACCATCGAATTGGCAACCAGATATGGCTCCACACCCATATCGATCAGACGCACGATCGATGATGCCGCATCATTTGTATGCAGTGTGGAAAACACCAGATGTCCTGTGATCGCAGACCGCACAGAGATCGACGCCGTCTCGGAGTCACGGGTCTCACCGACCATGATAATATCCGGATCCTGACGGAGCAGTGCACGCAGTCCCACTTCAAACGTCAATCCGGCTGTATTGTTCACCTGTGTCTGGTTGATTTTTTTAATATTTTTCTCTACCGGATCTTCGATCGTGGATATATTGACACTGCGCTTTGCCATCTCATCTAGGACCATATACAAGGTGGTTGTCTTACCACTTCCGGTCGGTCCGGTCAGATAAATAATACCGTGCGGACTGTCGAGCATCGCACGAAATCTCTCATAATCGCGTTCTTCCATACCAAACGAATCCGCATGCTGGATCGTCGAATTGCCGGCGAGCAGACGGAGTACCGCCTTTTCTCCAAAGACAGTCGGCAGGATGGATACACGGATATTGATGTATTCTCCTTCTACGTTGACGCGGAAATGTCCATCCTGCGGTACACGCCGTTCCGCAATATCCAGTTCGGATATGATTTTAATACGTGCGATCAGTGATGCATGCAGTCCCTTCTGCAGTGTCACATAGTCGACAATCGCACCGTCAATACGCATACGGACAATCGATTTATCCTCAAACGGTTCGATATGGATATCACTGCTGTTCACACTATAAGCACGCTTGAGCAGCGAATTCAGCAGGTTGATGATCGGAGTCTCATCATCACCATCTTCCACCGTCAATTCTTCGAGATCGTCCTGCTTCTCATTGGCCATTGTATTGGCTGTACGTGCCGCCTTCTGCGCAGCGACTTCTGAGTAATAGTAGCTGATCGCCTTTTGTAAAGGTTTCGATTCGCACAGACAGATATTGAGCTGCCGTCCGGTCAGCTGCTTGATATCCTCGATCGCGAAGAAATTCATCGGATCATTCACCACGACTGTCAATACACCGTTCTCATCATTGATCGCGAGAATACAATATTTTTCTGCCAGGTTTGCCGGAATCAGCGCCGTCGCATCCAGATGTACCTTGACATTTGCAATGTCGATATGCTTCATATTCAGGCGGATCGCGAGTGCCTGCAGCATATTCGTCTCGGAGATAAATCCAAGCTCGATCAGGGCACCGCCCAGACGCATGCCCTTGTGCTCCTTCTGGTAACGAAGTGCCTGCCCGATCTGCTCATCATTGACATACCCAGATTCTTTCAGGACATCTCCGATCCGTATATTTTTTAGACTAGCGGTTTGTTCTTCTGCCATAATTAATCCTCTTCTTTTCCCTGCATATAGACAGACAATTCTATGTGCAGTGCCTCCCCTGACTGCATCATAAATGCACCCAGTTCATCGGTACCTACCGTGTTCTCCCTGTTCCAGGTATAAGAATTGACCTGTATCGCGGGATATTCCCCATCATCTGACAACAGATCAATATACGCCTGCAGTTGTTCATGTGTTCCGGTCGCATCGACCGCCAGCGTCGCAACGTACAATACCTGCTCCGATCCGTCCGTGCCCTGCTGCGCATCGGGTGTCTGCGCTTCATCGGTCTGCGTATTGTCCGCTTTTTCGTCCTCATATGCCTGCTCCGACTCCGAAAGCTGCTCCTCCTCGTCCGGCTGCGGCACAGACAGAAAATACGGTGTAATCACATATGGCTCATCCGGAATGGTGATCGTCAGGTTTTTCGCCCCAAGCGATTCATGCAGTGTCAGTCCGGTGATCATCTTATCCAGTTCCTGACTCTCCATATAAGGGTAAAAGATCTGTAGTTCATCCTGCTTCTGCCCCTGCAGTTCCTCGTTCACCTTGCGCAGCTGTGGCAGCCTCACCAGATAGTTCTGTGTCTGTTTGACCTGCAGCTCCAGTTCATCTGCCTGCGCCTGCAGCTGCCCGACCTGCTCATACAACGGACGCACCACAAAATAACCAATACCTACAATGAGCAGGAATAACGACAGAAAGACAATCAGTTTTTTATCGCGTTCTGTAAACTTCATCTCTAATTTCATCTCGCTACTCCCTTCCCACGGATGCGGCTAAAGTAAATACGACATTTACCGTCCATGAGCCTTCCCCAAAAGTATATCCGGTGTATTCCACGTTTGTAAACATCTCGCTTTGCATCAGATTCGCAATGAGCAGATTGATATCCGCAACCTCGTTGGATGTCAGCAAGGTCGTCAGCGTACCACTGGCGCTGTCAAAATTCGTGACATCCACGCTCGCCAGATCACCGACACAACGCTCCAGCTCCTTTAACACATCCGAATTACCGAGCGGATAGGTATTGATCGCCTCTTTGACACCCTGTACATATGTAATCTGGCGCGAAAGCAGATCATTATCAGATAACAGCTGTTCATATTCTGTTTTTTCTGCCACGACGGTCGGATTTTCCAGATAAGCGGTCGCTGCACTGATCCTGCCGGATGCGGAAAAATATTGAACCAGCAGGACAATCACTGCCAGCAGCATCACAGCCGCCACTCCTGCCACCGCAGACCAGTTTCGGATCGCTGCCCACATCGCCCGTCCACGCGGTGAGTGCTTTTTATACTGCTGCCTGATCGAAGTCGGTCCTTTTTCCGTCAACAGACCTGATACCATCGAGATATGATCTGTCAGATCTGCATCAGCGATCTGCCAGCTGATGACTCCCTCTCCGCTGATCCAGTCCGTCTGGATCTGGTCGTTAATCTGATAGATACCTTCATCGACATAGGTAAACGTATCGGGTGAGATACCTGCCACATATACGTTATGAATCTGCGTATCGATCTGCTGTGCCTTCATAAACTGGATAATATTGCTGACACTGCGCGCGATCTCTACACCATATCCTGGCGTATCGACTTCACTGAACAAGCGGTTTGTGGTAGAATATGTATACTTACCGTCAATGTACAGGATATCGGTCATACTGCTGCCACGCATAATCTGCACAATACAGGTATTATTCATGACCTGCGGCATATAACCCATCAGCCGTATGTTGTTCGCCTGATTGACCGTGATACTCTTTACTTTGAGTTTTAATGCGTGCACGATCGTGTATACGTCATCCAAAGATTCCCGCTCGATCATGGCTGCAAAAATATGCTGGTATTTGATGCCTTTCGCCTGATCATTCTCTTTTTTAATCACCGTATTGATGACTGTACAGCCATAGATCGGCTCCTTGCGGTTTTCCACGTCATTAAATTCACGCGGAATATATCCCATGAGCTCCTTTGGCTTCATGACCGGCAATTCGACCATCTTTGAAATAAACATTGAGGATGTGAGGATCAGGTTGATATTTTGCATTGGCAGGTGATACTTCTCAAAAAAATCCTCTAATGCTTTCGTATATGCCTCAACATCAATAATTTTCCGATCAGCGATCATCGGCTGTGTAAAGTTATGTACATACAGCTTCTGTGCGGTCAGCTTTTTTCCACTGACTGTTCCGATCAATGCCATGATCTGATCGCCGGATAAATACAATGTAACCATCTTTTTCCCCCTAGTAACCGGATGAATCCGATATGCTGCCATATGAATTGTAGATCGGCATCATGACTGATACCATGACAAATCCAACAACACAAGCCATCACAATGAGCATCATCGGTTCAATCATTGCAACCATTTTGTTGATCGCCATCTCCGCCTCATAATCAAGATTGTCCGCAGTCGATTCCAGCATGGATTCCAGATGTCCGGTCTCCTCACCGATCTTGATGGATGCGATCAGCTTTTTCGTAAATCCATCGATCTGTTCCAATCCTTCGCTCAGTGTCCCGCCTGCACGGACAAACGCGATCACCTCATCAAACTGCATATCGATATAGACATTGCCCGTTGTATGTCTGGCGATCGCCAATGCAGATATGATCGGCAGTCCTGAGCCATACAGGGAGCAGAGCGTCCGCGCAAAACGCGCCGTATAGATCGCTTTCTGCAATTTGCCAAATACCGGCATATGTACGATCAGTTCATCCTTTTTGACACAGATCGCAGGGATCCGCATCAGCAGCTTATACACGAGAATAAAGATAAATACTGCTATGATGCAGACGAGCCAGTCCTGCCGCACAAAGTCACTGATATCCATCAAAAACTGTGTCGGCGCAGGCAGGGATTCCATCTGTGCGAACAACTCGGTGAACTGTGGCATGACAAATGTCATGATGACTGCTACGACTGCGATAATGAGCACCGTGAGTATCTTTGGATAGGTCATCGCCGAATTGACTTTGGATGCCAGCTTATATTCTTTCTCGTACTGCTCTGCCATCCGCAAGCAGGTCTTGTCGAGATTGCCTGCTACTTCTGCCGTATGCATCATGTGTATGAGTAACGGTGGAAATACACCCTCCAATTCCTGCATCGCATCGGACATCGGTGTACCCTGCCGGATACGGCGGTTGAGTTCCCGGTAGATCTGCCTCTGATATGGCTTGATGCCCTCCTCTTCCTGCATGATACCGAGTGCGCGCACGAGTGTGACACCGGAGGCCACGAGTGTTCCCATCTGCCTGCAAAATTCTGACAGCTCCTTTGACCTGAGTGCTTTGCGCTTGACTTCCTTGCTCAGCTCCTTGCAGGAGAGCATGTACATGCCATCTTTGAAAAGCTGCTCTGACAGTTCTATCTCATCAACAGCCGCCGCCTCTCCTTTTGTTTTTTTTCCGTATGCGTCCCGCACGATGTAACTGTATTTTGGCATACGTGTCTCCTTCTTCTAAAATAATCCCAGATACCACTGTATCAGTGTCTCGCCCCACAGTGTGGCTATCATCGCTCCGATACAGAGAAATGGTCCGAATGCGAAGTGTTCTTTGCGTTCTTTTTTTCCGGCTGCCAACAGATATACCGCATATCCCCCGCCGATCAATACTGCGAGGAAAAATGCGAGTACGGACAGCTTCCAGCCGAGAAAAAAGCCCCATGCAAATGTGAGTTTGATATCTCCACCACCAAATGCACCGCTTACGATCATGCTGAGCACGAACATCGGTACGCTGATGATCACACAGCCCAGCAGCCCTGACCAGATACTGCCCTGCGGCATCAATAGCTGTCTGGCGATGGATATGGCAAAGATCATCAGGTTGCCTTTGTCGGGCAGAATCTGACATCTGGCGTCGATCTCTGCCATCCAAAGCAGGGTTCCGAGGAACGCTGCTTCCAGTACTGCCTGCAGCGGATGTGTACTCACCAGGGATAATATGAGCCACAGCGTCCCAAATATCAATGTGAAAATAACGCAAAACCCCCGTGTACCAGGCTCGACACCCTCCGCTTCATATGTGCGGCGTCGAATCCAATGCATGGGGATTGTGAGAAGCAGCAAGGCTGCCCCTGTGCATATGAAATTGATGAACTGCTGCGCTGTCACCATGTAAATTCTCCCTGGTTAGCTCTGTAGCTGTCATCCCTCATTATACCGAATGTGACATGAGGTCGCAGCTTACGCAAGTATGTCTGTTTTGCTTTCGTTGCACGAAACATTCCACTGAGCACCTTGGAACTTGCAGTTCCAAGATGCAAAAATTCATTTAAAATTGCTTCGCAAAGGAATTTTTGCACTCCTGAATCATGTTCTTACGCTCTCAGCAGTAAATGCTTCGACCTGATTCAAAATTGGCTTCCACGAGGTATAATTCTCAGTTCCATCGTGCAAAGGCAGCAAAATCAGACATCTCTTGCGCTCGCTGCTACTTCTATGAATGACTGACATAAAGGTCATGAAAGGCAAACCCGCGTGGAGGCGGATTTGCCTAGATATATAAACATAATAATTAACTAAAGACTTACTTAGGTAAAGTCGGCATGTTAATTGCCCCTCCACTAATCGTCCATGATGTGCTAGACGACGGATTTAATTTTGCTGTTTTCCCATCCGTAATATTCTCAAACTGAACTTCTTCTATCTTCCAATTACTGTCTACTTTAACTGCACAATTATAACTCTTTGTTAACCCTGTCAGCTTTTCTGCATTCTCTATCACAGTTGAATTCGCTCCTTTATCAACCGTTCCAAATTGGAATGATGTACCTTTCAAACTAGGAGTACCCGCAGCATATGCCTCGCTAACAGCGGTTTCTGCTGCCAAATATGCAGTTCTGGCATCAATCGTAAGTTGTTTCTCTTTCGCCTTATCAATGTACTTGAGCAGTGCCGGAATGGTGATGGCTGCTAGGATGGCGATGATGACGAGTACGACGATCATCTCGACAAGTGTGAATCCTTTCTGTTCCTTAGATTTCTGATACATGTTTCTGAAAAACTTCATGGTTCTTCTCCTCCTGTTTTTGTGTTCGATCCGTCCCCCTGTGACGCGACCTGATTTCCCTTTATCTTAACACGTTTTGTGCTAAAACACAATTTCAAATCCGAATTACATATATAATACTGTAACAGTTCAGCCATGGATTAAAAAACGAGAACATCATGCTTGCATGAATGGAATCGTTTTATAATCCATGAGGTGAGCGCCAGATTATGAGCAAAGTTAACTGCGAAGCAGTGGGAAAACGCCGTCAGTTTTCTTATAATTCACCCTTATATCCTGACGAACCTTTTATCTGCGTCCTGTCAATGAGAGGATTAATGTCTCCTTTTTGTGGATCTTTATAATAACCAATATAATAGACTTTGTCTTTTATACTGCTAAAGTAGCTTGTAAATGAATTAAAATCTGCTTCATCATAGACCTTATATTCATCTGTTTCCCTGAAATAAAAAGCAACCTTTCCATTGCCATCCTGATATATCAAAAGCGATAGGATACCCTCATTATCAACAAATGCGCCAAACGCACTCTTATTATTTTCTAATGAAGAAATGCCAGCCAGATCAACGATTTCCTGATAATATCTCTTCTGTGTATCCGTTCCGCTCTTATCTGCTACATAATATTTAGGAATTGCATTTCCCTTCGTGTTTTTCAAAGTATCCGTCGCATACGCCTCTGTCATCGCACTCTGCGTTGCCATACAGATTGCCCTTGTATCGATCAATACCTGTTTGTCTCTTGCTTTATCGATATATTTGAGCAGTGCCGGTATCGTGATCGCTGCTAAGATTGCGATAATGACGAGTACCACGATCATCTCGACCAAGGTAAATCCCCCCTGCTCCCCGGATTTCTGATACATTTTCCTGAAAAACTTCATGGATTTTCTCCTCCTCTTTTTGTTACGGTCTGTTCCATGTGGCAAGACTTGTCTTTATTTATTCTAACATGGTTTGAATGAGCACACAATTTAAAATTCAAATTACATGAACAAACTGTACAATTTTAGTTACTGTTCACAGGCAGGCATTTTCTGAACTGAAAATGCCGTATGATACAGTGGTGGTAGCAGATTTTGCCGATCTGGAATGCGAAGCATCGGCAAAATCCGTTACTGGAACGAGGTACGAGTGAACAGTAACCAATTTTACATTTTTCATCTGATTACTGCCCTATTTTTCATCAGACTGTGATAAAATGTATCATAAACAGAACCTAAGAAAGCCCTCTGCGGCAGCAACAACAAAGGACATCGAAACATTGATCGAAACATTCATCAAAGCACTGACAACCGGCAAATAGAAAGCGTAACCGCCGCAATTCGATCCTCGCGGAGCGTTTTCTGTGATAGGGATTTCCTATCACAGAACAAAATATCCACAGAACAATCCCTGTCCTGTGGATATTTTTATTTTTACATATGATCTATTTTACAACAACCTTTTGCTTTGCAGTCTGTCCACTACCTGTCCGGATAGTGATTGTAGCTGTGCCCTTCGCCTTTGCCGTGAGTTTTCCGGTCTGCCTGTTTACCGTGACGACCCGCGGATTGGATGAGCGGAATGTCCGGGTATCCGTGCAGCCGGACGGGTTCATCCGGATCTTTGCCTGTGCCGTTTCTCCCCGTTTCATCGTAAGCGTCGTCTGTGTAAACCGCACGCGCGTTGCTTCCATATAGGAGTAATTCATGTCACACACACCCTGATCGGTATTCGCACCCTGCAACGATCCGTTTCTCGTATACTGCCACAGATCGACCGGCACATCCAGCTTCGGCTTGCTGTCACGGTGTGCTGCGACCCATACCCGGTAGCCGGATAGCTGCTCCCAGTCAAAACCGGTCTGCAAATACGAGAGCTGTGAGTAAATCATCGGCTCATAGCCCGCCTCTGCGATCGTATCGCAGAACGCTTTTGCGACCGCAGTCGCTTTCTCTTTACCGCCTGCAAATGTGCCCGGACGCTCCATATCATAGGCGAGCGGATAATCGAGTTCCCTGCCGTCTAAGATCTCCAGACAATACTCCGCCTCCTCGACCGCCTCCTGCGGTGTTTTGACACAGCAGACATGATAGGCACCGATCGCCAGTCCCGCATCCAGTGCGCCCTCGTAATTCGCCTCAAACTGTGCATCGACATCCGGTGCACGTCCCTCTCCGGTGCGCAGCATGACAAAATCCATGCCACTGTCCGCCACGCGCTCCCAATCGACCACTCCGTTATAGCTGGACACATCAAAGCCTCTCCCACTGTATGCCGCCGCAGAAACTGCTGTCGGCTGCCATAACGCCGCTGCCACGGCGAGTACCAGCATCCATCCGCATATTTTTTTAGTCGGTCTTTGCTCTGACCTGATATCTGATTTCATCGTCATGATTTCATTTTTCCTTCTATGTTATTATTATGTATTGCTATACTCCCATATCCGCACCGGTCACAGATCTTTCTCAAAATGCTGATAATCCTTGGAATGTGTCCAATCGCCGCCCCATGTGAATCCATGCTCTGTAAACAGCTGATAACACAGATCATCATGATCGATCTTATGCGGAAAATCCGCACTTCTGTCCACGTAATCTGCTGCATTCGCAGGCTCAACTGACAGATTGCCATCTACGGTCTTCACATACGGATTATACAGCGTATTGATGTCTACCGCCATGCCGAGCCCATGCTTGGAGATCTTCGTCGTGTGGGAGATAAAACGGAAATTAAACGCCGAAGAATTGTTATCGCTCATGGATGCCTCATCATCTGCATTGTATTCGTCTATGAGCCGTATTTTCTCGATCGGGTATTCTGCCTCGTACAGCTTCTCAAAAATATCGCACACATCGTCCGCGATCGCTTTGTTTACGACCAGTTCGCCTTCCTTTGTCTCTCCATCAAAACCGGTATGCAATACATGTACATAACGCAGATCCTCTCTGGGCACAGTACAATCTGCCTTGTAGGATTTACCCTGCATTTTTGCAAAAATATCGTCCGGGATCTCAGACACATAAAACTCATCAATCTGAGATGATTCCACGGTCTCCGACCCGGTCGCTTTCCCGGTCTCTGCGTCCGCATCTGGCGCATCTACAGCTTCCGCCCCGGTTTTTACCTCAGTTTCCGTCTTATTTTCTGTCTTATTTTCTGTCTTATTTTCTGTCTCGTGCTCCGGCTGCGATGTCCCGGACTGTGATTTTCCGCCGGACAGTTTTCCTGCCAAAAAGATAGAGGTCGGTCCATCGCTGCCACCAATGATTGTGACTGTATATTTATTCACAATCACCGCACCGACTGCCAGTGTGCCGACTACCGCACCTGTCATGATCCATTTTGTTCTTTTTTTCACCGTTATGTCCATCCTTTCATTTATTTCCCAGCAATATTTTAATCATCCATGCAAAAAAGACCATCACCAGAATCGGAATCAGGCAGGTAGTGACAATCAGTACCGCCAGTCCATCAATAAACTTATTCAGCATATACTTAAACCGTTCAGTTGCAATACCGGCTGAATTCTTGGCCTGATCGATCGTATCCTTTGCCTTGTCGATGATTCCTGAAAAAAATCCTCCACTCTCATCCGTTACCTGCTCTGTATCCGTCTCCGTCGCAGCATCCGTGGCTTCCTGCGTCTGGCTGACGATATTCTCTGTCTCTGCAAGCGTCGCATCGATCGATTCCTGATACGTGTTATAAATCAGCTGGGATACGTGCACACTCACCGGGATCACGGCATATAATGCCACTCCAAATATGAGAATTTTTACCCCCAGCTTCCAGCAGAGATCTTTTTTTATCCCAAAATACAGGGCAATGGCTGCCATAGCAGCCGGAATCAGCCATTTGAATGTCAGGGCACCCAAAATCGTGAGCAAATATTTTTCCAGATACAGCGCAGATACAACAATCAGAAAATATCCGCTCAGATCCGTCAGTTTCTCAGCAATCGGAGTTCCCGTATCCCCGGGCACCAGCGTGATCACTGCTGACAATGCCGTTGCTGCCGCGCACAATTCGAGTGCCGTTGTCTTTTTTTCATCCAGATAGGCAATCGTCTTTTGATTTGTCTCATAATCTGCTGATGCATAGTTTTTCGCCAACACCCGGTTCGATACCAGTGCGAGTACGATACAGACCAGAATCATGCCAATCCGGAATGCCTGATGATCCACGAGTTTTTTTGTTTTTGTGCAATCCATGTAATATTTCCTCCTCACCGCGTATATAACATGATTGAAGCTGCATTCGAATAAATTTACATTTTCTCACTTGCACTCATTGTATCACAGATCATTTCATTGTAAAATGAAAACATACAAATGAAACAGCCAAATGGAGGTAAGCTATGACTGATTTAAAAGGATTCAAATGTCCCTGCTGCGGTGGCTCAATCGAATTTAACAGTTCCGCACAGAAGATGAAGTGTCCCTATTGTGACACAGAATTTGATATGGATACACTCAAGGCCTATGATGATGAACTGTCCACAGACAATGCTTCCCGTATGGACTGGAATACAGACACCATCGAAACCTGGTCTGAGGCTGACTCTGACGGTCTCGGTGTCTACGTGTGCAGCTCCTGCGGTGGTGAGATTGTCGCCGATGAGAATACGGCTGCCAGCATCTGCCCATTCTGCGACAGCCCCATCACGTTGAAAGGACGCTTAAAAGGTGATCTGAAACCAGACTGCATCATTCCGTTTAAGCTGGATAAACGAGCGGCAAAAGCTAAATTCAGCGAACATCTGAAAGGGAAAAAGCTGCTCCCCCGTGTATTCAAGGATGAGGCGCACATTGACGAGATCAAGGGCATGTATGTACCATATTGGCTGTTTGACAGCACTGTGACTGCCCATATGCGTTACAAGGCGACGCGTTTAAGGCACTGGAGTGACAGCAAATATGATTATACCGAGACCAGTTACTTCTCTGTCATTCGTGAAGGCGACATTGCTTTTTCACATGTCCCGGTGGATGGCTCTGAGAAAATGGCAGATGACCTGATGGAGTCGCTGGAGCCCTATGATTTTCACGATGCAGTCCCTTTCCAGAGTGCCTATTTTGCAGGATATTACGCTGATAAATATGATGTGGATGAAAAGACGAGCAGTGCCCGCGCCAATGAACGTATGAGGCACTCGACCGAACAGCAGTTTATGAACACCGTACACGGCTTTTCATCTGTCATGCCGGATGGCGGCAATATTCAGCTCTCTGAAGGAAAAGCCGGCTATGCGATGTACCCGGTATGGATCTTAAATACCACCTGGAACGACGAGCGCTATATGTTTGCCATGAACGGTCAGACCGGAAAATTTGTCGGCAATCTGCCGGTTGACAAACATCTGATGAAAAAATATTTTGCCATAGCGATGGGACTGGCAGCTGTCATAAGCTATGCCATACTCGCCCTCATCTGGCTGATCTAGGAGGATATACATAATGAAAACAAACAGACGAATCTTACACACATTATTGCTCTGTATATTACTTGTATTTACACTCATCCCGCCTGTATGTACCAGGGCTGCTGATTCAGCTTACTATCTGATAGATGATGCCGGTCTGCTTTCCGATTCAGAGGCGGAAACTATTGAATCACAGCTCACACAGCTCAGTGAAAATCATGACATGGATTTTGTCATTTTCACAGAAGAAAACGCTGATATCTCATCGCCCATGGAAGCCGCAGACGATTTCTTTGACTACAACGGCTATGGCACCGGCGCAGACCGTTCCGGAACTATACTGTACATCAATCTCTCCACCCGCGACTGCTGGATCAGCGCACGCGGAGACGGTATTACTTTCTTTACCGATGCCGGAATGGACTATATCATAGAACAGATTACCGACCCGCTCAGTGACGGTGATTATGAACAGGCTTTCGAGAGCTATATCTCACTCTGTGATGATTTTGCCACACAGGCGGAGACCGGAACCCCTTATGACGTCGACCATATGCCCAAGGAACCGTTTCCTGTGTTCGGCAATCTGCTGATCAGCCTGGTCATCGGGCTTGTCATCGCGTTGATCTACATCCTCGTGCTCAGAGGTCAGTTAAAGAGTGTCGCACCGAATGAAAGTGCCGCGGATTACATGGTACCCGGCAGCATGCATCTGACCAAAGAACGGGAATTTTTCCTGTATCACACCGTTCACCGGACAGAGCGCCCGCAAAATGACTCAGACGGTGGCTCAAACACACATGTTTCATCGTCAGGGGCAACACACAGCGGAAGGGGCGGGAAGTTTTAGACTTCCCACCCCACTGTCTAGCTCTCTATAAAATCTACCTTGAAGTCATGATTGCTGATTGCTAAAATTCATTGAATCCTGTTCTTTCATATATTGAAATACCTTTTTGTCACTCTTTGATTTTTTATACCAGCCGATACATAACATTATAATTCCCACAATAATGACCGCAGTTCTTACCGGGGAATCCGGTGAAAATAAGCATGATACAATCATTCCGGTTCCAGCACCTGTAAAAAAATCTACAACAGATTTTTCGTGCTTTATGATTCCCATTACTCTTTCTTTATCTATAGATTGTACCATTTTTGAATCCTCCTTTAATAAAATATCAAGCGAAACGTCAAATTGATTGCTTAAAGGAATTTGAACCTGATGTTGCACTGACATCTTCTTTCTCTATAATATTTTCTTTTGATATTACTTCCGCTGCTGATACTGGCAAAGTCCACATTATAAATAAACTCATACACATAATAATTGATAATACTTTTTTCATACATATTTCCTCCCAAAATAACAGCGACTCTCATATAACTTACAATCAATACTTTTTCTTACAGCAGGCGTATACCGCTCTTAACAAGCCTGAATCTGATATTGTCAATATTCCTTTACACTTTTTCTTCACGAAACTTTTAAGCCACCTGTCCCAATGACTCATAGTATTTT
>CAKRIZ010000015.1 GCA_934351445.1 uncultured Eubacterium sp.
AAACGGTTCGTTGGTCAAGCGGTTAAGACGCCGCCCTCTCACGGCGGAAACACGGGTTCGATTCCCGTACGGACTGCGAAAGGAATTTCTCGATTGTGGACTCGATTGAGAAGTTCCTTTTATTTTTTCTTTTTTTACTTGCATTTACAGTGTAGAAGTGTTACACTGGCAATAGTTGAATATGTTACTAGTTATGAGAGTGGGTTGAAAGCCCACTCTTATTTGTTGTAGAAGATGAAGGAAGGTGAGACGATGTCAAAAAGACAGGACTATGAGGAGCAGACTGAGCGTCTGTTGCTGCCGATTCTTGAAAAGTATGGGTTTGATCTGTATGATGTGGAATATGTGAAGGAAGGCAGTACAAATTATCTGAGAGCTTATATTGATAAGCCGGGGGGAATCGCAGTGAATGATTGCGAGACAGTGGCAAGGGAGATGAATCCACTGTTGGATGAGAAAGATTATATTCCGGATTCTTATGTATTTGAGGTGAGTTCACCGGGGCTCGGCAGACCGTTGAAAAAAGACAAACATCTGGAAAAAAGTATCGGTGAGGAGGTAGAAATCCATACTTTCCGTCCGATCAACCATGAGAAACAGTTTTTTGGTTATTTGAAGCGCTTTGATGCAGACAATATTGTCATTGAGGATGAAGATGAAACAGAACTTACTTTTGCCAGAACAGATATTGCCTTGATTCGGCTGGCACTTGATTTTTAGGAGGAAAAGGGAAAAATGAAGAATGAATTATTAGAGGCACTGAACATTTTAGAGCAGGAGAAAAATATCAGCAAGGATACTTTGATTGAGGCGATCGAGAATTCACTGGTGACAGCCTGCAAAAATCACTTTGGCAAATCGGATAATATCAAAGTAGATATGGATCCTGAGACCTGCGAGTATCATGTATACCAGACGAAGACAGTTGTTGATGAAGTCACAGATCCGGTGATGGAGGTCAGTCTGGCAAAGGCAAAGATGATTGATTCCAAGTATGAGATCGGTGACACCATCAATTTCGAGATCAAATCACAGGAGTTCGGACGTATCGCTACAATGAATGCCAAGAATGTGATCCTCCAGAAGATCCGTGAGGAGGAGCGCAAGGTATTATACAGTGAGTATTACAGTAAGGAAAAGGATATCGTAACAGGTATTGTACAGCGCTATATCGGCAAGAATGTCAGCATCAATTTAGGAAAGGTCGATGCGATACTGACAGAGAATGAGCAGGTAAAGGGTGAGGTATTCCAGCCTACGGAACGTATTAAATTATATGTATTGGAAGTAAAACTTACACCCAAGGGACCTAAGATTCTCGTATCGAGAACTCATCCGGAACTGGTAAAGCGTCTGTTTGAGTCAGAGGTGGCTGAAGTAAAGGATGGTATTGTAGAGATCAAGAGCATCGCCAGGGAAGCAGGAAGCAGAACGAAGATAGCTGTATATTCCAATGATCCGGATGTCGATGCAGTCGGTGCATGTGTCGGTTTAAATGGCGCCAGAGTCAATGCCATTGTCAACGAGCTGCGCGGTGAGAAGATCGATATCATTAACTGGAATGAGAATCCTGCGATGCTGATCGAAAATGCACTCAGCCCTGCCAAGGTCATTTCGGTGATTGCAGATGCAGAGGAAAAGAGTGCGAAAGTCGTAGTTCCGGATTATCAGCTCTCACTTGCGATCGGTAAGGAAGGCCAGAATGCACGTCTGGCAGCCAGACTGACCGGATTCAAGATTGATATCAAGTCTGAGACACAGGCACGTGAAGCCGGTGATTTCATGGATTATGAGAATGATTATGAAGATGAAGAGTACTACGAGGATGAGGAGTACTACGACGAGGACGGCGGGTATTACGATGAAAATGGTGAGTATGCCGACAGTGAGTATTCAGAGGACGGCAGTTACGAAGACAGTGAGTATGTAGAAGAAGATAATGCTGACGGTGAATACACGGAAGGTGAATATGCCGACAAAGAGTAATACAAAGAATAAAAAAATTCCGATGAGGCAGTGTGTAGGCTGCGGACAGATGAATGAAAAACGTCAGATGTACCGGGTGATCAAAACCCGGGAGAATGAACTGCTGTTAGACAAGACCGGGCGGAAAAACGGCCGCGGTGCGTATGTCTGTCCAAATATGGAATGTCTGCAGAAGGCAATCCGGTCCAGAGGACTGGAGCGTTCGTTTAAGATGCAGATACCAAAAGAGGTCTATGATGCCCTGCAAAAGGAGATGAAGTGTGCTGATGCAGAATCAGATGAATAAAACGAGACCGGACAGGGTACTGTCCATGCTGGGAATTGCTGCAAAAGCAGGAAAAATTGTAAGTGGCGAATTCGCAACCGAACATGCGGTCAAGTCAGCAACCGCGTATCTGGTCGTGATCGCTGCCGATGCATCAGCAAATACAGAAAAAAAGTTTCGGGATATGACCGGGTTTTACGAAGTGCCGATGGTCACATACGGCACAAAAGAAACGCTCGGTGGCTGTATCGGTAAAGATTATCGTTCGTCACTCGCTGTGACAGATGAAAAGCTTGCCGAGGCAGTGGAAAAGAAGTTGCGGGCTCAGGCAGAACTGATGGATGCTGCCGAAGCCGGAAGAATATGATACACGGAGGTAGTTAGTTTATGGCAAAACGAGTATATGAACTTGCAAAGGAGATTGGTGTGGATAATACCTCACTGATGCAGTTCCTCAAAGATAATAATATTGCGGTCAAAAGTCATATGAGTAATCTGGATGATGATGCGATCGCAAAGGTACAGAGTGATTTTAAAAAGCCGGTGATGAAAGCAGCTCCGCAGCATAAGGCGTCTGCAGAGGAGGAAAAGGCACCGGAGCGCCCGAAAAAAAAGGCGAGCATCACTGCTGTATTTAATCCACAGAACAGTAAAAATATGAAGGATCGAAAGCCTGCGCAGAAGCGTCCGGCAGGAGAACGTCCGACCCGTCCGGCAGGAGAACGTCCGACCCGTCCGGCAGGAGAACGCCCGACCCGTCCGGCAGGAGAGCGCCCGGCAAAGCCGACGGGAGAACGCCCGGCTCGTCCGGCAGGAGAGCGTCCGGCTCGTCCGGCAGGAGAGCGCCCGGCAAAGCCGACAGGAGAACGCCCGGCTCGTCCGGCAGGAGAACGTCCGGCTCGTCCGCTGGGAGACCGCATGATGGGAGAGCGTCCGACCCTTCGCCTGACCGGAGAGAGAGTCAATGTTGAGAGCACGACACGTTCCAACAACGATCGTGGCACACGCCCTGCACGTGCAAATGACAACCGTCCAAACAGAGGTGATGGCAATGACAAAAATGAGAGAATGGATCGCAGGGATCGCAAAGATGGGCAGAATTATCGCGGCGGTTCCAATTATAATCAAGGTGATAGAGGTAACAATCGATTCGGTGGCAATCGCCAGGAAAAATCTGGCGGACAGCGATTCGACCGCGAGTTAAACAAGTTTAATAAGGATTCTGCGAAGGCAGCTCCCGATGAGGTACGTACAAAGGAGAGCCGCGACAACAACCGCAAGAAAAATAACAACAATAATAATACCAAGAAGGATTACGATAAGCTCGGCAGCAAGAAGCAGGAGCGTTTTGTAAATCTGGAGAAACAGACCGGACATAAAAAGCGAAATGCGATTCCCCAGCAGCCGGCTGCAAAAGAAGATGATACAATTAAACAGATTACGCTTCCGGAGCATATGACGATCAAGGAACTGGCAGACCGTATGAAAGTGCAGGCTTCCGTATTGATCAAGAAGCTGTTTTTAAAGGGTCAGATGGTGACAGTCAACAATGATATCAGCTATGAAGAAGCAGAGGAGATCGCTTTAGAATTTAACTTTATTGCAGAACCTGAAGAGAAGATTGATGTCATTGCAGAACTGTTAAAAGAGAATGAAGAGGATACGGATGCAATGGTATCACGTCCGCCGGTTGTCTGTGTCATGGGTCATGTCGATCATGGTAAGACTTCCTTGCTGGATGCGATCCGCCATACAAAGGTGACTGATAAAGAGGCTGGCGGTATCACGCAGGCGATCGGTGCCTATATCGTGACTGCAAACGGCCAGAAGATCACATTCCTTGATACACCCGGCCATGAGGCATTTACTGCCATGCGTATGCGGGGTGCCAATTCTACAGATATCGCAATACTGGTCGTAGCTGCAGATGATGGTGTGATGCCGCAGACCGTAGAGGCGATCAACCATGCAAAGGCAGCCGGAGTCGAGATCATCGTTGCAGTCAACAAGATCGATAAACCGGCAGCAAATATCGATAAAGTAAAGCAGGAGTTATCCGAGTACGACTTGATCCCTGAGGATTGGGGCGGCAGCACGATCTTCTGTCCGGTATCTGCACATACCAAGGAAGGTATCGACAACTTGCTGGATATGATTCTGCTCACGGCAGAAGTATTGGAGCTCAAGGCGAACCCGAAACGTAATGCGAGAGGTCTTGTGATTGAGGCACAGCTGGATAAGGGACGCGGAGCTGTTGCGACAGTACTCGTACAGAAGGGTACACTGAAGGTTGGACAGCCGATCGCCTGTGGCAGCAGCTACGGAAAAGTACGTGCGATGATCGATGATAATGGAAGACGTGTCAAAGAGGCAGGTCCGTCTACTCCGGTAGAGATTCTCGGACTGAATAATGTTCCGGATGCCGGTGAGACATTTGTCGCTATGGAATCAGAGAAAGAGGCAAAGGCATTTGCTGACACTTATATCTCCGAGAGCAAGAACAAGCTGATTGAGGAGACAAAGGCAAAGATGTCCCTGGATGATCTGTTCTCACAGATCCAGTCCGGAAATGTCAAGGAACTGAATATTATCGTAAAGGCAGATGTGCAGGGATCCGTAGAGGCTGTCAAGCAGTCACTCGTCAAGCTGTCGAATGATGAAGTTGTCGTAAAGGTCATCCATGGCGGTGTAGGTGCGATCAACGAATCCGATGTCATCCTGGCATCCGCATCCAATGCGATTATTATTGGATTTAATGTCAGACCCGATCCTATGGCCAAGGCTACCGCAGAACGTGAAGGTGTAGATGTACGTCTGTACAAGGTCATCTACAATGCGATCGAGGATGTAGAGGCAGCGATGAAGGGTATGTTAGACCCGATCTTTGAGGAGAAGGTCATCGGCCATGCAGAAGTACGACAGATCTTCAAGGCATCCGGTGTCGGCAATATTGCCGGTTCCTATGTGCTGGACGGAGTATTCGAGCGCGGCTGCAAAGTACGTGTCATGCGTGAAGGAGAGAAGATCTTTGAAGGAGATCTGGCTTCCCTGAAGCGCTTCAAGGATGATGTAAAAGAAGTCAAGACCGGCTATGAGTGTGGTCTGGTACTGGATGGATTTAACGATATCCAAGAGCTGGATATTATTGAAGCATATAAGATGGTGGAGGTACCCCGCTAATTATGAGAAAAAACAGCATTAAAAATACGAGAATCAACGAAGAAGTGCATCGTGAACTCTCGAATATTATACGTGGTGAGATCAAAGATCCTCGCATCCACCCCATGACAAGTGTCGTGGCGGTGGAGGTGGCACCGGATCTCAAGACCTGTAAAGCATATATCAGTGTGCTGGGTGATGAGGAAGCACAGAAGAACACATTGGCAGGACTTCGCAGTGCAGAAGGGTATATCCGACGTACACTGGCGAAAAATATCAATCTGCGCAATACACCGGAGGTTAAGTTTATTATGGATCAGTCGATCGCATACGGTGTAAAGATGTCAAAGCTGATCGATGAGGTCAATCATGGAAAAGGTGAAGCACATGAAGAAGATTGATGAATGGATGGATGGCACGACATCCGTAGCGATCGCCGGACACGTAAAGCCGGATGGGGATTGTGTCGGCTCTACGCTGGCACTGTACAATTATATCAGGGATAACTATCTGGATATTGAAGTATGTCTGTATCTGGAACCGATTCCGAACCTGTTCCGTTTTTTGAATCGTGCGGATGAGATTGTCAGTGATTACTCAGGGGAACAGGTCTATGATCTGTTTTTCGCACTGGACTGTGGCGACAGAGGGCGGCTCGGCGAAGCAGTCCGCTATTTTGACAGTGCAAGACATACAGTCTGTGTGGATCATCATATCAGCAACCAGAGTTTTGCAGATGACAATCGGATCGTGCCGGAGGCGAGCTCCACATCGGAACTGATCTATGGTTTGTTAGACGAACAGAAGATCACAAAAGAGATCGCAGAATGTCTCTATGTAGGTATTATCCACGATACCGGTGTCTTCCAGTACTCATGTACGTCTTCCAGGACGATGAACATTGCCGGCAAGCTCATGGATAAGGGCATCGACTATCCGACGATCGTAGATAAAACATTTTTTGAAAAGACCTTTGAACAGAACCAGATACTGGCCTGTGCATTGCTGAAGGCAAAGCGGTATTTTGATGACCGCTGTATCGCCAGTGTGATCACGGGAGAAGATATGGACACATACCATGCGCTGCCAAAGCACTTAGAAGGCATCGTTGCGCAGCTGCGCAGTACAAAAGGCGTAGATGTGGCGATCCTGCTGTATGAGAATACGGACGGAAGCTACAAAGCGTCCTTGCGGACGAACGGAGCTGTGGATGTGGCAGCCATCTGTGGCAGACATGGCGGTGGAGGTCATGTGCGTGCTGCCGGGGCGACACTGCACGGTGAACCGGAGCAGCTCTTGCACATGCTGCTAAGTGATGTAGAGGAACAGTTGCAGGCGCAGCAGTGAAGGAACAGAAAACTCTTATGAATGGAATCATTAACGTATATAAAGAAGCCGGTTATACATCCTTTGATGTGGTTGCAAAGCTAAGAGGGATTCTCCGGGAAAAAAGGATTGGACATACAGGAACGCTCGATCCGGAGGCAACGGGTGTATTGCCGGTGTGCGTCGGAAATGCGACAAAAGTGTGCGCGATTCTGACAGATAAGGATAAAGTATACGAGGCTGTGCTTCATCTGGGACTCACAACAGACACGCAGGATGCGACAGGAACGGTGCTCAGTGACCACAGTGAACAGGCAATGCGGCTGGATGAACAGACGGTGCGTGATACGGTCATGGATTTTGTCGGTATTTACGAACAGATCCCACCGATGTATTCGGCATTGAAGGTCGGTGGCAGAAAATTGTGTGATCTGGCGCGGGAAGGCATTGAGGTAGAGCGCAAGGCGCGTACCGTACAGATCTACGAGATCACGATCTCCAAAGTCGATCTGCCTGATGTGACCATGCAGGTGCACTGCTCGAAAGGAACCTATATCCGTACCCTGTGTGCAGACATCGGGGAGCGGCTTGGGGTCGGCGGCATGATGCAGTCATTGGTTCGTACCCGTGTGAGCTGTTTTTCATTGAAAGAGGCACATACACTGGCTCAGATCGAGCATTACCGTGACCAGGGACTCTTAGATGAGATCCTGCTGCCGGTGGATGGCGTGTTTGGGCAGTATCCGGGACTTCAGATCGCAGATTCGCCCCAGGCACAAAAAAAGCTGTGTAACGGAAACCGGCTTGCAACAGAAGATCTGGCAGCTGGCTGTCGTGAAACCGTAGGCGGTGAGACGGTGAAGCTGTGCCGTGTGTATGATACGCAGGGAAAATTTTGCGGCATCTACGAATGGGATGGACAGCGCGGTGATTATAAATGCAAAAAAATGTTTTTGTAAGAAGGATATACCAATGATTTGCTTTGAAAAAATAGAACAATTTCATATCAGTGAACCGACTGCGATTACGATCGGCAAATTCGATGGACTCCACAGAGGCCATGAAGAACTGATCCGCAGACTGTTAGACAAACGTAAGCAGGGCTTAAAAGCAGTGGCATTTACGTTTGACATTCCCCCGAAGAAGCTGACAGATGGCGATTACCTGCAGCTTTTGTCCACAAATGAGGAGAAGCAGGCGCTGTTTGCAGAACGCGGTATGGATTATCTGTTACGGTGTCCGTTTACACCGCAGGTCATGAGTATGGAGCCGGAAAAATTTGTGGAATGGATTGTGCGCGAACTGAATGTAAAGAGTATCGTAGTCGGTGAAGACTGCGGATTCGGACACAAAAGACGTGGTGATTGCAGACTGCTTGCACAGCTTGCACCGGAATATGGCTATGAACTGGAGGTCGTAAAAAAGATCCAGTTTGACGGCAGGGACATCAGCAGCACGTATATCCGGGAAGAGATTTTGAAAGGAAATATGGAGACGGCTGCCATGCTGCTCGGCCATCCGTATTCAATCGATGGCACGGTGGAGACCGGCAACCAGATCGGACGTACGATCGGTATTCCGACAGCAAATATTGAGGCAGAGCCGGACAAGCTGCTGCCGCCGTTTGGTGTCTATGCGGCATCCATTGATATTCGCGGTGAGCGGTATTATGGGATCGCTGATATTGGCAGAAAGCCAACCATCAAGCCTAAACATGGCGATCAGAATCCGATCGGAGTCGAGATGCATATTTTGCATTTTGATCAGGATATTTACTGTGAACCGGTACGGATATCCTTCCATGCATTTGAACGGCCGGAAGTCAAATTCGATTCGATTTCAGACTTGCAGGCACAGATCAAAAGGGATATAGTATTTAGTGAACAGTTTTTTGATAAAATTTAGCGATTGCGGCAGAATAACAAAAGAGGAGTAAATATGAGCTTACTTTTAACATTGATGGGTGGTCTCGGACTGTTTTTGTTCGGTATGAATTTTATGAGTCAGGGACTGCAGAAAGCAGCGGGTGCGAAACTTCGTTCCGTACTGACAGCCATCTCCAAAAACAAATACATCGGCGTATTGTTCGGTGCGCTGTTTACAGCAATCATCCAGTCTTCCGGTGCGACAACCGTCATGGTAGTTACATTTGTAAATGCCGGTCTGATGGAACTGACACAGGCTGTCGGCATTATCTTTGGTGCCAATATCGGTACAACGATCACTGCACAGCTCGTGTCATTTAACCTGACTGCGGTTGCACCGGTGATTCTGTTTATCGGTGTCGTGATGTTTTTGTTTATGAAAAAACCGATTTTCAAAAAAATCGGAGAGGTTGTGATTGGTTTCGGTGCCCTGTTTATGGGTATCAGCATGATGTCAGGATCCATGCAGCAGTTAAATGATTATCCGACTGTCATCCATACATTGTCACGGCTGACAAACCCTGTTTTAGCAATTCTGGTCGGACTGATCATCACGGTCATTGTACAGAGTTCGTCCGTGACCGTCAGTATCCTGCTTCTGATGGCAGGTCAGGGACTTGTGACACTTCCGGTCTGCTTTTATTTCATTCTCGGATGTAACATCGGTTCTTGTACGCCTGCGGTTATGGCAGCGATGGATGCAAAAAAGGATGCCAAGCGTGCGGCTCTGATCCATGTGCTGTTTAACGTGTTCGGTATGATTATTATTTCAATTATATTGATCTTTGCAATGCAGCCATTTACTACATTTATCCAGGCAATCTCCGGAGATGATATTAAACGTAGCGTGGCGAATACGGATACGATCTACAAGGTATTCCAGACTGTGATCTTCCTGCCGTTATCCGCACAGTTCATCAAGCTGGTGAACCGGCTGATCCCCGGAACCGATGTCAAGCAGGAGGGCTTCTCCCTGCAGTATATCAATATGACGACTGTATTCTCACCGACTGCTGCGATCGTGGAGGCGATGCAGGAGATCGGCCGTATGGGCAGAAAGGCAGAGCAGAATCTGCGGCTGTCCATGGAGGCATTTTTTGACGGTGACCAGTCAAAGATCGATCAGGTCTACCAGACGGAAAAATATATCGACTATCTGAGCCATGAGATCACAGACTACCTCGTAGACGTCAACCAGAGACAGTTGCCGGTAGCCGACAGCTTAAAGATTGGTGGTCTGTTCCATGTGGTAAATGATATTGAACGAATCGGTGACCATGCAGAAAATATCGCAGATGCGGCTGTCCGGATGAAGGAACAGAATCTGTCGTTTACCAAAAAGGCGACGAAAGAGATTCAGGATATGTTTGAAAAAGATATGCGTATTCTGGTATGTGCGCTTGAGATGTTTGAGACGGATGACCGCTCCCACATGCAGGAGATCCTGGATATTGAGGAGGAGGTCGATCAGATGGAGATTGATCTGCAGAATTCCCATATCCGCCGTATGGCAAAGGGTAAATGCTCACCGGAGTCCGGTCTGGTCTTTACAGATCTCGTAACAGGTCTCGAACGTGTCGCAGATCACGCGACCAATGTTGCATTTGCACTGTCAAATTCGGATGTTCAATAAGCAGAATTTGTTAAAAAATGCGATATAATTATTACAGAATTATTACAGAAACATTGACATATGTGAAATGTGTTGTTATACTGTAACACAGATAACAGTAGATGCTATCGTCTACTGTTATTTTTTTGGAGTTTCATTATTTAATCGTTTCATTTGCAGATAGGAGGCATATATGAAACATAATTATGTAGATCTGAAAAAAATCAGCTTTGTTTTTGCATCAGTTCTCGGAACAACCTTGTTGCTGGCATCGCCGGAAGATACCTATGCAGCGGCACATGCAGGTATGTCAGCAGTGATTTCCGGGTATCTGAGCCAGACAGAAGGATTGACAATCACAAACAGCGATATTTCCCTGTCACGTGCAGCACTTCAGGACAACAGCATCCAGACGTTAGCAGCGGATGAATCTGATGGCGCAGCACAGGAAAAGACAGATAAAAAAAATACAGATGATAAAAAGACCGATGACGAAGAGACATTTTGTGGCTATAAGAATCTTGGACTAGCCAATGTAGATAATTATCTGAATGTCAGGGAATCAGCAGATGAGGCATCGGATCTGGTCGGAAAGATGCCGGCCGGTGCAGGCTGCGAGGTCTATGACAAGGAAGATGGCTGGTATCACATCAGATCCGGAAAGGTCGAGGGTTATGTATCAGCTGACTATCTGCTGACCGGGGACAAGGCAAAGGAAAAAGCAAAAAAATATATAAAAGAAGTAGCGACTGTCACGACGACAACATTGTTTGTCCGTGAGAAGCCGAATACAGACTGTACGATCATCACAATGGTTCCGATCGAGGAGGAATTGACCGTATTAAAGAAAGTAGACGGTGGTGAATGGTATAAGGTCGAGATCGACGACGAGGAAGGCTTTGTGAGTGGAGAATTTGTAGAGATCTCACAGAAGCTCCCCAAGGCAATGACGATCTCAGAAGTCAAATACGGACAGGGTGTATCGAATGTCCGCGTAGATCTGGTACAGTATGCACTCCAGTTTGTCGGCAATCCGTATGTCTGGGGTGGTACAAGCCTGACCAATGGTGTGGATTGTTCCGGCTTCACGATGCAGGTATATGCAAAGTACGGTGTCTATCTGCCGCACTCCTCGCGTGCACAGCCGAACAGCGGACGCACGGTCAGCGCGTCTGAGGCACAGCCGGGCGACTTGTTCTTCTATGGCAGCGGTGGCAGCATCAATCACGTAGCGATCTATATCGGTGGCGGACGTGTTGTACACGCCAGCAACCACAGAGACGGTATCAAGATCTCAAATGCATTTTACCGTACACCGTTAAAGGTAGTCAGCTATTTATAAGAAACATCGTAACTGTGAGCACTGAACAGTTACACAAATCGCAGAAAACAGGCAGTTTATACAAACTGCCTGTTTTTTTATGTGCAAAAAATATATTTTTTCACAAAATCGCTAGCGTTTATTGAGAAAATTTGTTAAATTAGTATAAAAGGGTGATCGCGCACCATAACACCCAGGGATATGCGCGGCGCGGTAAATAATCGAAAAGGAGAGGTAACATCTATGGTAGATCAAAGCTATTATGAGAAAGCGGATGTGATCATTGGGGAACATGGGGCAGATCCATCTGCTTTGATCCCAATTATTCAGGATATTCAGAGCGAATATCGCTATCTGCCACCGGAATTATTGTCGTATGTGGCTGAAAAGATCGGTATCACAGAGGCAAAGGCATATGGGGTAGCCACATTTTATGAGAATTTTTCGTTTGAACCAAAAGGGAAATATGTGATCAAGGTATGCAACGGCACTGCCTGTCATGTGCGCAAATCCATTCCGATTCTGGAGCGTCTGTACACGGAATTAGGTTTATCTAAGGATAAGGTGACGACGGATGACATGCTGTTTACGCTGGAGACTGTATCCTGTCTGGGAGCCTGCGGACTGGCACCGGTACTGACTGTCAATGACAAAGTTTATCCGTCCATGACACCGGATGCAGCGGCAGAGCTGATACAGCATTTGAGGGACGAAAAATAAGAGGATGGGGAGGAGATTATGCAGAAGGTAGAAAACAGAGAGATTTTGAATCAGTTGCGGGATTCCGAGGGGCAACAGATCGCGCAGAGCAGATGCCGCATTTTAATCTGTGCCGGCACCGGCTGTCTGGCGGGCGGTTCCGGTGAAGTGTACGAGAAGATGTGTGAGCTGGTGGCAAACGAGCCGGATGTGGAAGTGCAGTTTGGCGCAGAGATCGCACACGGTGACGGACCGATCGACGTTAAAAAGAGCGGCTGTCACGGTTTTTGTGAGATGGGACCGCTTATGCGCATCGAGCCGATGGGTATTTTGTATACAAAAGTAAAGCTGGAGGACTGTGAGGCGATCTTTGAGCGCACGATCAAGCATGGAGATGTGATCCGGCATCTGCTGTACAAGCAGAACGGTATTGAGTACCAGAAGCAGGAGGAGATTCCGTTTTATAAAAAGCAGACCCGTCTTGTCCTCGAAAACTGTGGACATATCGATGCGGAGCATATCAATGAAGCGATTGCACATGGTGCTTATCAGGCACTTGCGAAGGTATTATTTGACATGACCCCCGATCAGGTTGTCAATGAGATCTTAGAGTCCAATCTGCGTGGACGCGGAGGCGGAGGTTTCCAGACCGGATATAAATGGAAACAGGTGGCGAGACAGCCGGAAAAGATCCGTTATGTCGTATGTAACGGTGACGAGGGAGATCCCGGAGCATTTATGGATCGCAGTATCATGGAGGGCGATCCGCATAAAATGATCGAGGGTATGATCATCGCGGCCTATGCGGTAGGTGCACAGGAGGGGTATATCTATGTGCGTGCTGAGTATCCGTTAGCGATCAGCAGACTGAAAAAAGCGATACAGGATGCCGAGCAGTGTGGATTGCTCGGTGATCACGTGATGGGAACAGATTTTAGTTTCCGGTTACATATCAACCGCGGAGCGGGCGCGTTCGTCTGCGGCGAGGGCAGTGCACTGACTGCTTCGATTGAGGGGAATCGCGGTATGCCGCGTGTCAAGCCGCCGCGTACCGTAGAACATGGTCTGTTTGAAAAGCCAACCGTGCTCAATAACGTAGAGACATATGCCAATGTGCCGATGATCATTTTAAAGGGCGCAGCATGGTACAAGACAATCGGACCGGAGAACAGCCCGGGTACAAAGGCATTTGCGCTGACCGGAAGTGTGAAAAATACAGGTCTGATCGAAGTGCCGATGGGCACGACGCTGCGTGAGGTCATTTTTGATATTGGTGGCGGCATCAAGGGAGATGCTGACTTTAAGGCAGTTCAGATCGGAGGTCCTTCGGGTGGCTGTCTGATTACGCCGCATCTGGACATCAGTCTGGATTTTGACTCGCTCAAAAAGATGGGTGCGATGATCGGTTCCGGTGGACTTGTGGTTATGGACAGTAATACGTGTATGGTCGAAGTCGCACGTTTCTTTATGAATTTTACACAGAACGAGAGCTGCGGTAAATGTGTTCCGTGCCGTGAGGGTACCAAGCGGATGTTGGAGATCTTAGAGCGTATCGTTGCCGGTAACGGGGCATTGGAAGATCTGGATCTATTGGAAGAACTGGCGACCATGATCACGGAGACCGCATTGTGTGGACTTGGAAAGAGTGCGGCACTGCCGGTTATGAGTACATTAAAATTATTCCGAGACGAATATATCGAGCATGTCGTAGATAAGAAATGCGCATCGCATACATGCAGTGCGCTCCGCCGTTTCGTGATCAGCGCAGAATTGTGTAAGGGCTGTTCAAAATGTGCGAGAAACTGTCCGGTGGGAGCGATCTCCGGCAAGATCAAGGAACCATTTGTCATTGATGATGCAGTATGTATCAAATGTGGTGCCTGCGAGAGCAACTGTGCCTTCGGTGCCATCCATATAGAAGCATAAGGAGGGGAAAACGTGAGCGCAGAAAATAAACAGGCAACCAAATATATTACGATAAATAACCGGAAAATTCCTTTTACAGATGAGAAAAATGTGTTATCCATCATCCGCAAGACCGGTATCGATCTTCCGACCTTTTGCTATCATTCGGAGCTGTCCACCTATGGTGCGTGTCGCATGTGTGTGGTGGAGGATGACAGAGGGCGTGTGTTCGCATCCTGCTCGGAAGTGCCGCGTGACGGCATGGTGATCTATACGAATACACCAAAGCTGCAGCACCATAGAAAAATGATTCTCGAGCTGCTGCTGGCTTCCCATTGCAGGGATTGTACGACCTGCCGCGAGAACGGTGTGTGTACGCTGCAGAAGCTGGCACAGCAATTAGGCGTAGATACCGTACGTTTCCCGAATACGAGGGAGCAGCTTCCGGTAGACGATTCTTCCAACTGCATTTTCGTTGATCCGAATAAATGTATTTTATGCGGTGACTGTGTGCGTACCTGTGAGGAGATCCAGGGACTCGGTGTTTTGAGCTTTACACACCGCGGTTCGCAGATGCGTGTCACACCTGCATTCAACAAACCGATGGCACAGACGGACTGTGTCGGCTGCGGACAGTGCCGTGTCGTATGTCCGACCGGAGCCATCACGATCAAGTCCAATGTGCATGCGGTGTGGGAGGTCGTATCTGACCGGAGGAAGCGTGTCGTCGTACAGATCGCACCGGCAGTGCGTGTGGCGATCGGTGACAGCTTTGGACTGCCGAAGGGCGAAAATGCAATCGGCAGGCTCGTCGCAGCATTGCGGCGCATGGGATTTGATGAGATCTATGATACAAATTTTGGTGCAGATCTCACGGTTATGGAAGAATCAAAGGAACTGGTAGAGCGCCTGGAATCAGGTGAAAATCTGCCTTTATTTACATCCTGCTGTCCCGGCTGGGTATCTTTCTGTGAGAAAAAGTACCCGGAATACCGCAAACATATCTCTACCTGCCGTTCACCGCAGGAGATGTTCGGCGCATTGATTAAGGAGGAAGCCCGCATACAGCATGAGGTGGCGATTTCTAAGGGTGAGCCTGCGGACGAGCGTGAGACGATCGTTGTATCGATCATGCCCTGTACTGCGAAAAAGAACGAGATCGTGCGTCCGGAGCATTTTACGGACGGAGTACAGAACGTAGACTTTGTACTGACGACGGTAGAAGTGACCCGGATGATCCGTGAGGCAGGTATCGATCTGGCACAGATGCCCTCGGAAGCTCTGGATATGCCGTTTGGCCTATCGTCCGGTGCGGCAGCGATCTTCGGTGTCACGGGAGGCGTGACCGAGGCGGTATTACGCCGTCTCGTAAACAGCAACAGGATCGAGGATCTCGAGGAGATCAGTTTTACCGGAGTGCGTGGTATCGACGGCGTGAAAGAAGCGACCGTGACGCTCGGCGGGCGCGAGGTGCACATCGCAGTCGTCAACGGACTCAAGTGTGCGGATGAAGTGTTAAAACAAATGAAGGCTGGTGAGGTCTCTTATGACTTTGTAGAAGTCATGGCATGTAAGCGCGGCTGTATCACCGGAGGTGGACAGCCGACACCGATCGGACCGCGGACCAAGAAAGCACGCTTTGACGGCATGTATGACATCGATCAGGCAGCCCAGATCAAGCTCTCAAACGAGAATCCGTTTATCAAGACATTGTATGACGGCATCTTAAAGGGCAGGGAGCACAAGCTGCTGCATAACGAGTAGTATAAAAATGAACTTGGCGACAATTACAGGTTGTCACCAAGTATCTGATGAAAGGGAAATGAAGATTTATGAAAAAGAGATGTGTAGCAATCATTGCTTTGTTGGGATGCTGTCTGTTTGTAACGGCATATGCAAAGTATGAATCAAAAAATGACCAGGCCGATTATATAGTCAGTGAACAGGAGGATGGATCCGACACATTTGAAACGGATCATGGATTTTATACCGATGCAGCTGACACGGAGCGTACAGAGCCTGAACGACAGAATGAGCAGACGGATTACCGGTTGAGTGAAGCCGGCGACATGTCGGAGACAGCAGAGACCGATCATCAATTCTATACAAGTAAGCAGTAACAAACATATCTTGGATGATTTATGTTATCAGCCGCATCGCAGGAGAGGGTGCAGCCATTCATGAAAAAAGGCTTGACACCAAAACCTGAGAATAGTTTATCCATGGTTTATCAAACGAGGACATCGTGTACGCAGGATGTCCTCATTTTTGATGTGATAGGAATTTCCTATCACATCAAACGCTCCGAGGGGATCGCATTGCGGTGGTAGCAGATTTTGCCGATTTGGAATGCGAAGTAGCGGCAAAATCCGTTACTGGAACGAGGTACGAGTGAACAGTAGCGCTACTGTTGAAAAAAGGTAGAAAAGATGAGGGGTGTATTTTTTCAGATAACGAATGTGTTAGAATGAAAAGCAATTATGGAAAACAGGAAATCCATGGAAAGCAGTTATAGGATTGTTTGATTGCGCTGTGAAAGGAGATATTATGAGCAACTTGAGGACAAAATATTTAAAAATAACATGTAATCTGCTTTGGGCAGTGTGTTTGCTGATTTTTGTGTTTGCATTTCTGCCCAAATTGCTGGTCTATTTTATGCCGTTTGTGGTGGGACTGATTTTTGCGATGATCGCAAACCCGGTGGTAAAGTTTCTGGAGAAACGGATTAAGATTAAGCGGAAATACGGTTCGGTCATCATGATCGTGCTGGTCATCGGGCTGGTGGTGCTGGCCTGCTATGGCGCAGGGGCAATTCTTGCAAAGGGAATCAGAGCATTTATGGAGTATCTGCCGACAATGTCCGCCAATGCAGGGACAGAATTTTCTGAGGCAATCAATCAGCTGCAGCAGTTGCTGGAAAAGCTGCCCTTTACACAGAATGTGGATCTGAGTTCCATCGGAACTGTGATTCAGAATTTCCTGAGGAATCCTGTGGCTGGCTCAGACGCTACGACGCTGGGAGCAATCGGTGAATTTGCCAAAAGCCTGCCGGATATGATTGTCGGCATAGTCGTAGGACTGCTTGCTGCATATTTTTTTATCGCAGATAAAGACAAACTGTTCGCAGGTGTGGAGAAGCATTTATCTGACGGTTTCCTTGCAAAAACAGAACGTATCTATAAACAGCTTGTATATGCGGTAGGCGGCTACTTTAAAGCACAGTTTAAGATCATGGGTGTCATCTATGTCATTCTTATGATTGGACTGTTCATCCTTCGGGTAGATTTTGCATGGCTGCTTGCCTTTGGCATTGCGTTTCTTGATATGCTCCCGGTGTTTGGAACCGGAACGGTACTTTGTCCGTGGGCGGTTGTCAAGTTTTTCGCCGGGGATTATAAAATGGCGGTTGGCATGATCGTTTTATATGTGGTTTCGCTTGTTGTGCACCAGATTATACAGCCGAAGCTGATCGGGGATTCCGTAGGACTTGATCCGTTTGCATCGCTGTTATTCATGTTTATCGGTTACAGGGTGAGCAGTGTTGTGGGAATGATCCTTGCAATCCCGGTCGGTATGATCCTGATCAATCTGTATGAGGCGGGCGCATTCGATACACTGGTCTGGTGCGTGCGGGAAGTCGTGAATGATTTCAATGAGTTCCGCCGGGTGGATACCGGGAAGAAGGAGTGAACAAACAGGTGGCAATGGTAACTAATGTTATATACAATGTGACTAATGGCTATGGACAAAATGTAAAAAATTGGTTAAATTAGTATAAATAATAGATATCCACGCTGTAAATAACAGATAATTTATTGATCTGAGATTTATAATTCAGAATATTTATAGTTCAGAATTATATAGTAAAAGAATATACAGCAGAAAGGAAGAAACAACAATGAAGCAGTTCACTTATGTCATCACAGATGAGGTCGGCCTGCATGCAAGACCGGCCGGCTTGCTCGTCAAGGAAGCAAAAAAATACGAGAGTACGATTACACTTGCCTGCAATGGAAAGAGCGCTGCCGCTACAAAACTCATGGCAGTTATGGGAATGGGCGTAAAGCATCAGGATAGCGTAGAGGTCACAGTGGAAGGACCGGACGAGGATGCTGCTTTTGAGGAAATACAGAAGTTCTTTCAGGAGAATCTGTAAATTCTGGCTTATACAGGGATGGATGCCATTCACGATCGTCCGCATGGATATGGATGAACTGGGCGTGGCATCGTCCATGGCATCGGGTGTCCACTGTAAAATATTATGAAATGGAATGAGAAGAATATGAAAATATACAGAGCAAAAGACTATGAAGATATGAGCAGAAAGGCAGCAAACATTGTCTCTGCACAGGTAATTATGAAACCGGACTGTGTGCTTGGACTGGCAACCGGTTCTACACCGGTCGGTCTGTACAGACAGCTGGTAGACTGGTATCGTAAGGGTGATCTGGATTTTTCTGAGGTTCGTACCGTGAATCTGGATGAATACAAGGGGCTGAGCCGTGAAAGTGACCAGAGCTACTATTACTTTATGCATCAGAATCTGTTCGACCATGTGAATATTCAGGCTGAAAATACACATCTGCCGGACGGTATGGAGCCGGATTCTGAAAAAGAATGTGCGAGATATACGGAGCTGATCCGCTCTATGGGTGGCGTAGACCTGCAGCTTCTCGGTATCGGACATAACGGTCATATCGGGTTCAATGAGCCGACAGATGAGTTTGAGAAGCAGGTGCATTGCGTAGACCTGACCGAGTCAACGATCGAGGCAAACAAGAGATTTTTCGCATCGGCAGACGATGTACCGCGGCAGGCGTATACGATGGGTATCCAAACGATCATGCAGGCAAAGAAGATCCTGATCGTTGCCAACGGTGAAGGAAAGGCTGATATTGTGCAGAAGGCATTTTTCGGACCGATTACACCGCAGGTACCGGCATCGGTGCTGCAGCTGCATGGCGATGTGACTCTGGTAGCCGATGAAGCTGCACTCAGTAAGGTGAAATGAACAAAGTATGAGGGTGTAAAAGAATGATCATAAAGGATGCAAATATATTTACACAGGACAACCGGTTTGTAAAGGGCAGTGTCGTTGTGGAAAATGGCAGATTTGTCAGTATCGCAGAACAGCCGGAGCATGCCGGGGAAGTCATAGAAGCAAAGGGTTTGTATATGATCCCGGGTCTGGTGGATATCCATTTCCACGGCTGCATGGGCGCGGATATGTGTGATGGTACGAAGGAAGCTCTCGATGTGATCACACAATATGAGGCTTCGGTCGGAGTGACCAGCGTATGTCCAGCTACGATGACGATCCCGAAGGATGAGTTGTCAGCAGTTATGAAAAATGCCGGTGCGTATGCTTATCATGGCGGTGCGCATCTCGTCGGCATCAACATGGAGGGACCGTTTATCAGCCCGGCGAAAAAGGGCGCACAGGCAGCTGAAAATATTATGCATTGTGATTATGAATATTTTAATCAGCTTCAGGATGCCGCAGGCGGTCTGATCAAGCTGGTGGATATCGCACCGGAGGAAGCCGGAGCGATGGAGTTTATTGACAAGGTGAAGGGAACGGTTGTCGTATCGCTGGCACATACAGCATCAGATTATGATACGGCGATGGAAGCGATCGCACATGGGGCATCCCATGCGACGCATTTATATAATGCGATGCCGCCACTGAACCACAGAAATCCGGGTGTGATCGGAGCAGTCAGGGATTCGGACAACTGCCATGTGGAGCTGATCTGTGACGGTGTACATATCCATCCGTCAGTGATCCGCGCGACGTTTGCGATGTTTGGCGCACAGCGGATGATCCTGATCAGCGATAGTATGAGAGCAACGGGTCTGGACGACGGTGAGTATACACTGGGAGGACAGCCGGTGACCGTAAAAGGCAATCTGGCAACACTGCATGATGGCACAATTGCCGGATCTGCAACCAATCTGATGGATTGCATGCGTTTTGTCGTGAAACATGCCGGGCTTCCACTGGAGACAGCAGTGATGTGTGCAACAGCAAATCCTGCAAAAGAGATCGGCATATTTGATGAGGTTGGAAGTATTGCTGTCGGTAAAAAGGCTGATTTTGTGCTTCTCGATCAGGATTTAAACCTTGCAGGGGTATACATCGATGGAAAGGAGTTTGTATGTTAGGCTTTTTAAAGGGAAAGAATAAAGAGAATGTGATCTATTCTCCGTGTAACGGAAAGGTCGTACCGCTTGCGGAGGTTCCGGATCCTACATTTGCAGAAAAACTATTGGGAGACGGGTTCGCTGTGATCCCCACGGAGGGAAAGGTATATGCGCCTGCGGATGGTGAGGTGACAATGGTGTTCGACACACTTCATGCAGTGACGATCACGACCGCGCAGGGAACAGAGCTTCTGATCCATATCGGACTGGATACGGTGACACTCAAGGGTGCGCCGTTTACGGCACATGTAGCAGCCGGTGATCAGGTAAAAAAAGGTGATCTGCTTATGGACGCAGATCTGGCGCAGATTCAGGCGGCCGGATTAAATATTATTACACCGGTTGTAGTCTGCAATACAGATGACTATAGTAATATTAGTTTGCTCAAAGAGGGCGGTGTATCGCCTGATGATCAGGTTCTGAAGATCTCGTAATCGTTCAGACACTACGAATGAACTAAATTGGACTGGATCCAAATTAGTATAAAGTAAAAAGGAGGAGAAAGTATGAAATTTCTTCAAAAACTGGGAAAGGCGTTAATGCTTCCCGTAGCAGTACTTCCCATCTGTGGTATCCTCATGGGTATTGGTTACTATCTGTGTCCGGCAACGATGCAGGGTGGTGATATCTCAGGTGCAGCAAACTTGATTGGTCTGTTTCTGGTGAAAGCCGGTGGTGCTTTGATCGACAACATGGCAATCCTTTTTGCAATCGGTGTTGGTGTCGGTATGTCAGAGAAAAATGACGGTACCGGTGCAATCGCAGCCCTGGCTTCCTGGCTGATGATTACGACACTTCTGTCTACCGGATTTGTTACAACGATCATGCCGTCTATCGCTGACAATGCGACCAAGACATTGGCATTTGACAAGATCGCGAATCCGTTTATCGGAATTTTAGCCGGTATCATTGGTTCTACATGCTACAACAAGTTCAAGGATACAAAGCTTCCTGACTGGTTATCATTCTTCAGCGGCAAGCGTTGCGTAGCAATCATTTCAGGCGTTGTATCTATTCTGGCTTCTGTTGTATTGCTGTTTGTATGGCCGTTACTGTTCGGCGCACTGGTTGCTCTCGGTAAAGCAATCGTTGGTATGGACGTTGTAGGTGCAGGTATCTATGCATTCTTAAACCGTTTGTTGATCCCTACCGGATTACATCACGCATTAAATAACGTATTCTGGTTTGATACAATCGGACTCGGTGATCTGCAGCACTTCTGGGCAGGCGAGACATCCGCTGATGTATCATGGAGTCTGGGAATGTATATGTCAGGCTTCTTCCCTTGTATGATGTTCGGTATCCCCGGTGCAGCATGCGCAATGATCAAGTGTGCGAAGCCCGCGAAGAAGAAGGCAGCCATCGGACTGGTAGCTTCGGCAGCAATCTGTGCTTTCATCTGTGGTGTAACAGAGCCGTTTGAGTTTGGATTTATGTTCTTAGCTCCCGCACTGTATGTGATCTATGCTTTACTGTATGGTATTTTCACGATGATCACAGTAGCACTCGGCTTCCGTGCAGGCTTTAGCTTCTCGGCAGGTGCCATGGACTTATTGTTCTCAGCTTCCCTGCCTGCAGCAGCAAAGACAATACTTATCATTCCTCTTGGAATCGCAGCCTTCGTAGTATTCTACTTTGTATTCCTTTTCGCTATCAAGAAATGGGATCTGAAGACTCCCGGTAGAGAGGATGACGATATCGAAGCAGAGAAGAATGTAGAGCTGGCAAGTGATGACTACACAGCTATCGCAAAGAAGATCCTGGAAGGATGCGGCGGAAAAGAGAACATCGCAAGCATCGACAACTGTGTGACCAGACTGAGACTTGAAGTAAAGGATATGACAAAGGTTAGTGATAAGGTAATCAAATCTGCAGGTGTGGCAGGCGTTATCAGACCCGGTAAGACATCTGTACAGGTTATCGTAGGAACGAAGGTTCAGTTTGTTGCTGACGCATTTTCAAGACTTTGTGAATAGTTACGAAGCATAAATAAGTAACCCGAAAGAGGTATATGCGGAGAGTGAATCCGTGTATACCTTTTTCATGTAAAAAAACATTGCATTCTATATATAGTTATGATATAGTAGTTGAGTATGATTAAACAGCCACATATTCGGTTTGACGGACACTCCGACCACTTACTGAATATCCGGCGATTTTATTTTAAGGAGGAAACAAATATGTTAGCAAAAGACCAGAAGTCAGCAATTATCGCTGAGTATGGCAAGACCCCCACAGACACAGGTTCACCTGAGGTTCAGATCGCATTACTGACCACTCGTATCAATGAGTTGAACGATCATTTAAAGGTACATGCAAAGGATCATCATTCTCGTAGAGGTCTGTTAAAGATGGTAGGACAGAGACGTCGTTTACTGGCTTACTTAAAGGAGAAGGATATCGAGCGTTATCGTTCCCTGATTGAGCGTTTAGGACTCAGAAAATAAAACTTTGGAATAGGGCGGAGCTTCTCCGCTCTATTTTAAGTTGCTATGCATCCGCAGAATTTGTACTTGACAGGTTCTGCAGGTTATTTACACGGCAGATGACGCTTCCGAGACCACTGAAAAGTGCAAAAGGATTTTGTCTTTTTCAGTAGTTTCGGGAACATCTGCCTTCACAAAACGATTCCATTATTTATGAAGGAGAACACATATGTACAAGAGTTATTCGATTGAGCTCGGCGGCAAGACACTGACCGTAGATATCGGCAGAGTCGCAGCTCAGGCAAACGGTGCAGCGCTGATGAAGTACGGTGAGACTACTGTATTATCGACTGCTACCGCATCTGAAAAACCCCGTGACGGCATCGACTTTTTCCCTCTGAGCGTAGAGTTTGAGGAGAAGATGTATGCAGTCGGCAAGATCCCCGGAGGATTTAACAAGCGAGAGGGAAAGGCATCTGAGAATGCTGTCCTGACCTCACGTGTGATCGACCGCCCGATGCGTCCATTATTCCCGAAGGATTACCGCAATGACGTGACCTTAAATAACATGGTCATGAGCGTAGATCCTGAGTGCAGACCGGAGATCGTCGCTATGTTAGGCGCAGCGATCGCTACCTGCATTTCTGATATCCCGTTTGATGGTCCCTGCGCGATGACACAGATGGGTATGGTAAACGGCGAACTGATCGTCAACCCGTCTCAGGAGCAGTGGGACAAGGGTGACCTGAAGCTGACCGTAGCTTCTACTGCTGAAAAGGTCATCATGATCGAGGCTGGTGCCAATGAGATCCCTGAGGAGAAGATGCTCGAGGCTATTTACAAAGCACATGATGTCAACCAGACGATCATCGAGTTCATCAATAAAATCGTAGCTGAGGTAGGAAAACCGAAGCATTCTTATACAAGCTGTGCGATTCCTGAGGAATTGTTCGAGGAGATCAAAAGAATCGTTCCTCCGGCTGAGATGGAAGAAGCTGTATTTACCGATGTAAAGCAGGTTCGAGAGGAGAATATCCGTCAGATCACAGAGAAGTTAGAGGCTGCGTTTGCTGATAACGAAGAGTGGCTGGCAGTGCTTGGCGATGCGGTATATCAGTATCAGAAGAAGACTGTACGCAAGATGATCTTAAAGGATCACAAGCGTCCCGACGGTCGTGCACTCGATCAGATCCGTCCGCTGGCTGCCGAGATTGATCTCATCCCCCGCGTACACGGTTCTGCGATGTTCACACGTGGACAGACACAGATCTGCGATATCGTGACACTGGCTCCTTTATCAGAGGTTCAGAAGGTAGACGGACTGGATGCAAACGTAACGACCAAGCGTTATATGCATCAGTATAACTTCCCTTCTTATTCAGTAGGAGAGACAAAGGTTTCCCGTGGACCGGGACGTCGTGAGATCGGACATGGAGCTTTGGCTGAGCGTGCATTGCTTCCGGTACTTCCTTCCGAGGAGGAGTTCCCTTATGCAATCCGTGCCGTATCCGAGACTTTTGAGTCAAACGGATCTACCTCGATGGCTTCTACCTGTGCATCCTGCATGTCCCTGATGGCTGCCGGTGTGCCGATCAAGAAGATGGTAGCCGGTATTTCCTGTGGATTGGTAACCGGTGATACGGATGACGATTTTGTATTACTGACTGATATCCAGGGTCTTGAGGACTTCTTTGGAGATATGGACTTTAAGGTAACAGGTACAAAGGATGGTATCACAGCAATCCAGATGGATATCAAGATCCATGGTTTGACCCGTCCGATCGTAGAAGGCGCAATTGCAAGATGCCGTGAAGCACGTTTCTTCATTATGGATACCTGTATGTCAAAGGCGATCGCAGAGCCTCGGAAAGAGGTAGGTGCATATGCACCGAAGATCATCCAGATCCAGATCGATCCGCAGAAGATCGGTGATGTAGTCGGACAGCGTGGCAAGACGATCAATGAGATTATCGAGCGTACCGGCGTGAAGATCGACATCACAGATGACGGCGCTGTATCCGTATGCGGAACAGATGCACAGATGATGGACAAGGCGATTGAGATGATCAAGATCATCACAACTGATTTTGCAGAGGGACAGATCTTCAAGGGTGTTGTTGTCAGCATCAAGGAGTTTGGTGCATTTGTTGAGTTTGCTCCCGGAAAAGAGGGAATGGTTCACATTTCCAAGATCGCTAAGGAGCGTATCAACCGCGTAGAGGATGTCCTGACACTGGGTGACAAGGTCACTGTCAAGTGCATGGGCAAGGATAAGATGGGACGCATGAGCTTCTCTATGAAGGATGTCGCTGAGTCTGAAAAATAAGAAAGCGAATATTTTACAGATGAGCCGGAAACCGGCTGTAATAGAATGATGATGAGGACAGTCAGGTCAAACGTGGCTGTCCTCATTTTTACCATCACACGTTCAGAGTTGTCCCTGCATAAGATAAAAATAATTCTTTTGGCAGGATATTTCGTATGGAACGTGTACGAAAATTAATTCATACAGAGCTTCCCCATGGGGAAGGATTTTTAGGGAAAGGTTCTACGGTGGCGATTCTCGATACGGGTGTGTCCCCGCATTCGGATCTGAAAAGCAGGATTCTGGATTTCCGTGATTTTGTAAACGGCCGGAACGCTAGCTATGATGACAATGGACATGGGACACATCTCGCAGGAATCATCGGCGGCAGTGGTGTACTCAGTGGAGGCCGCTATATGGGAATCGCGCCGGCATGCAATTTTATCTCGGTCAAGGTGCTCGATGGTATGGGAAATGGCAACATTGAGGCTGTTGTGCGGGCGGTTGACTGGATTCTGAAAAATAGGGAAAAATATCATATACGTTTTTTGAATATCTCCATCGGTATGATGCCTCAGACGAGGCAGGCAGAGCAGCGGGCGCTCATTGAAGCGATCAGTGCACTGTGGGAGAATAATATATGCGTTGTTGCCGCATCCGGCAATAACGGACCGCATGCATCGACTGTGACCGTACCTGGCACCATTCCGGAGCTCATTACGGTGGGCAGCCTTGATGATGAGGACCGGGTACTTCTCGGCGGCAGCATGCATGTGGGTTACAGTGGAAAAGGACCGACAAAACACTGTGTCATTAAACCTGAGATACTGGCTCCGGGTACGCGGGTCATCAGTTGCAGCAGGCAGGGCGGATATGTGAGCAAAAGCGGTTCATCAATGGCGACAGCAGTCGTGACCGGCGGGCTGGCAGTCATGGGCGAGATCTATCCGCAGTTTTCGCCGTCTGACATGAAGCTGTTTTTATACAGTAAGCTGAGGCGGAGAAAAGGTATGAATGGGTGGGGATACTTTGATTTTGAGGAACTGATGTGATTATAAAAAAGGAACTGGCAAAGGAACTGGCAAAGGAACTAGCATATGAAACGAGTATTCAAATTTCTAACAGGAAGACTATTTATTATCGGTGTAATGATCCTTGTGCAGATCGCATGGATCGTCATTTTACTATTGGATGTGAGTGCGCGCCACCAGTTTTTTTCGGCAACGATCCGCATGATTGCTATTTTGTTGGCGTTCTATGTCGTGACAAGATGGTCAAATCCGTCGATGAAGCTCTCGTGGGTATTTTTTATCACGGCGGTGCCGATCATCGGCGTACCGGTGTACCTGATTTTTGGCAGACCCGGACTGACACGCGCTACAAGACGGCGCATGGACGCAGTCAATGTGCAGATAGAACCGTATCTGTCCAACGATCTGCAGGTCAGCGAAGAACTGCACGCACATCATCCGCAGGCAGCGATGCAGTCGGATTATATCTGGCGCGCAGCCCATTATCCTGCATATACGCATACGAATAACTGTTATTATAAGTGCGGGGAAGAGATGTTTGAGGCAATGTTAGCGGATATCCGACAAGCAGAGCACTATATTTTTCTGGAATATTTTATTTTAGACCGTGGACAGATGTATGACAGGCTTGTTGCAGAACTGGTAAAAAAAGCGCAGGAAGGCGTAGATGTCAGACTCATCTATGACGATGTCGGCTGTATGGGTAAGATGCCGGCACATTTCTACCGGGATTTACAGAAAAATGGGATTAAATGCGCGGCATTTAATCCTGCGCGGCCGGTGCTCGCGATCATCATGAACCACAGGGATCACCGCAAGATTGTGGTAGTTGACGGAAAAGTCGCTTATACAGGCGGCATCAATATTGCGGATGAGTATATCAATGAGATTGACCGTTTCGGTTACTGGAAAGATACGGGTATCCGTCTTGAGGGCGGGGCTGTCCGTAACTTTCTGGCAATGTTTCTGCAGATGTGGGATTATATCGTGGGCGGTACATCTGATTATGAACGTTTGTTACAGCCGCTTGATCCGTCTGAATTGCCGGCATCTAAGGGCTATGTCCAGCCTTATGGAGACACGCCCCTCGATAATGAGAATGTTGGTGAGAATGTTTATTTAAACATGATTACACGTGCCCGGAAATATGTCTATATCTATACGCCTTATCTGATTCTGGATCAGGAGATGATCGTTGCGCTGAGCAATGCGGCAAAGAGTGGTGTGGATGTGCGTATTGTCACACCGGGTATTCCAGATAAGAAGATGGTATTTCTTCTGACCCGTTCGCATTATGCACCGCTGTTGGAAAAGGGTGTGCGCATTTATGAATATACGCCGGGCTTTCTGCATGCAAAATGTTTTGTCTGTGACGATGAATATGCCACGGTTGGCAGTATCAATCTCGATTACCGGAGTCTGTATCTGCATTTTGAGTGTGGCGTCTTTCTATATCAGACACCATCTGTCGCCCAGGTACACGCAGATATGGAAGAGACCTTTGCGGTATCCCGAGAGATTACGCTGGCAGACTGCCAGCGCAGGCATCCATTCGGTATGAGCATGCTGCATGCGCTGCTTCGTCTGCTGGCACCGTTACTATAATGGGGCATTGATTATCCGGTCAGATGAAAAATAAATGGGCAGCCTTTACAAAAAAGAAACAGAAATCTGCCTGTTCGACATCGGCTGCTGCGCGGATCGATACAGAGCCTAACACGGTACCATTTAATGTATAGACAGCTTCGCCAAGGATGTCATTCTCATTGACCGGAGCTTCTATGGATTCGGGTAGCGACAGTGTCTTTTCTACAGTGGACAGATCACGTCCTTCGGTGTCGAGATATTGAAATGGTGTATCGTATTTGATAGAAACCTCTGCGGCAGTCCCACGCGTGACCGGAAGTGCCGCCAGCACATCTCCGTTTGAATCCGTATACAGCTTGCACCGGGAAAATCCATAGTCCATACAGCTTTGTAGATCCCTGACACGGGACGGGATATCCGGCTCAGCCATGAGAACCGTGATCAGCTGAAGGGAATCTTTTTCTGCGGTGGCGCTGATGCAGTATTTTGAGGCTGACGTATAACCGGTTTTCAGGCCATTGGCGTAGGGATATTGTTTGAGGAATTTGTTTGTATTTGTCAGACCGAATTCCGAGTCACCGCGTCTCGTATGATGGGTAATCGAGTCCTGCCATACGGTACAGTAATCATGGATCTGAGGATGTTTCGTGATGAGTTCTCTGGACATGAGCGCGATATCGCGGGCAGTCGTTAAGTGTCCTTCGGCTTCGAGGCCGCAGCAGTTCACAAATGTGGTATTGTCCATGCCGAGTTCTTTTGCCCTGGCATTCATGAGATCGACAAATGCAGGCTCTGAACCGGCCACAAATTCAGCCATGGCGACACAGGCATCATTGGCACTGGCGATACTGATACATTTGATCATGTCATTGACGGTCTGTGTCTCGCCAGGTTCGAGATAGACCTGGGAGCCGCCCATGCTTGCGGCATGTTCAGATACCGTTACGATATCGTCGGGCGTGAATTGATTTTTTTCAAGTGCCTCGAAGATGAGCAACAATGTCATGATTTTGGTAACGCTGGCTGGACGCAGCCGCTCATCGGCATTTTTTTCAAAGATGACCGTTCCGGTCGAGGCTTCCATGAGCAGCGCGGATTTCGCTGCGGGATCTAATCCGGACACGGCAGAATCAGCAGACAGGTCTGTCGTGTCATCCGGATTGGCATAGACCTGTGCGCAATTACCCGGATATGACCCGAGCGAGAGTGCCAGAGCCAATAGCATAGAGAGCAATAACCGCCTGGTATGACGATGGGGAACATAATAAGTATGATAGAAATGCATAACAGAAATCCTTATGGGTTTTCTAATATTTTACGGGGAAAACACTGCATTTATGAAGGGTGGTGAACGATATTTTATATTTCTTAACCATAGCTGCCTGTCTGGTCGCAGGATTTATGATCTGGCAGTGGCAGGAACTGAAACGATTTAATCTCACACGCTATGAGATTCATCATAAAAAGCTATCTGATTCGCATCGGTTTGTCGTTTTATCGGACGTGCATCTATGGCAGTATGGTGCACACAATGAGCGGCTGATCGCGGCGGTCCGGGGCGAACAGCCGGATGTGATCCTGTTTCCGGGAGATCTGATCGTACATTCCAAACCGGAGCATTTTGCAGTCGCAGCAGAATTGATGGAACGGCTCGCGGCGGTTGCACCGGTCTATTTTTCAAACGGAAATCACGAGAGCCGGCTCGAACAGCCGACGCATGAGAACTATGCACCCTATCAGAAGCTGAAACAACAGATGCAGGCATGTGGCGTGCATATTTTGAATAATGCACACACAACCGTTACGCTTGGCGGTGATACAATCACGGTCAGTGGACTGGAACTGCCATTATCTTATTTTCGAAAAGGTGTGGACACACCGCTGGCAGCGGATGCTTTGACGGATTTTTTAGGTGAGGCAGACAAGAAAAACTATCAGATACTGCTGGCACATACGCCACGGTATGTGCCGGAATATTTTATCTGGGGCGCTGATCTGTGCCTGTCTGGTCATTATCACGGTGGGCTCGTGTGTATTCCGGGGATTGGCAGTGTGATCTCACCCCAATTTGAATTATTTCCCAAATACAGTTTTGGACGATTTGATACGAATGGACATACAGCGCTTGTCAGCCGTGGGCTCGGCACACATACGTTTCATGTACGTGTCTTTAACCGCAGCGAGATACTCGTTGTTACGGCCGCACCATGAGTGAATAGTAACCATAGGGATTTTCTTGGAAAAGACTTGCTTTTTTTACCATCAGCGTATAGAATAGGATAGGACGCAAACACAATATATAGGGGTTAATACGATGGATTTGACGGTAAAGCTACAAGCCTTTGAGGGACCGCTGGATTTGCTCCTTCATCTGCTGGACAAAAATAAAGTAAATATCTATGACATTCCGATTGTGGAGATCACAAATCAGTATATGGAATATATCCGTGAGATGCAGAGACAGGATCTGAATGTCATGAGTGAATTTATGGTCATGGCAGCGACACTTCTGGATATCAAGGCAAAGATGCTGCTGCCGGCACCGCAGACAGAAGATGAGGAAGATGCGGAAGATCCGCGTGCGCAGCTCGTACAGCAGTTGTTAGAATACAAGATGTATAAATATATCTCCGGCGAATTGAAGGATCGGCAGATGGATGCCAGCAAGGTACTGTTCAAGGTTCCGACGATTCCGGAGGAGGTCAGTGCGTATGAGGAGCCTGTGAATCTGGACGAACTGGTTGCTGATCTGACATTGGACAAGCTCAATGAGATCTTTCAGTCTATGATGAAAAAACAGGTAGATAAGATTGATCCCATCCGTTCAAAATTCGGCAGAATCCAGAAAGAGGAGATCTCGCTGGAAGATTGCATGGCTTCTCTCGAAGCATATGCAAGAGAACATAAGTTTTTCAGTTTCCGTGGACTGTTGAATGGGAAAAAATCAAAAACGGAGATGATCGTGACATTTTTAGCAATTCTTGAATTGATGAAGGTGGGGGCGATTTCGATTACGCAGGAAGCAATTTTTGATGATATCCGCATTACTTCACAGATTGCAGCCTGACAGTCCAAAAGCCGGATTCCTCATGTGAGGAATGATCAGAGGAGTATGTATGAGTGATATAAATTATAAGGCAATACTGGAATCAATTCTGTTTACAATGGGAGAATCTGTAGAACTTGGCAAACTGGCAGCTGCTGTTGAACTGGATCCGAAACAGACAAAGGCTTATCTGGATGAATTGGTTGAGGATTATGCAAATGCAGAACGAGGCATTGCGATTATGGAACTCGATGGCGCATACCAGATGTGTACAAAGCCGGAGATGTATGAGTATCTGATCCGCGTTGCCAAACAGCCAAAACACCGGGCATTGACGGATGTATTGCTGGAGACACTGTCAATCATTGCCTACAAACAGCCGATTACACGTGTAGAGATCGAGAAGATCCGTGGTGTATCGTGCGACCATGCAGTGAATAAATTATTAGAGTACAATCTGATACAGGAGCTTGGCAGACTGGATGCCCCCGGAAAACCGCTGTTATTTGGAACAACAGAGGAATTTTTACGCAGTTTTGGTGTGCATTCGATTGATGACCTGCCGGTATTGAATCCGGATCAGGTAGAGGAGTTTCGCCAGGAAGCGGAAGAGGAGATGCAGGTACAGCTAAGCGTCTAAAGCAGTTATGAATATAAAATTATTATGTGTAGGAAAAATAAAAGAAAAATTTTACCGTGATGCAATTGCAGAATATACAAAACGGCTGTCCCGTTATTGCAGACTGCAGATGATAGAGGTGGCAGATGAAAAAACACCCGATCACTGCTCTGAGACAGAAGCTGCACAGATCAAATCAAAAGAAAGTGCGCGGCTGTTATCCAATATAAAAGATAATGATTATGTGATCGCCCTTGCAATCGACGGAAAGGGCTGGGATTCTGTCGGGCTGGCAGATCATCTGGAACAACTGGCGGTCAGTGGAAAGAGCAGCCTCGCATTTGTAATTGGTGGATCGCTGGGGCTGCATCCGGATATGCTCAGTCGTGCAGATGAATCCATCAGTTTCTCAGCCATGACATTTCCGCATCAGCTCATGCGCGTCATTTTACTGGAGCAGTTGTACCGCAGTTTCCGTATTCGCAACCATGAGCCTTACCATAAATAAAAGTGTATGTAAAAGAGCCGTGACCGGCTCTTTTTTTCTTTTTCTATTCTATGAGAACGAATAATCAGATGATTTTATCATAGGATGCAGTATGAGAAAAAATCATCGTAAACAGGATACAACCGAGCAAAACCTATACCGGCGCAGAGAAAGCCTCGCAGATGGCCTCGAACTGCCGAAGGATGTCTCCTGCGGCATGGTGATCGTTACTGTGACCGGCAGACGTTCCCTTGTATTGGAACATTATCAGGGAATCATTGCTTTTGATGACGATTGCATCCGGATACGGACAAAAGAATGCAATGTCTGTATTTCCGGTGACCGGCTGAAGGTTGACTATTATACAAATGAAGAGATGAAGATCGTAGGTGTGATCAGACAGATCAGTTATGAGGTGTGAGACATGCTCTTGTCCATATTAAAGCTGCTTCAGGGCTATCTGCAGGTGACACTGACAGGCAGTGCACCGGAGCGTTTCCTGAACTTTTGTGTCCGGAGGGATATCTTGATCTGGAATCTATCGCCGAATAAAACAGCGGGCGGTTATGATTTTTGTATCAGCCGCAGAGGATTCCATGCTGCGGAGGATCTGTTGCAGCGGACACGCACCACCATGACGATACGGAAGAAATGCGGTGTTCCGTTCTTTTTGCATCGCTATCGCGCACGAAAGCTGTTTTTGATCGGAATCTTCCTGTGCCTGTTACTGTTGTGGAACTGCTCAAAATATGTCTGGAAGATTGAGATAAACGGTACGAATGAATTGTCAGAAGACATGATTTTGACGTGGCTGTCAAAACAGGAGCGCACTTACGGTACACGCAAGTCCCGGATTGACTGTGCATCATTGGAACGTGCGCTGCGTAATGACTTTGAGACGGTCGCATGGACATCTGTCAAACTGGAAGGGACAAAACTGACTGTGGATATACAAGAAAGCCTGTCTGACACAGATACATCCACGCTGCCGGAAAGCGGGGAATGGGATATTGTCGCCACAGAGGATGCGCGGGTTTCTTCTATTTTTACAAGACGCGGGACACCTCTGGTAGAAAAAGGGATGCTTGTGTCGAAGGGAGCGATCCTGATCTCCGGAAGGCTCGATATCATAGATGACAATGGTGAGATTGCCGAGCAGCATTATGTTGTATCGGATGGGGATGTGACCGGTATCGTCACACGTGACTATGAGGCAGCCCTGCCACGTGATTATCAGAAAAAGGTCTATACAGGAGAAGAACACACCAGCTATCTGCTGCAGATTGGCAGCACACAGATTCCAATTGGCAAAAAGGCAGCATTTGACGTATGTGAGACGCTGGTGTCGGACCGCCAGCTGGAGATCCTGCCCGGTTTTTATCTGCCGGTGCATCTGTTTACCACGACGCAGCATGCCTATGTTTACCGGCCGGAAACCTATACCAAGGAAGAAGTCGAGGCACATGCACAGGCAGGCTGGGAACTGTTTTTGGAAAAATTCACACAAAAGGGTATTCCAATCATAGTAAAAAATGTTAAAATAGAAACGAATGAAAAAAATTGCGTGATTCGTGGAACCATAGAAGCAGACATCCCGCTCGGAAGCTATGCACCGACACAGCGGGTGAAAGTGCCATCATCGGAGGGGCACGATCACATGCAATGACAGAAAAGGATTATAGGCAATGGCATTAACAGAACTTGCATTTGATTTACCGGTAGAACATATGGCGAATGTGTTCGGTCAGTTTGATGAATACATGAAAAAGATTGAACGTGCTCTTAATGTGACCGTCGTTGTACGCAGTGGGCAGATGAAGCTGCTGGGTGACAGCGCGGCGATTAAGAGCGCTTCGCATGTTTTTGAACAGTTGCTCACACTCTCTAAGCGTGGCAATACGATCACAGCCCAGAATGTGGATTATGTACTGGAGCTGGCGAGAGAATCCAACGAGACAGCGATCGTTGAGATCGATAAGGATCTGATCTGCCATACGACAACAGGAAAACCGATCAAGCCAAAGACGCTCGGACAGAAGGAATATGTCGATGCGATCCGGAAGAAAATGATTGTTTTTGGAACCGGTCCCGCAGGAACCGGAAAGACGTATCTGGCGATGGCAATGGCGATCACTGCTTTTAAAAACGAGTCGGTGGGACGTATTATTCTGACAAGGCCTGCCATCGAAGCAGGCGAGAAACTTGGCTTTCTTCCCGGCGACCTGCAGAGCAAGATCGACCCGTATCTGCGGCCGCTCTATGATGCACTGTATCAGATCATGGGAGCGGAGAGTTTTACAAAAAATATGGAAAAGGGACTCATCGAAGTAGCACCCCTTGCTTACATGCGTGGACGTACACTTGACAATGCGTTTATTATTTTAGATGAGGCACAGAATACGACACCTGCCCAGATGAAGATGTTTCTGACACGTATTGGTTTCGGTTCCAAGGTTGTCATCACAGGTGATGCCTCACAGAAGGATCTGGCGCCCGGGGCAAAAAGCGGACTCGACGTGGCACTTCATGTGCTGCGCAATGTAGATGAGATTGCAGTCTGTCAGCTCACGAGTAAGGATGTAGTCAGACATCCGCTCGTCCAGAAGATCGTCAACGCATATGATGCTTATGAGAATAGCCAGACCGGGAAAAAACATAAAAAAGCCATGCAAAAGAATAAGAGGGAAAAATCATGAGTGAATTGTCTTTTTCCTCAAAACGTCTGGCCAGGCTGATCGGATTGTTCTTGCTGTCACTGGTGCTGCCGATGTTGTGCGGCCTGCTGCATAATGCGCGGATCGACCAGCTCATTGTATGGTGTTTTATCTGCAGCGTGTGTGTGGTATGTTTTGGTGTATATGTCGAATATGAGCGTTTGCATGAGGGCACATGTATGGACATGGGCAATGATTATGCAATGCTTACGTTTGTCTATCTGGTTGGCATGGTCGGGGCATGTGTGGCTGCATTTTTTCCTGCCTATACAGCACCGGTCATGGCGATCGGTATCTTGTGCAATGGGACATTTTCAACAAAAATAGGCGCTGCAATGGGTGTCTATTTTGCAGTGCTGTCTGCTGTTTTCTGTGGAACAGGGCTATATACCATGGCTGCTTATGTGACACTGGCCGTTGTCAGTATATTTCTCGCAGAGCTGGCATTGGATGGCAGGCTGCGCATCTGGGTTGGTATGCTGATTATCAGCCTGTCAGTTGTATTGCCGGTGTGCTGCTGCTATCTGGATACGCATATGCTGCAGCCACGGGTCATACTGATTACACTGCCTGGCAGTATTCTGACACTGCTTGTGGTACATATCCTGCCGGGACTACGTAACAGGGTACAGACCGAGGAGGAGATTGGACTGGATACAATTATGGACAAGCAGTATCATCTGCAGAAGATGATCGAAAAGTATTCCAGTGTCGATTATGACCATGCACTGCGCGTCTCACGGTTGGCAGCCAAATTGGCTGGGGAACTCGGCGCAGACGAAAAACTTACGATGGCAGGCGGATTTTATTACCGGATTGGAAAGCTTGAAGGCGAGCCATTTATCGAAAACGGTGTACGGATTGCACAGCAGAATTGTTTTCCGGAGCGTCTGGTGCAGATTTTAGAGGAATATAATGGGATCAACCGTGCGCCGGGGACGCTGGAGAGCGCCATTGTACAGATCTCAGATATGATCGTGACCAAGTTTGATTTGTTGGATAAGGATACTTTTTCGGCAGGCTGGAACCGCGATATTGTGATCTATCAGACAATGAATGAGAAGTCATCTGATGGACTGTATGACCACTGTGGACTGTCGATGAACCAGTTCCTGAAAATCCGTGAATTACTCGTAAAGGAGGAAATACTGCTATGACCATATTGATAGAAGCGGAGACGCAGGTGTCGTTTCCGTTTGATTATGAGTCACTTGCAAAGGAAGTGATCACCGCAGCATGTGATGCAGAACAGTGTCCGTATGAGGCGGAAGTAAACCTGACATTTGTGGACAGCGGACAGATTCATGAGATCAACCGGATGCACCGGGGGATTGACCGGCCGACAGATGTACTGTCGTTTCCGATGCAGACGTATGAAAAACCGGCTGATTTTTCCCATGTAGAGGATTTTATAGAGGAAAATTTCAATCCGGATACAGGGGAACTGTTACTGGGTGATATTGTACTCAACGTGGAAAAGGTCATTGAGCAGGCCAAGACTTACGGACATAGCCAGAAGCGGGAATATGCATTTTTGATTTTGCACAGTATGCTGCATCTGTTCGGTTATGACCATGAGTCGGAAGATGAACGCCTGCAGATGGAGGACAGGCAGCGTATGATTCTGGATACACTCGGAATCACACGTTAGAATAAAAGAGGAAATGAAGCAATAGAAAAAGGAGCGCTACATATGAAAAAGAAAATTGCTGCCGCTATGGTATTGGTACTGACAGCCGGTATTTTAATGACCGGATGTGGAAAGAAGAAAGAAGAACCGGATGTTGTAGATCTGACAGTCCCTCCGGTAGCTGCCGAAGAAGAACCGGAGCCGGAAGAACCAGAGGAACCGGAGAATACACATGAGGGAGAAGCACAGAGCCTGTTGACCGGAGAATGGCTGCCCGAGGAGCAGACGAAGAACCGACCGGTGGCGATCATGTTTGGCAATACGACGGATGCGCTGCCACAGTATGGTGTCAGCAACGCAGATGTATTGTATGAATGTCTGGTAGAGGGTGGCCTTACCCGATTGATGGGTATCTTTGACAATTATGAGGATGCGCCTAAATATGGATCCATCCGCAGCTGCCGTCTGTACTATGCCCAGCTTGCCAGAGAGTATGATGCGATTTACTGTCATTATGGACAGGCAAGTATCGCCAAAAGCTATCTCGACAGTGATGCAATCGACAATCTGAATGGTCTGGACGGTTCGGTGGAACCGGTGATGTATTATCGTTCCAGCGACCGTGTAGCACCACACAATGTGTTTACGACACCGGATGGAATCGCAGCCGGTATCGAGAAGAAGGGCTACCGGACGACTTATGCTGATGGTTATACCGGACATTTTACATTTTCGGATGGAGACGAACAGATTACATTAAACGGTAAAAAGGCCGTAGTCATGCAGACGAGCTACCCGATCAGCAAAACCTGGTTTGAATATGATAAAAAGAGTGGTCTGTACAAGCGTTTCCATTACAAAAAGGAACATGTGGACGGGGAGACCGGCGAACAGCTTGCATTTACCAATGTGATCTTCCAGTATATACCTGGCAGAGTCATCGATAGCAAGGGACGTATGGAATTTGACACAGTCGGAAGCGGAAAAGGCTTATATTTCACAGGTGGAAAATATATTGAGATCACCTGGAAGAAGGATAATCTGGAGTCACCTTCGCAGTTCTTTGATGCGGATGGCAATGCGCTGATTATGAATCCCGGAAAGACAAGTATATGTATTATGACGACCGATTCTGCGGATAATATCGGTATCTATCAGACAAAGAAAGAATGGGATGCCCGTTAACCGGCGCAAAAAAGATAATAATGATCATAGGATTGATCAGTCAAAAGGATAAATTTCGTTTATGGAGCAGAACAGAAACAAAACACGAAAACAATCAAATAACTCCAGCTTTCTGGTGCAAGGATCGATTCTGGCAGTCGCTTCGATCGTGAGCCGAATCATCGGTCTGCTGTACCGGAGTCCTCTGACGGCGATACTCGGGGATCTCGGCAATGATTATTACAGTACTGCATTTGAGATCTATTCGTTGCTGCTGTTGATCTCATCCATGAGCCTGCCGCTTGCAGTCTCTAAAATGGTATCTGCACGCATGTCGCAGGGCAGGGTGAGGGATGCTTACCGGGTGTTTCGTGCGGCGATCGGCTTTGCGGTCTGCAGTGGTCTGGCAGCTGCTTTGATTGTCTTCTTTTTTGCGGATTATTTTGCGGCATTTTTAAAAACACCGTTTTGTGTATTTGCACTGCGTGTACTGGCACCGACGTTATTTATAGTGGCGATTCTCGGTGTTGTGAGAGGATTTTTTCAGGGGCTTGGTACTATGATGCCGAGTGCTGTCTCACAGATCATAGAGCAGGTCATCAATGCAGTTGTCAGTGTTGTGGCAGCATATTATCTGTTTGGATACGGTACAAAAATCGGTGCGGTACTCGGAGATACGGAGGAATACAGTGCTGCTTATGGCGCTGCCGGAGGTACACTCGGTACGGGTATTGGAGCATTGGCAGGTCTTTTATTTGTCTTATTTGTATTTGTACTGTACAAACATGTGCTGAAACGCAAGATGCGGCGTGAGCGTGGGACTTCCAGGGAGTCCTATGGACAGATTCTACATGTTCTGATATGGACGGTTGTGCCCGTATTATTATCTACGACACTCTACAATCTGAGCGCAATCGTAGATCAGGCTATTTTCAAGAATGTAGCGACTCTGCAGGGTTATACCGCAGATCAGATTCATACATTCTGGGGTGTGTTTGGTGGAAAATACCGTGTACTTGTCAATGTACCAATCTCGATCTCATCTGCAGTCGTATCTGCGAGTGTACCTGCCGTGACAGCATCGTTTGCAAACCATGACCTGAATGGTGTATCACAAAAGATCGGAAATGCCATTCATTATAGTATGGTGATTGCGTTCCCCTGTGCGGTCGGACTCGGTGTGCTGGCCTCACCCGTGATGCAGTTATTGTTCCATGACAGTACTCCGCTGGCGGCACATATGTTACAGGTTGGTGTGATATCGGTAGTATTTTATTCATTGTCAACGTTATCCAATGGTATTTTGCAGGGCATTAACCGAATGAAAGTACCTGTGATCCATGCAGCGATTGCACTTGTTTTACAGGCGGGTCTGCTGGTCGGATTGATGTATGTTGGCAATCTGAATATTTTTGCAGTCATATGGGCAAATACATTTTTTGCTTTCCTGATGTGCCTGTTAAACGGATATGGCATCTATCGCCATCTTGGTTTTAAGCAGGAGTTCAAAAAGACATTTCTCATACCGGCACTCTGTTCCGGTATTATGGGAGTCATTGTATACGTTGTATATATGGTTGTACAGATGGTTCTTAAAATCAATGCAATCAGTACAGTTGCTGCTATCTGTATCGGTGGTGGCGCGTATTTTGTGTTGATGCTGCTCTTAAAGGGAATGGATGAACAGTCATTGCTGGCATTCCCCGGTGGACGTAAGCTGATTGTACTTGGAAGGAAAATGCATTTATTATAAGTTTTGTATAGATTGCCAGAAATAGGACATACTATTTGTGGTGATAGATATGAGAAAACTGGAACAAATAAAAATAAAATTATATATTGCTTTAGCAGTGCTTGCCGTTTCATTTGCGTGCATCTGCGTCTATCGAAGTGCAGTGGCACAAAACCGGGTACAACAGCCACGGCCGTCAGTGATCACGGATGAGCAGCTTGCAGACACCAATCAGGCGGATACAAAACAACCGGATCCGGATAACCGGCCTGCGAGTGCGACAATACGTGGGTCAGAAAAGTCATCGAATGGAGTACCTGCGGAGTATACACAGACACCACAGCCAAAGCAGACGACTTATGCACTGGCAGTGGCAGATGGTTGTCTACAAGTATATGTTTTGGAGACCGGGCAGCTCTATATGGAGACTACGATCGCCTATGATCTGCTGCCGGAGGATGTCCGTGAGCAGATTGATACAGGCAAACATTTTGATACGGAAGAAACACTGCTTGAGTTTTTGGAGAGCTACTCCAGTTAGGAACAGGAAAAATAGATGGAGAAAAGAATCACATCCGAGAAAAAATCCGGGAGCAGACATGTATGGGACGTGATTGTTGTCGGTGGCGGAGCAGCCGGTCTGATGGCAGCGATACAGGCAGCCAGATCAGGTGCGAAGGTATTGATCCTTGAGCATATGGAACGTCCCGGCAAGAAAATTTTAATGACCGGAAACGGAAAGTGTAATTTTAGCAATGAAATATTTCATACAATCCTAGACTGGCAGGACGAGCACACATATAAACAGTATTATCACAGTGCTTGCCCTGCATTTGTGCTGCCTGCGCTAAAAAAGTTTGATATTAATTCTACATTAAACTTTTTCGACGAATTGGGCATTGTTCCGGTTGTGCGCAGAGGTGGTTATTATCCGGCAGGAGGACAGGCTGCCGGTGTACTGGCTGTAATGCTGATGGAATGTGGGCGTCTAGGCATTTCTATTGAGTGTAATATTGGCATAAGGACGATCACAAAAGCGGAAAATATATGCAAAAACAGATCTGGAACAGAGGAGATTTTTGTATTTGACACAAAAACAAAGATCTATTATGCACGAAAATGTATCCTTGCGACAGGTGGCAAGTCTTATAAAAAGACCGGGAGTGACGGAAGTGGTTTTCTATATGTAGAACGTCTCGGACATCACATACAAGATTTAGTTCCGGCGCTTGTCCCGCTGCAATCCACTCTTGCATTTTTTAAAAAGGTTGCAGGAATTCGTGCAGAAATTTCAGCAAAAATCTACATTGATGGGGTAGAAAAAGATTGTCAGAGTGGCGAATTACAGCTCACAGATTATGGCATCTCCGGGATCTGTATTTTTCAGATGAGCCATCTGGCGGCAAAAGCATTCTCGCAGGCCGGACAGGACAGGCAGATTGCGAAAAGCGCAGAGCATGTATATGTGGAGCTGGATTTTTCTCCCGGAATGACAGAATCGCAGACCCGTGATATACTGAGGCAGCGGATGAAGCATCCTTGTGCAGTGAACAAGACAGCAGCACAGAGCCTGACCGGCTGGTTTCCGGATAAGCTGGGTGTAGCACTGCTGGCAGAAGCAGCTATCCCATCGGATCAGCCGTGTACCGCCATTCCGTCCCGGCAGATCGCACAGCTTGCCACAATCATCAAACATTTCAAAGTACCGGTCAGCGCTACGCGTTCCTTTGAGCAGGCGCAGGTGACGGCAGGTGGTGTAGCTGTAGACGAGGTCTGTGCCGATACGATGGAGTCAAAGCTGGTAGACGGATTGTATTTTGCAGGAGAGATGCTGGATGTAGACGGAATCTGCGGAGGGTTTAATCTGCAATGGGCATGGTCGAGTGGTGCCATCGCCGGCAGACATGCAGCATCCATGATTCGGACAGGGAGAAAGCAATCATGATCAGAATTCAACAGTTAAAACTACCGCTCATTCATAATGAGCAGATGATAGAAGAAAAAATCTGCGCCGTACTTGGAATACAACAGGGAACCGAGTTTCGTTATGAGATCATCAGACGTTCTGTGGATGCGCGGAAAAAGCCGCAGCTTTTTTATGTATATACAGTCGATGTGACGATGGGTGGGGAGGCCAGACTCGTTAAAAAATTACATAAACCAAACATTCAGCTCGCACAAAAGAGCCGTTATCACTTTCCCAAACCCGGCACAGAGGCGATGAGCCATCGGCCGGTAGTCGTGGGTGCTGGTCCGGCTGGCTTGTTTTGTGCATATGAACTTGCACTACACGGCTACCGCCCGCTGATCTTAGAGCGTGGAAAGCGCGTGGATGACCGCACGGCTGATGTTGTCAGATTCTGGGAGCAGGGAATCTTAGACCCATCCTCCAATGTCCAGTTTGGTGAGGGCGGTGCCGGCACATTTTCAGATGGAAAACTCAATACACTGGTGAAGGATCCCATTGGGCGCGGCCGGCATGTGTTGGAACTATTTTGTAAATGTGGCGCACCGTCTGAGATCCTCTATGACAACAAGCCCCACATTGGTACCGATATTCTGACAGCTGTGATCCGCAATCTGCGTGAGGAGATCCTGCGCCTGGGCGGTAAATTCATGTTTGGGACATGCATGACGGATCTTGTGTGTCAGGATGGACGGCTGACCGGGCTTGTCATACATGGGCCGCACGGGGAGCAGCAGATCGATACGGAGCTTGCGGTGCTTGCACTCGGCCATTCGGCCAGAGATACATTTGAGATGCTTGCGCACAAGCCGCTCCTTATGGAGCCGAAGGCATTCGCAGTCGGTTTTCGTGTGGAACATCCACAGGCAATGATCAATGAGAGCCAGTACGGTGCAGATCCGGATATGGAGCATCTGCCAGCAGCACCTTATAAGGTCACGGCCAATTTTCCGGGACAGAGAGGTGTCTATTCGTTTTGCATGTGTCCGGGTGGATATGTTGTCAATGCATCATCGGAACAAGGACATCTGGCAGTCAACGGTATGAGCTATTATAAGCGCGACAGCCACAATGCCAATTCTGCAATCATTGTATCGGTGAACCCTTCAGATTTTCCGGGGACAGATGCACTGGCCGGTGTGCGTTTCCAGCGCGCGCTGGAGCGGCATGCGTATGAATTGTGTGACGGTAAAATCCCACAGCAGTTGTATGCAGATTTTAAGGAGAAGCGCAGTTCAACGGATTACGGAGATTTTGACAGCTGCATCAAGGGCACAGCTGGTTTTGGCGCATTACATGAATTACTGACAGAAGATATGAACAGGTGTTTGATAGCCGGTATGGAACAATTTGGTCACAGATTGCATGGATTTGACCGCTGGGATGCTATTTTATCCGGCATAGAGAGCCGTACTTCGTCACCGCTTCGGATTGTGAGAGACGAACAGTGCGAGAGCAGTATGCATGGATTATATCCGTGTGGGGAAGGCGCCGGCTATGCCGGGGGAATCACTTCAGCAGCAATGGATGGCATCAAGGTTGCGGAGGCGATTGCCAGACAATATCATCCGTGATAAATAACATTTAGGAGGAACATGATGGCTGAGTATTCACCCATGATGCAGCATTATTTACAGACGAAGCAGGAACATAAGGATTGTATCCTTTTTTACAGGCTGGGCGATTTTTATGAGATGTTTTTTGAAGATGCGCAGATTGCATCCAAAGAACTGGAACTGACACTGACCGGAAAGCAGTGTGGTATGGAAGAACGGGCACCGATGTGTGGTGTGCCGTTTCATGCAGCCGATACATATATCAACCGTCTTGTGGCAAAAGGCTATAAAGTAGCGGTCTGCGAACAGATCGGTGACCCAAAACTATCCAAGGGGATCGTAGAGCGTCAGGTGATCCGCATTGTGACACCGGGAACGAATACCGATGTGGCATCTTTGGATGAATCAAAAAATAATTATCTGATGTGTATTTATTGTGATGAGTCTATATTTGGTGTATCTACAGCAGATGTATCGACCGGAGATTACTTTGTGACGGAGATCGATACCACACAAAAACTGATGGATGAGATCCAGAAGTTCGCACCGGCGGAGATCATCTGCAACGAAGCACTGTTTTTGAGTACACTCGATATCGAGATGCTGCGAAATAGACTGGGCATTACAGTGACGGCACTCGATTCGTGGTATTTTACTGATGATACGGCAAAGGGTATCTTATTGGATCATTTTCATGTCAGACAGCTTGATGGGCTCGGGCTGGCAGATTATCTGTCTGGGACGCTGGCGGCAGGTGCCCTGCTCAAATATCTGTACGAGACACAGATGAATGGGCTGGAGCATATGACAAATATCAAGCCGTATTCCACAAGTGCATTTATGGTGCTCGATTCAGCGACCAGACGCAATCTGGAACTGGTTGAGACGATGCGGGAGAAAAATAAAAAAGGCTCTTTACTATGGGTACTCGACAAGACGAAAACAGCCATGGGTGCGAGGCTTTTGCGCACTTATGTAGAACAGCCGCTGATTCAAAAAGATGAAATCGAGGCACGCTATGATGCGATTGAGGAACTGAACCAGAATATCATGAGCCGTGAGGAAATGAGTGAATATCTGGGTCCGGTCTATGATTTAGAGCGCCTGATTACGAGAATCAGTTATCAGACTGCGAATCCGCGGGATTTAATTGCATTTAAAAATTCTTTACAAATGCTGCCGCCCATCCGCATGGTGCTCTCGGAGTTTCATGCAAAGGCACTGACAGGCTTACTGGAACAGATGGATGGACTCGAGGATATTTTCACGTGGATCGATGAGGCGGTTATTGAAGACCCTCCACTGTCCGTACATGACGGAAACATCATCAAAGAGGGCTATTTTGAAGAAGTCGACCGGCTGCGTAAAGCCAAGACAGAGGGAAAGAGCTGGCTCGCACAGATCGAGGCATCCGAGCGTGAGAAAACCGGTATCAAGAATCTGCGGATCAAATATAACAAAGTGTTTGGTTATTATCTGGAAGTGACCAATTCCTACAAGGATCTGGTACCGGATTATTATATGCGGAAACAGACACTTACCAATGCAGAACGCTATATTACACCGGAGCTCAAAGAACTGGAGGAGACGATCCTTGGAGCCGAGGACAAACTGGTACAGCTCGAGTATGAATTATTCCGTCAGCTGCGCGAAAAGATCACAGGTGAAGTAACACGTATCCAGCGTTCAGCCAAAGCGATCGCAGGACTTGACGTGTTGATTTCCTTTGCAAAGGTAGCTGATACACAGCATTATTGCCGTCCGCACATCAATGAGAACGGTACGCTGATGATCCATGACGGCAGACATCCGGTTGTGGAAAAAATGATGAACAATGATATGTTTATTCCGAATGATACACATCTGGATAATGGAAAAAACCGGATTTCTATTATTACGGGGCCGAATATGGCAGGAAAGTCAACTTATATGCGCCAGACCGCACTGATCGTACTCATGGCACAGATCGGCAGCTTTGTACCTGCCGCAAAAGCAGATATCGGGCTGGTGGACCGGATCTTTACACGTGTCGGAGCCAGTGATGATCTGGCAAGCGGACAGAGTACCTTTATGGTCGAGATGAACGAGGTGGCAAATATTCTGCGCAATGCAACATCAAACAGTCTGCTTATTTTAGATGAGATTGGCCGTGGTACATCGACATTTGACGGATTATCTATTGCCTGGGCAGTCGTCGAGCATATCAGTAATCCCAAGCTGCTCGGTGCCAAGACATTGTTTGCGACGCATTATCACGAATTGACTGAACTGGAAGGAAAACTGGACAACGTCAACAATTATTGTATTGCCGTCAAGGAAAAAGGCGATGACATCGTATTCCTGCGCAAGATTGTAAAAGGCGGTGCGGACCGCAGTTATGGTATCCAGGTCGCAAAGCTGGCAGGTGTGCCGGATTCTGTGATCAACCGTGCCAAGGAGATCTGCCAGGAACTGATCGAAAACAACATCACGTGTGGCGTGGAGAGTCTCTCTCCGGACAAACGATCACACAAGAAGGTCAAAAAACTCGATGAAGTAGACCAGAATCAGATCTCACTGTTTGACACCGTAGATGATGATGACATCTTAAAAGAACTCAAAGACCTGGATCTGGGAAATTATACGCCGATCGAGGCATTGAACAAATTATATGAGCTGCAGGGAAAACTAAAAAACCGTTGGTAGCGCATAATAGGCGTTTGCGAAACTATTTAATCATCGGGCTACCTGGCTGTGGGCGCAGTGGCATTCTGATCAAGCTGCTCCGATTGCCCGGCGGTGTCTCGCTGTCTCTTCAGCCTTGGCTCGATGTGTCCTTC
>CAKRIZ010000016.1 GCA_934351445.1 uncultured Eubacterium sp.
GCCGTGTCTCAGTCCCAATGTGGCCGGTCACCCTCTCAGGTCGGCTACTGATCGTCGCCTTGGTAGGCCGTTACCCTACCAACTAGCTAATCAGACGCGGGTCCATCTCATACCACCGGAGTTTTTCACACCATACCATGCGGTACTGTGCGCTTATGCGGTATTAACAGCCGTTTCCAACTGTTATCCCCCTGTATGAGGCAGGTTACCCACGCGTTACTCACCCGTCCGCCACTAAACTAAATCAAATCCTTTCCGAAGAATCTCATTAAAGTAGTTCCGTTCGACTTGCATGTGTTAAGCACGCCGCCAGCGTTCATCCTGAGCCAGGATCAAACTCTCATGTTTAAGTTTGTTCTTGGTCATTCAAAAGCTTGGCTTTTTTATAACCGTTTTTTACTGTGTTTAAAAAGTGTTCACAATCACTTGAAAAGCTATTGCTTTTCTCATTTTTTCAAATCTTTCAAGGTTATTTCACTGTTCAGTTATCAAGGTTGTTTGTTCTGCTCTCGTCAAGCAGCTTTTGTATTATATCAAAGCTTTCATCGCTTGTCAAGAACTTTTTTAAATTATTTTTTGCTGTGTTTTTCGACTTTTTTCTCAGTCGTTCGCGACAGCTTGTTTATATTATCATCTCAAACGTCTGTTGTCAACACCTTTTTTTCATTTTTTTATAATTTTATGTAACAGTTCAGCCATGGGTTAAAAAACGAGGACATCATGCTTGCATGAATGGAATCGTTTTATAATCCATGAGGTGAGCGCCCGATTATGAGCAAAGTTAGCTGCAAAGCAGCGAGAAAATGCCGTCAGGCATCTTTGCGAATGGCGCGGGCTGCACTGTTACAACTTTATATAACTGCCTAGCCAGCTATATACCAATCCCAGTACAACCAGCCCTTTAAAGAATCCTATCAGCACTCCTAATGTACGGTTCATCCCGCCCAGTATCGGAATGTGATTTACAATACCCAGCAGCCTGCCCGTCCAGCGCAGTACAAACATAATAACAAGGAAGCCCCCAAATGTGGGTATTCCCCCCTGAAAGACCGCGACGTGCTGAATAGCAGCCCACAGACACACGAGTGCCAGAATGATCTCTGCGATTGTATACAGTTCGCGCAGGCATCCGATATAATATCCACGCAATGCACATGCAAACAACCAGACGAGCGCACCGATGAGAATGACATTTTTACTGATTTCTATCATTTCAATTTTACCTTCTGTGTTTCTCCTTCTAATATAAACGTATACTCCGTCTGCAATTTTCCGGATAAAACTTTATACAAATATTCGTTGAACTGATACTTGAACTTACAGATCCCCTTGGAATTGTAGATCTCACAACTGTCTTCATCCTGTATACATAACTCACCGTTATCCAGGATCTCCACCTTCCTGTCATCGATATCAAATGTCAGCTCCTGCTCAATCTCCCCTGAGAGCCGATACAATTCCAGCCGCTGTTTTTCCCCTTTTTCACCATCATAGACGAGCCCAAACCGGTTATCATTATAAAAAATGTTCTTTACCTCATCCTTTAACTCGATAACCTTACTCTCTACCGGTTTCTGCGCGCCCGTAAACAAAAGAACCTTGTTGTCACCAAATGCTACCATCGTATCTTCCGCCAGATACCGAATCTGCGGTATAACTACGTCTTCATATTTATAGGAACTTACAATTTTATCGATCGAATTCTGACCAACTGCACCAAAATTATAAAATGCGATCACGGTCTTTACTGTACCACCATTGATATCCAACATGGATACCGCCAGCTTTTCCCCATTTTCAGACAATGCGAGATCCAATGGATAACCACTGTTTTGCACATGCAATTCACCCGCAGCCAGTTGATCCCCGGTCTTGCCATAGAGCTGCAGATAGCTCGTCCCGTCATTTTCCATCAGGATGGCAACCGTTCCCTGTGCTGCAATACTGACTTTCTGGATCGGCATAGTCGTGTGGATGCTGCCCTGCAGATTTATCGTATCGAGGATATATACCTGCGTTCCGCCCAGTTCATAGATCGCCACATAGCTGCCTCTGGTCTCTACCTTCGGCTGATCCATCTCATATGTCTGATTCCAGATCAGATTGCCGGCTGCGTCTGTATAGACTGCTCCGTCATTCGTATAACGGAGCAATCTGCCCTGAAACTGTGCATATTCAGACGCACCGGTATCGTTACGCTCTACAGATGACAGAATCTGATAATCGCTGTACGTCTTGTTCTGATAATAAATATAAGTCACAACTACCGCAATACCGATCAAAATCAGAATACCCAGTACAAATGCTGCTACTTTGCGGCGGTGTACCTTTATCTTCCTATCCAGTGCTTCCCGATCTACCTCTACCGTGTGGAGATTATGCTTTTGTATCTTAGCCATGCGGTTTTCTCTCTTTCCCATCTAAAATCTCATGTTTTTTCATTATAGCACTATTTATCCAATAATAAAAGTTTCTGTCCGGCATATATCTTATTCTCATCTTCCAGTTCGTTCAACTCACATAATTGTCTGGTATAATCTCTCCCATACAGTTTCTGGCTGATTCCGAGCAGACTCTCTCCCGGTTCAACAACGTAATAATCCTGCTTGGCAAATGCCGGTGTCTCCTCCTGTTCAGTCTCTGTCTCCTGCGCCGCTTTTGCTTCAGGCTCGTCCCCGGTGCCACTCTTGGACTTACCCTTTGCTTCATCCAATGTATCCTCCGGCTTGTCTGTGGTTCCGGCATTTGATTGGATCTCCGGTTCGGCGTCAGCCTCAGCTTCTGATTTGCCATCAGATTCGGCATCCGATACCATATCTGACGATGTGTCTGATGTTGTATCAGGTGTTGCATCTGGCACTGTATCTGGTGCCGTATCTGAATCTATCTCAGACTCGATCTGTATCTGCGGACTCAGCTGCTGCGGTGTTGCCTGATGCGCCTGTGCCGCCGGTTTTGTTTCAGTCTCTGCAGATTCTGCTTCGACTTCTGCTGGTTCGGCTTCCAGAAAAGAGACCGCCTCCTCAAGACGTTCGATCTTACCGGCGCTGCTCATCATATTCACACCCATTGCCGTGACAGCGACCAGCAAAGCCAGACAAGAAGCATAGACCATTGTCTGAAAGACTTTTCCGCCTCTGCGACTGTTTTTCGATGTAATTTCACGGTAACTCGTCACAACCGCCTTCTGCGGATCGATCTCCGGCTGATGTTCACCTTCATCCTTTCCCTGCATCATAAATTCACGCATTTGAGGATTTTTCTCATAATAGACATAATAACCATCCCGCCTGCGAAGCATATTTTTCTCATATATGTAAAATGCTTCTTCTTTTTCGAGTGAATCCATCAAAAATGCGAACTTTTCCTGACCCTGAAATGCTTTTCTATGCACCTGTTCCAGATTGCCTGTCAGCTTGGCACAGTCACCGGCGACATCCATTCCCCAGCCGAGGATCTCTACCTGATCATAGTACTGCTTCATGTCCCGGTAGACACCGCCCCACATCATATCGCTAAACTCCGGCATCCCATCCTTAAAATATTCATCCGGAATATGTACCAGACCACTGATAAACAGGTATTTCTGTCCATTTTCGTGCCATCTGGTTCCAACAAAGATACTGCCGCGATGTGCCCACCCGCTTCTGCCGTTTCCATGCAGATACGTGTAGACGTAATCTTCCATATAGACCCGCACCGGGCCCTGTACATTGCCAATCTGGCGTATATTCTTTGGTAACTGCCGCTTTTGCTTATCCTCTTTTGCATTGCGGTCTGTCATACTGTTGTCCATAAACATATGCCCCTTTCTCTATACTTTGTCCTTACCTTAACACGGAACATATGCAAAATTTGCCGAACAGTGTAGGTGTATCATAAGAAATGTATAAAAAAGAATCCTGCATGCAGGATTCTTTTTTATACATTTCTTATAATTCAGTTCGACCTTCCAGTGCGCGCAACAGTGTCACTTCATCAATATATTCCAGATCTCCGCCAACCGGCACACCACTGGCGATCCTCGTTGCTTTAATACCGGTTGGCTTGATCAGCTTACTAATATACATAGCCGTTGTCTCACCTTCCAGTGAGGAATTAGTCGCAATGATGACTTCATCGACATCTCCCTGCAGCCGCTGCATCAGCTCCTTGAGGCGAATGTCTCCGGGACCGATACCGAGCATGGGCGAGATCGCGCCATGCAGCACATGATACACTCCATCATATTTTCCTGTTTTTTCGTATGCTGCAAGATCTCTCGTATTCTCTACGACCATAATCACCTTATGGTTGCGTTTTTCATCCTTGCAGATCGGGCAGAGCTCATCATCCGTCAATGTAAAACACTGTTTGCAGTATCTGACATTCTCCCTCGCCTGCGTGATCGCAGACGCCAGACGATTGGCATCCTCTTTTGGCATGTTCAGTATATGAAATGCCAGGCGCTGTGCCGTCTTAGAACCGATACCGGGCAGCATTGACAATGCCTCTACCAGTTGATTGATCTGTTTACTGTAATAATCCATGCGTCAAATCATCCTTTCCTGTTGCATTCAAACCGCATTAGAAAGGCAGACCGCCTAAGCCTCCCATACCACCGATGCCTCCGGTGATCTTGGACATGGACTGCTGAGAATAATCATCCATCTGACGCAGCGCTTCATTGGTGGCCGCCATGATCAGATCCTCTAACATCTCTACATCATCCGGATCTACAGCTTCCGGATCAATCTTGACCTTTGTCACTTCTTTTTTGCCGGATACAGTCACTTCTACGACACCGCCGCCTGCAGCCGCAGTGATCTCCTTTTCCTCAATTTCCTTGCTCGCTTCTTCCATCTGACGCTGCATCTTCTGTGCCTGCTTCATCAGATTATTCATATTTCCGGGCATTCCACCGGGAAATCCTCCTCTTTTTGCCATTCTACAAGTCCTCCTTATTAACTATTCATCTTCATCTTCTTCAACTACGATATCCATCTGTATCAGATCCTCCAGATCCGCATAGGCTTCACCAAATGGCTGTCCACTCTCGTTTGCGGTAATATGGATATCGACTTGTTTTCCTATATTTTTCTCAATCGCCTGTTTGATCTCTGCCAGCCGTTCTTCCTCGTTCAGACAGGCTACCGCTACCGGATCTTCATGCACGATGAGCAGCACATTCTCTCCTTCCAGTGATAAATGCGCCTGCTTTAAATAATTGCGCGCGAGTCCACCCAGATCTCCGAGCACCAGATTCCAGTTCTTGACGAGCTGGCGGATATCCTCGGATACTGCCTTTGGCAGCTCTGGTCTTTTTCTGATGGCTGGTGGCGTGACTCCCGGCGCAGCGGCATTTCCTGCTGCATGCTCTGCTGCCGGCGGCATCTCCATATAGACACCCTGTTCCATCTTTTTTTCCAGATCATCCAGCCGCTGCAGCACGCTGGAGAGATCCTGTTCCATCGCAGGACGGCACAATTTAATGATCGCTATCTCAATGAGAATGCGCTTTTGTGTTGAATAACGGATCTGATTGGATAATGCGGAACATACCTGAATATAGCGCACGAGCACCTCAGGCTTGACCATCTGGGCTTCTTCCTTGAGCAGCTTGAGATTCTCGCTGGACATATCCAGCACTTCTTCCATGTCATCCGCACTCTGCATGAGCAGCAGGTTGCGCAGATACCAGGTGAAATCTATCACAAACTGCCCCAGTTCCCTGCCCTGCGTTACGAGTTCTTCTAATAACGCGATACAGCCCGGAATGTTTTTTTTCAATAACTTCCGGAGCAGCATGGAGAAAACTTCCGTATCTACCGCTCCGAGTACTTCGAGTACATGATCATATGTCAGCTTCTGCCCCAGATAAAAGGCTATGCACTGATCCAGGAGACTCAGCGCATCACGCATAGATCCGTCTGCTGCCTTTGCAACATAGCGGATCGCCTTGTCCTCTGCCTCAACACCTTCGCGTGCGATCAGATCATTCAACCGGTCTGTGATCGTATCGATCGATATTCTCCTGAAATCATAGCGCTGGCATCTGGACAGGATCGTGATCGGTATCTTATGTGCCTCAGTCGTTGCCAGAATAAAAATGACATAAGACGGCGGCTCCTCCAATGTCTTTAACAAGGCATTAAATGCTCCTATGGAGAGCATATGAACCTCATCTATGATGTAGACCTTGTACCGTCCCTCTGTCGGAGAGTAATTGACCTCTTCACGGATCTCACGGATATTATCCACACCATTATTAGATGCAGCGTCGATCTCTATGACATTCATAGAATTCCCGGCAGCGATAGCTTTGCAGGAAGCACATTCCCCACAAGGGCTGCCGTCTACCGGGTGTTCACAATTGACCGCTTTCGCAAATATCTTCGCTACTGTCGTTTTACCGGTTCCACGCGTACCGCAAAACAGGTACGCGTGTCCGATTCGGTCTGCTTTTATCTGGTTTTTGAGAGTCGTTACAATGTGCTCCTGCCCTTTGACATCCTCAAATTCATTTGGGCGGAACTTCCGGTATAACGCCGTGTAAGCCATAATTAATCACCAAAACTGATTCCTACATATTTTGCCTGCTTAATGATCTGTGACTCAGGATCTACAACCTTGAGCTTTCCTGCCACATCTCCAAGCGGCACGCGCTTGATCTTGCCATTGACCATCGCAATCATCACACCATAGTCTCCATCCATGATCGCGCGGGCTCCTTCTGCGCCTAATCTGGTACACAGCACACGGTCATAGGCACAAGGGCTGCCGCCTCGCTGTGTATGTCCGGGAACTGTGACACGCACCTCAATACCGGTCTTTTCCTGGATCATATCTGCGATCTCATAGGAAACAGACGGATATTTATAGTTTTCAAGCTTTTTCTTATACTCTTTCTTGGACAGCTGGGCATCTTTCTTGGAGATCGCACCTTCTGCGACAGCCAGGATCGTAAATCCCTTTCCAGCCTTTGTACGTTTATCAATAGCCTCAATCACCTTGTCAATATCATAGGGGATCTCCGGAAGCAGGATAATATCCGCACCGGAAGCCATGCCTGCATATAACGTCAGCCAGCCAACTTTATGTCCCATAACCTCGACAATAAATACACGATTGTGGGATGCTGCCGTTGTATGGATACAATCAATCGCATCACACGCAATGTTAATCGCACTCTGGAAACCAAATGTCACATCTGTTCCATAGATATCATTATCTATCGTCTTCGGCAGATGGACCACGTTGAGTCCTTCCTCACGCAGCAGATTTGCTGTCTTTTGTGTACCGTTTCCTCCAAGGATCACGAGACAATCCAGATTCAGCTTATAATAATTCTGCTTCATCGCCTCTACTTTATCCAGTCCATTCTCATCCGGTACACGCATGAGCTTGAACGGCTGACGCGAAGATCCCAGAATCGTCCCTCCCTTTGTGAGAATTCCTGAAAAATCCGTAGAGGTCAGGAGCTTATAATTGCCATAGATCAGACCCTTATAACCATTCAGAAATCCGTATACCTCCAGCTCATCTGCATTCTCGCTCAGACCCTTTACAACACCGCGCATTGCTGCATTCAGAGCCTGACAATCACCGCCACTCGTCAATAAACCAATTCTTTTCATCTCATTCGTTCCTTTCCTTAGAGTGTTTTGTCCCTGTGTGGAATAAATATCCCTAGGACTTATTATATATGATTTCCAATTTTGTCACAATATAAAAATAAAAACCTGACTTCATAAAAGTCAGGTTTTTGCTTCCATATTTTTACCGGGCGTTTTGCTTTGAATCCTCACCATGAACGTTACCTCTGCAGCCAGCTCAGCCCAGGCACCCTCGCGGCACATAAGAGCTCCTGTTTAGTGCTGCTCCATTCCTGACCTGACACGGTTCGCAGGTTCCTATTGCGCAAGACCCAGACGTCTACGCCACTTACAGAGGGCTGCTTCACAATGATAAGACCCGAGGCAAAACATCACTCCAGCTATAGCGGATTGCTGGTACAGGGTACCGCTAACACCCCAGCTGCCCGGAGATTTCATTATAACGGCTTCTCCACGTTTTGTCAATCGCTCTATGGACGCATCTGGGAGTAACGCTCACCGGATTTCAAATTCACCTTGCGATACTGCGCCAGTTCGGATACCGTCACCAGTTGATAACCCTTTTTCTTCAGTTCCGGTATCATGCGCTCCACAGCGCCCGCCGTACTCGAATACAGATCATGCATCAGTATAATATCTCCGTCCCTGACATTACTCATGACATGATTGTACACGCGGTTTGAATCCCGGTATTTCCAGTCCAATGTATCAACTGACCACAAAATCAGCGGCTTTCCTGCAGAATTACGCAGATTGGTTCCGACCGATCCATACGGCGGACGAAACAGCGCCGGCGCTGTCCCGGTCAGTTTCTTTATATTGCTGTCCGTGCGGGAGAGCTGGCTGGTGATCGTCGATACCGATGCATTGCCCAATACCGGGTGATCATACGAATGGCTGCCGATCTCGCAGCCCATCTGATAGATTCTCTGTACGGTCTGCGGATAAGAACCTACCCGGTTTCCCATCTCAAAAAACGTAGCATGCCCTTCGTTTTTTTGCAGACTGTCCAGAATCCGCGGTGTGTACTGACTCGGTCCATCATCAAATGTCAATGCCACCATCGGTTTTTTCGGATCAATCCGATAAGTAAGCATCTTCTGTGACTCGCTGTATTTGCCGGTGTAGGTTTTACCGTGGGCACTGGCAATAGCTCTCACACGGTAGCGGTAAGCCACACCGTATGTTGCTGTCTGATCCGTATATGTATGGCTCTTTACAGTCTTGATCTTACGGTAACTGCCTTTGCCCGCTATTTTCCTGTAGACCTCATATTTCTGTGCTTTCGCGGTCTTTTTCCAGGTCAGCCTGATACCGTTTTTGACTGCCTGCGCCACAAGACTGTTTGTCTGACCAAGTTTTATCGGTTTTACAGGTTCTGACGGTCTTTCTGTGATCTGGATCTCCCCGGTATCATCATCGCTGTATTCCGGATCATCACTGTCCCCGTACTCCGCATCAACGTCTTCATCCTCAATGCAGACGCTTCCGCTGCAGCCCGCCTCAGTTGCATAGGACACGGCTGTACCCGAATCTCCCACAACTACAGCACACAATAACAGAATGGATATTTTTTTTGCTATCTTTTGTAAATTCATAACGTTCCCCTTTTGCCTTTTATATAGTATAACACCTTTTATCCGGTTTCGTTTTACAATTCTGCCAAATAATAATATCATGTACAGGTATTGCCTATGAATACAGAAAGGAATCTAAGATAAATGGAAAAAAGAGAACGTCTCGGCAGCAGACTGGGCTTTATCATGCTCTCGGCCGGCTGTGCAATCGGATGTGGAAACGTATGGAAATTTCCCTGGATGTGTGGACAAAACGGTGGCGGCAGCTTTATGCTGATCTATATTCTATGCCTGCTGCTCCTCGGTCTGCCTGCAATGATCATGGAGTTGAGTGTCGGGCGTGCTGCGCAGACCAGCCCTATTTATATGTATGAAAAGTTATCCCACGGCGGAAATCGCTGGCGGATTCCCGGCGTGATCTGTCTGATCGGAAATGTATCCCTGATCGCATTTTATTCTGTGGTCACCGGATGGATCATCTATTATTTTGTAAAATTTCTGACTGGCCAGAATGCCAACTTTGGATTTGAGTCAATGATTGCGAATCCTTCCATCAATGTCGCATATCTGGCAGTCACCATCATCCTCACATTTGTGATCCTCAGCTTCCGCCTGCAAAACGGTTTGGAACGGATCACCAAATATATGATGCTGGCGCTCATCATTCTGATGCTAGTGCTGGCAGTCCACAGCCTGACGCTGGACGGCGCTGCTGCCGGTCTGTCTTTTTACCTGATTCCGGACTTTTCCAAGCTCAACGGCTCTGTCGTAGTCGGGGCGATGAATCAGGCGTTTTTCACACTGTCTACCGGTATGGGTGGCATGGCGATCTTTGGCAGCTATATTGAGAAAAACCGTTCACTCATGGGCGAATCCATTCATATCATTTTGTTGGACACGCTGGTAGCAGTGATCGCCGGAGTCATTATGTTTCCTGCCTGCTACACCTACGGACTGGAGGTCAATGCCGGTCCCAGCCTCTTATTCGACACGATGGCAAATGTATTCAACCACATGAATGGCGGCAGATGGTGGGGCTCACTGTTTTTCCTGTTTATGATCTTCGCGGCACTCTCTACGATGCTCGCTGTCTGTGAGAACATTCTGGCAATGGTACGTGAGCTCACCGGCTGGTCGAGACCAAAAGGCTGTGTAGTATGCGGTATTGTCACATTTTTACTTGCCCTGACAACAGCATTAGGCTACAGTGTATTGCATTTCCAGCCATTTGCCGCTGGCACCGTATGGCTTGATCTGTGGGACTTTATCGTATCGAACAATGTGTTGCCGTTAGGATCTCTGTTTCTGGCACTGTTTTGCTGCTATCGTTTTGGCTGGGGCTGGGACAACTTCCTCAAGGAAGCCAATACTGGTAAAGGATTGAACGTGCAGAATTGGATGAAACCGATTTTTAAATATTTTGTACCGATTGTGATTGCATTTATCTTTATCTATGGAATGGCCACATTCGCATGGCGTTAGAGGTTTAGCTAGGAATTTGGCTGCAACTGCCACGGCAAATATTTTAAAATAATTTCGCAATCACCTGTGCAATATGATCCTGAAAGGAGACTGATAGAACATGAAACTTGAATTAGTACACGGCAGACCGGATTCTGTGGAGGGTCGTCTGGAAAAAGAGATCCGCACCTATGATCTGCTGGATGAACTTGGCATCCCGTATGAACGCATCGACCATGAAGCCGCTGAGACGATGGAGGCTTGTGCAGAGATTGACGAGGCGCTTGCACCGGCTGCAATCTGCAAAAACCTGTTTTTATGTAACCGGCAGAAAACGCAGTTTTACCTGCTGATGATCCGCGGCGACAAACAATTCAAGACAAAGGATGTCTCCAAGCAGATCAACAGCCCGCGCCTGTCCTTTGCACCGGAAGAATATATGGAGGAATATCTTGACATTACGCCCGGCTCTGTGAGCGTGCTCGGACTCATGAACGACACCGAAAACCACATCCAGCTGCTGGTTGACGAGGATGTGCTCCACTCTGAATATGTGGGCTGCCATCCGTGCATCAATACGTCCAGCCTGCGTCTGAAATCCGCAGACATATTTGGAAAATTTCTGGAACATGTACATCACGGGTATCAAGTGGTGAAAATAGATCCCGTGGAAGAATAACACTTGCATTTGTGAAACAATCTGCTATAATGCTTTTTGTAAAAACGAATAAAAGGGAATGAAGTTCTCCCGTGGGAAACCTAAACCGCTATTTTAGCTGATGACTTCTGCGACTTTATTATTTTTTGATCGCAGGGAGCATCAGCTTTTTTGCGTCTAAGAAAGGGAGGAATCTATATGTTAACATCACTTGCACTTGTATTTCTTGTCGGGCTCGCCATGGCAGCGATCTGCCAGAGAATCCGGCTGCCACGCATCATCGGTATGCTGTTTACCGGCATCCTTCTCGGCCCGTATGTACTGGACTGGCTCGATCCGACAATACTATCCATTTCCTCGGAGCTGCGTCAGATGGCGCTGATCATCATTTTGTTAAAGGCGGGCTTATCGCTGGATCTGGGTGACCTGAAAAAAGTCGGCCGCCCTGCCATCATGATGTCATGTGTGCCTGCAAGCTGCGAAATACTCGCATTTTTCCTGTTTGCACCGTATATTCTCGGTGTCACACGAATCGAGGCTGCTGTAATGGGCGCGGTACTCGGTGCGGTTTCTCCCGCAGTTGTTGTGCCACGCATGGTTTCACTCATGGAATCGCATTACGGAACGGACAAAAGTATTCCCCAGCTCATTCTCGCCGGAGCGTCCTGCGACGATATTTTTGTCATTGTACTGTTTTCCACATTTGCAGGCATGGCGCAGGGCGGTCATGCACATATCATGGATTTTGTGAACATCCCGATATCGATTCTGCTCGGTATCGCACTCGGCGCGCTCACCGGATGGCTGCTCAGCGGCTTTTTTGAAACCGCTTATGCGCACACGCATTGCATCCGAAACAGCATGAAGGTCATCGTCGTACTTGGCATGTCTTTTCTACTCATGGCGGTTGAGACATGGGCGAAACCCTATGTGTCTATCTCCGGTCTGTTAGCTGTCGTTGCCATGGCTTGTGTGTTAAAGATTAAAAGCCCGTCCTCCGTGTCCAGCCGCCTCTCGGAAAAATTCGGCAAGCTCTGGCTCTCCGCAGAGGTCCTCCTGTTTGTACTGGTAGGTGCCGCCGTAGACATCCGTTATACGTTGCAGGCGGGAATCGCCGCGATCCTGATGATCTTTGTGGCACTCATTTTCCGCGCGATCGGAGTCTGTTTCTGCCTGCTCGGAACGCCGCTCAATAAAAAGGAACGCCTTTTCTGCGTGATTGCCTATCTGCCGAAAGCGACAGTTCAGGCTGCTATTGGCTCTGTGCCGATGGCGATGGGACTTGCCTGCGGTCAGATCGTGTTGTCTGTTGCGGTACTCGCCATCCTGATCACAGCTCCGCTCGGCGCATTGGGGATGGATGCAACGTATCAGAAGCTGTTACAGAGAAATGAGAGCTAGAAAAACGCAAAATAAAACGCATTGATTCTATCATTTCTGACAAAGTCAATGCTTTTGACTTATATAAATTGAAAAACCTCTAAAATCATGATATTCTGATCTTGAAAACCAGATGTTGTCTATTGGGAGGAACATAATGAAAAAAAGGATATGTTTTCTGCTCGCCGGTGTGATGATTTTATCACTGACTGCCTGCTCTGGCGATGAAGAACCGGAAGAAACACCGGAAGATCAATCAGAAAAAGAGACTATAGGCGTATCAGAGGAAACACCGGAATCGACGGAAATCCCGCAGGACTGGGTTCGCTATGCGCCAACAGAAGGAGAAGTTTTTTTCCTGTCCGAAGAGGAAACCGAAACAACAGAGGATTTCGAGGATCAGTATATTATCACATTATATGATTCCAACGCCAAAGAGGTACAGACGACCGGACAACGTACCATTTGGTGAAAAAGGTTCACCATTTATATGATAAAGAAGAGGAGGAATAAACCATGCCATTCATTGATTCCAAAGTAACTGTCAAATTAACAGAAGAAAAGAAAAACAGTGTAAAGACACGACTCGGACAGGCGATCAGCATCTTGCACAAATCAGAAAACTACCTGATGGTCGGCTTTGAGGACGAATACGATCTCTACATGAGCGGAAACCGGCTTGAAAAAGGAGCTTACGTGTCCGTCAGCCTGTTTGGAAATGCTTCATCCGATGATTATGAAAAAATGACCGGTGCAATCTGCGACATCCTTCAGGATGAGCTCGGCATACCGGGAGATCACGTGTATGTAACCTATCATGGTGTAAATGACTGGGGATGGAACGGGCGCAATTTCTAGTCTATAGGATTTTTCCCGATCAATAAAGGAATTTTGTGTGCACCGCAACGTGGTTACGTCGCGGTGGCACTTCCGAGATTCTCCCAGATGATACAGATGTATTCATTTTGAGATGCTATGCAAGAATTTGTTTTACAACATCCTCAAACTCATAAAATAAATCGATATACGTCTCAACAATCGTGTTGCAATGAGCTTTCACAATCTCGCAATCGTAATCATGTGCAAGCTCATTCCTTACTTTCAGCATATCCATCCATGCATCATCCGAAATCAGGTTTGCCTTAAAAGACTCGCGGAGCACTTCTCTCGGAGAGCCTGCCACAAATCCGGTGATTGCATAGTGCTGTACCAATATATCTTTCATTACTTTCCATGCCAGATCAAACGTAATACTGAATTTCGCACCGGTTCCGCTAAGCACAAAAGAATCTGCAAGATCTCTCTGCCTCGCCTCAGCCAATGCATCCAGCGAATTACAAAACGACTGAAAACGTCTTCTAAATTTCTCGTCCATATTGCCTGATATCCTCCAACAATAATTCATTTCTGCAAGTATCCGCATTTAACAAATCCACACTATACAGTGTGGGCAATTCTTCCACTTTTTCTGCAAGCTCATCAAAGTTTTCCACTCCAGATACAGCAATATCTATATCGCTGCGCTCTCTGGCTGTTCCTTTTGCCCTTGATCCGTATAAAATCACCTTTTTTGCATCAAAATCCCTGCACAATTTTGCGACATCTCTGATCACTTTATCTGCTTTCTGCTGCCTTACCGAAAGACTGCTTTCCGCACACACCCTCTCATACGCCAGTCTGGGCGAACCATCTTCTAAATAAATAATTCCACACGGCACAAATCCGTTTTTTTCGATCAAATGCTGCATCACTCGGTTATCTTCATGTGTATCGACTCTCAGATGTCGGATTCTCCGACTGCAAAATTCCACAACCGCCGGAAAAATGCCTCTGACCTGTCCGTCTCCGGCGAGCCTGTGTATCGTTCCGTACGCCGTATCGGATATCCACGCCCCCTGCTCAATGTGTATATATGTGGGATCTTCACCTATGATAAATGCAAATACGCCATGAATCGCCTGTTCCTTCCGCACCACATACAACTGCCCCGCCGCTATATCATCGACGAGCAGCTTTTCCGGTGGAAAATGGTCTCCCCACTGTGTCGGATTCCCTGTTTCCTTCATAAAATTTCGCGCATAGGCATAGATCTCCAAAATGCGCGGCAGATCTGAACTCTCTGCGCAGGTGATTTCCAACATACTTGCATCCTCCTCTTTCTAACCGCTATTTCTGACTTTATTTTCACCTTTTATCGTGATCCTTTGTCCTCAGTCCCGATCCATCAACTGTTCAATCTCTGCTCTCGAACCCAGAAACATCTGCGTCAGATACGGATCAAAATCGGTACCGGAACCTTTTGCAATAATATCAAAGCACTGATCGATCGGCATTGCCTCACGATAACAGCGTTTCTGCGACACGGCATCAAATACATCCGCAATAGCCATGACGCGCGCATGCAGCGGAATCTGCTCTCCGCTAAGTCCATCCGGATATCCTTTCCCATTGTATTTTTCATGGTGAAACCGCGCTACTTCATACGCGATCTTCTGAAATTCCGGATTGTCAATATCCTTAAACGTATTTAATATGATCTCTCCACCACGCGCGGCATGCTCTTTCATGACCGCATATTCCTCATCTGTCAGTTTTCCCGGCTTTTGCAGGATGCGATCCGGTGTCGCGATCTTACCGACATCGTGCAGAGGAGCCGCGTTACTGACATTGACCAGATAATCCTTATTTACGATATCCTCGTAACGCTTATCATGCCGCATCTTGTGCATCATTAGGTTTACATAAGCTCTCGTCCGTCGGATATGCCCACCGGTATTATCATCGCGGTTCTCCACCATCGTCGCAAAACCTTCGACCATACTGTCATTGTATACGGTGAGCCGTCTGATCGATGGGTTCTCAAAATCGACATAGATTCCCACCAATAGGATCGTCGCACAGATGGACGTGAGCAGCACCTCAGGATAGATGATCTGCAGAATCAGGATTGTACCTACTATAATAATAATCGAAGCTGTTCCCAGTTTCTTTTCTTTTGGTAAAAACCGATGCCTGGCGATCAGCAGGTACAGAATGATTCCATAATAGAAAAATAATGTTCCAAAACACACATATACAGAGAATCCCATTGAATAATTCGTCGTCTGTCCATGTAAATATTTTAATTGTCCGATGCCTGCAACAATCAGTACCAGGGAGACTACGCCGGGCACAAGCAACAGCCAGTTTTTCTTGCGGTTCTGTTTGCTGAGGCCAATCGTCTGATCATACATATATAAGGCAGTGATAATAATCACCAGATCCATAAAAACAAAAAACAGCAGATGAGCCAGACGGTTAACTATGCCAGGCACAGAATCGAGATGGTTGACCGTCCACGCAGTCAACCCGTCAAAAAAGACTGCCCATGGTGTGACAACCATCAATGCATCGTATAATTTATTACAAGGTATATGTCTCCTGTCAGCAGCTTTCACATAGGTCACGATTACATATAAAATAATAATCAGACAACCAACCTGCAATTTTACATATTGCATACATGTTCCCCCTTTTCATAAACGCTCCATCTGTTATGGTACAATAATGATTATTAATTATCAAGGCATATTGATGGCGAAAAACATGCTCGACTGGTTTACAATTCTCGCTTTTTACGAAACGAGCGACCACAAACTGGATGGTGAGACTTTGCTGGTCATCAAGCATCGCGCGCTCAATCGACTACGTTTTTTAGGAAAATTGATCGATGGAAATAAGAGCCAGTGGATCTACCGGCTATTTGAAAAGACTTACCTGAAATTCAATCAAATACAGCATGAACATCAGGCAAAAGGTGAATGGCTCGTTGGCTGTCCGATCGCCAGACATGCCAAGGCACACGGCTACGAGTAGCTGCCAGAGATCTGAGGAGATCCATTATTTGTTAATTCTGATGTCTGATAATCCATCGCAATATATCCTCAGCGCCTATTTCACCAGATGCCAAGTCAAGAATAGCAGCACTCAATTCCTGCTGCGTATATGACAACCCATAGCCATTTAATTCCAAAAACACCAACATTACATGCGCACCTAATCGTTTATTTCCATCAATCATCGGATGATTCTTTACAATTCCAAAACAAAGTTGCGCTGCTTTTGCCTGCACGCTTGGATATAATTCTTCATTTTCAAAAGATTGAAATGGATTAGAAAGTGCTGAGTCCAGCATTCCAACATCGCGAATGCCATCACTCCCGCCTGTAGTCTCAATCAGCCTTTTATGGAGTAAAATAACTTGCTCTTTACTTAGCCTGATCATTTTGCAAGCACCTCGTAAGCTTCCATATTTTGCTTAATAAGACGCTCAGATACAGCATATACATCCTCTGTTGATGCTATTTTTTCTTGCTCTGCTTTGCTAAAATCAATTACAAGATATCGCGGCACATTGTTTTTTAGAATAACTGCTGTACCATGTTCATCCACTACTCTAGTGACCTTTGAAAAATTTTGATTAGCCTCTGTTATTGAAATCATTGTATTTGTATCAACTGTCATTATACGCACCTCACTTTCATTCATATTATACGCAAATTATAGGATAAAAACAACCTATTTTTATAGCTATGTCATAAACTTTTAAGAAAATTATAGGATATATTAAAGTAAATTTTTATTTCATTTCAGTATAAGAGAAGGAATGATGGCAATTAAACGACCAAAGACCCAATGTCCTACCTTTACATAGGAGAACACCGGGTCTTTGATTATCTTTTTTATCTCATTATAGTAGTCGGACGCTTCTTATCTTCCGAAAAATCTCCGGAAAAACATCACTACCTGAACCCATGTGCCGACTTTTACGGATGTATCCGTCATCGCCTTCTGCTGTGTGATATCTACCAACAGATAGCGTGAGAGGTGCTTCGTCTTGAACACAAAACATCCGCTCTCAGCATCATAACTGCCGTTTTTCGTCTCTATCGTGCCGTCATCACGGATGAACCATACTGCCAGGTTAGAGGTGTCTTCACCCTTCTTTGGCGTATATGGAATCGAGATCGTCAGCACGCCGCCACCAAAACGGGACTGCTGTTTTGCTCCTACATACAGATCTACATCCACAACGGCTGCCACCTGTGCCAGTGAACCAAGCGCCTGACGCTGTGCATCGGTAAGTTCCGCCTGTTGGATAGAGATTGTCACATCCTTGCCAGATGCGATGGTTTTCAATGCCTTCTGATCCAGTGCAATCACACCATCCGGCAGATTGACCGTCAATCCGGTACGTTTTGCCTCATTTGTCTTTGATACGATCTCTACCGGCAATGTCACACTGTCTACCCCTTCCAGCCCGGAAAGATCTACTGTGACAGTTTTTGCACTATCTGCGATGACTTGATCGATCTGATTGCTGTCTACAGATACTGTAGCTGTTGTACCTTTAACGGTCGCCTCCATCTTCATATCTCCATGATCCGAAGATACTGGGACTGTGATCGTCTGCGTTCCGCCTCCGGCCGTGTCCTCTTTGGTCGTGCCGCTGCCACCTGTACTACCTCCTCCATTCGATACAGGATAAAGTACGATCGTACCGGTTGCCTCGTTATAGTTATTCGTATCTGTCGGTGTAAATAACCAGTGGTAAGCGGTATTTACCTTGACTTCTGTACTATCATCCAACTGCTTTCCGTCTGCATCGACCCATTTGACCGTACCCGCCGGCCAGCCCGGATTGACTGCGAGCGCCGCAGCCGTTACCGTCTTGCCGGCAGCCGTAATCCTTGTATAAACCGGCTCACCCGCAGGTGTTGCTTTATTCACTGGAATCTCTGTCGTACCCTTTACTGTCTGATATCTGGTGCCATCATTCGGTATAAATGTCCATTTTGCAGCATACGCAGCCGTTGCAGCCGGTTTCGCGTCCGGAGTATCCCATGCAAATGTCCCCTCAACAGCCGCATTCTCATATTTCATTGAACCGGAGAGCTTCATATTGCCTAACGCCTCACCATAAGTGAGTGATGATTTACTCAGTGTCGGCGCTCCGGTCGGTATAAGTTTATTCGTTGCCTTGACGTTGACCGTCAGCGTCATATCTTTGTAGTTTGTCGTGCTGACTACTACTTTAACTGTACCGATCTCGCCCTCAGCCTTTGTAGCTACCTGTTTGATCGGCAGGCTGAGCACGCCGTTCTCGACCTTTGCACCATCTGCAGCATAGTAGTCTGTAACCAACTGCACACTCAGCTGACCGTAAGTGATGTCACCATACTTCTTCGGAGCAGTCAATTCGGGGATCAGCTCCGAGAGATCGACGGTATACGTCTTTGCATGACCGTTCATTACTTCCAGATCCACAGACTGGTCAGCTGCCGCCGCTTTGACTATCTCCTGATATGCACTGCCGGCATCCTGCTGACTTCTGTGAATTTCTATTTCCCTCTGACCGCCCGCAAAGCTATAGTTCGGATTCAGCATCCGGAATTTTATAATGACCGTTTTACGATTTCCGGCATCTGCATTCTCAAACTGCGCTCCCTCTACCGTATAGTCCTCGCCTCTCTTAAAGTCTATGGTATTTTTTCCGTATACAAAACCAACGCGATTCAGCTGCTCGAGCGGCAGATCTGTCGTGCCGTCATAATCCTTTCCTAAATTACCGATTCCTGCCTTATCTGATAATTCACACGGCTTTACCACAAACTGGATGGATTTCGTGCCGGTGTAGTTGCCCTGTCCGGTGACAGTCAGTGTATAGGTACCGGCATCTTTTACCCCTTTATTTCCGGTAACTGTATAATCTATAGGAGTAGGTTCCACTGTCGGATCGTCAGACCACACGGTCAGGTATTTGTTGTTATACCACAGATCAAATACGATACGTTGCTCAGAACCGCTATTTTTATCTGAACTAATCGGATAATAAGCCAGACCGTCCTCACCGCTGATCGTAAGTCCCGCGTTCGACAGATCTGCCGGTTTCACGGTCACAGTGACCTCTTTGCTGATGACATCGCCATCAATAGTTGCCTCGCATCTGAAGATATGATCTCCCACGTTTCCGTATTCAGCAGGCTCGGGATTTGTAGTATAAGGACTCGTACGCGGAGTATCCTTCAGCGTCAGGGTATCTCCCGTCCGACCGGTCAGCTCGTTATCATCCTCAAACCATTTGTAGGTAACTGTGCCTGTCGTCTCTACTTTTGCCGTAATCCTCAAGTCTTCGGTATAAGTGATGCACTCCGGCGCATCGAGAGATAGACGCTCAGATGGTGTCTCTGCACCTGCGGGGTCACCTGTCGTCTGTTCCTCCTGCCCGGCCACGGCACTTCCGCCTGCTGCCTCCTCAGCCAGCGCCGATGTCGGTATCATCGACAGGCAGAGTGCGAAGCCCAGAAACATGCTCAGCAATTTCTTTTTCCAATTATTCTCCATCGTATTTACCCCTTCCATACATATATTTTTCGCGAGCCCTACGGCACGAGCCGCAGCTTCTTCGCGACTGTCTTCGCTTCGCTCCGTCGATTAACATCGAGCTTCATTAATATATGACTCACATGCGTTTTCACTGTCGTAAGCTTGATATCCATGATCTGTGCAATCTCAGCATTGCTCTTATCTGCACAGATCAGATGCAGAATCTGTGATTCCATCGGTGTCAGCGTATCACTCTGCGCCAGCCGCGTCTGCAGAAAATGTGGATACAACGCCGCCTGAGACCGTACATCCGACATGAGCTGTCTGCACCATTTGTCATTTTCAGTCCATTCTAATTCCTCGAGCAGCGGCAGCACAGCATTTCCATAGACACTGATCGTGCGGATAAACCGATATTCCTCCGCTTCTGTCATCGCCAGGGAAAGAGATTCGCGCCAATTGCCATCCTTTTTCCGATACCATGCAATAGCAGTCAGCACATGCAGGTGAATTCCATCAATATGCCGTGCACAGCTCTTACAATATGGCTCCAGCGGAGCGAGCGTCATCAGAGCTGCATCCGGTCTGCCGTCTGCCAGCTCAACCATCGCCTGTGTCAGATATTGGTAACGTTTCATCACATTCAGATGCATCGGATCCCGCGGTGCCTTTTTCCGATACCATTCGTCTGCACTGTCAAATTGATCTGTATGCAGATCCACACGACAACGCAGCGCATCGATATTGGGTAAAAACCGTATCAGCCCCTGTTCGGCATACCGCTCACGCAGCGCATCGATCGTGCGGCGTGCATCCTCCGGCTGACCACTTGCGAGCTGGCTGCGAACGAGCAGACCATTGACCGCAAACTCTATATCCGGTGTTCCGCTATTGTGGATCTCACTCATAATCGGGATGAGTGACAGCATACGACTGGATATGTTTTCCCCCTTTTCAAACTTACTCTCTGCAATAGCACAATCTGCCAATCCTACGCTATCCCTGCCCAGAATCGCTTCCACCGGAATACGGATCGTCTGATACAGCAGATCATCCTTTTTACTCCAGACAGAAAAATCCTTGCCTCCATTCATGATACTCGGCAATGTACTGGTCACAGAAAATTCTGGCAGCTTCACTTCTTTATTTTTTAACAGACGAAAAATCGCCGGGATTGTATCGAGCAGGCTCTCCACGCCTCTCTGCGGCAGAGAGATATCGAGCCACGCCAGACGGCTGCGCGCCTGTTTTCCTGCGGCATCCTGTTTTCCACACCGATTGGCAAACTCCTGCAATTCATGATACCAGCGTTCAGAACCACGATAATCTGTCGCCAGCGCACACAGCATACTCATACCCTGCATGAGAGACGGTGATGCCAGAATCTCAGACTCAGGAAGACTACGATAATATTTTTCCATCTCACTGTAATGTCCCATGCCCGGATGAAGCTGCGCATTGCGTATCAATAGTTCAGATACCTTGGCATGATCACCACCTCTGGTATAACAATCCAGCGCGTGCCCGTAATCCTCTTTCAGCTCATAGTAGAGTCCACCGCGATTCAACAACGCCCGCCGGTTATTGTCTGTATATTCACGCTCCATCTCCCATAACAGAAACGCCCGGAACTGTGGCCAGAAATGGTACTGATTTATATTATCGTAATGCAGCATAGTTGTTTTTCGCAGCAGCCAATTCAACATATCCCCGGCATGAAAATCACCACTGACCATACGTGCCATCTCCAGGTCAAAACTCTCAAATGGAGCCAGTTCCAATAGAAAACGCCTCACCGGAAGATCAAATTGATGGTAAACCGCTCCATCAAAATATAGAAATACTTCCCGAAACGCACGTGTCACAATATCCGGGCCAAACGGTTTTCTGTCCGACATGCAGTGTGCCGTGATCGCGACACCCAGTGGATAACCGATCGATTCCTTTAGAATGCCGTTGATCTCACTATCTGTCACGTGCACCATACATGCATCAAACAATTTTCGAATATCATTATGATCAAAGAGCAGATCATCGGCAGTCAGAACAGTCATCAACCCGGTATATTGATAGGCTGCCAGACACCCAGGCACCGCTCCGCGCGAGAGCAGAACAAAACGCCGCCCGGCTTTTGACCGTATCAATTCGCATAGAACCTGCCAATCTTCTTCCTGCATGAGCTGCAGATCATCAATCAGCAGTATATCCGCCTCACCGCTGAGCGAGGACAGTGAGAAATCATCATCACGGACACTCACACGCTGTATATCCTGCCCGGACAGCAATATGTCTGCTACCGTTGTCTTTCCAAATCCACATGGCGCACTAAAAAACAGGATGCGCCCATCCAGCATGAATTTGTCAAATTGCTGTTTTATAGAAGGTTTGATAACCACAGTTTCTAACATATTGTATTCTCCAACTATTAATGATAGGAATGATGCTTCCTACGGTTACTACGCACATCTTACATATGCTTCTAATTTTATTATATATATGGTATCAAAAATGTAAATCCTACCAAAGTATGAGATGGGCAAAAAAATGACCAAAAAAAATGACCGGAGGAACGTCTTTGTCCTCCAGCCATTCGATTTTCTTCTTATTCAGTTCACGGATTAGCCAAAGTATCTGTCTAACAGACCCTTGAGAGCCTTGCCGTGTCTTGCTTCGTCTCTTGCCATCTCATGAACAGTGTCATGGATTGCATCCAGATTGTTCTTCTTTGCACATTTTGCCAGATCAAACTTACCTGCGGTTGCACCGAACTCACAATCTACTCTCCATGCGAGGTTGTCCTTGGTTGTAGCCTTCATGTTCGGCTCGAGATCCTCACCTAACAGCTCAGCAAACTTAGATGCGTGCTCAGCCTCTTCATAAGCTGCCTTCTCCCAGTAGAGACCGATCTCCGGATAACCCTCACGATGAGCGATTCTAGCCATGCACAGATACATACCGACTTCTGAGCACTCACCTTCAAAGTTTGCCTTTAACTGGTCGAAGATATATTTCTTATCTTCATCGCTAATCTCAGGATTGTTCTTTACGGTAGATGCGTATACGCCATACTCGTGCTCTGCTGCGAGTGTCAGATCTCCCTCTACCTTCTTGAACTTGTCTGCGCCTACGTGACATACCGGGCACTCCTTCGGAGGCTCTTCTCCCTCATAAACATAACCACATACTGAACATACATACTTTGCCATAATTTTTTCCATCCTTTCGTTTTTGAATTTTTTATTTTCTTATTATTATTTTCGTTTTGCGATTCATATTAGGAATCGTTACTGATTTTATATCATAGATTTTTTTGCGTGTCAACTAGCTTCAATGACTAATCTTTGTTACCTTTGTCTAACTTCTCAGATTCCACACATCCATGGCATGTTCCGTAGAAGAATACGGTATGTCCCTCAATCATACCATCGAAGTCATGCTGCGCTAATAGGTTGATATGGTCGAGCCCCTGCACACGCAGATCCTGCACACATCCACACTTTTTGCATATAAAGTGGTAATGTGGCGCTGCATTACCGTCAAAACGGTCCGGTCCCATTCCGGTGGAGATCGTCTGTATCTCACCAATATCCGTCAGCAATGCCAGATTCCGATAGACCGTCCCCAGACTGATCCTTGGGAATTCTTTCTGAATATTTTCATATACGGTCTCTGCCGTTGGGTGATCGGTACGCGTTCGCAAAAAATTTTTAATTGATTCTCTCTGCTTACTGTGTTTTAACATGATTTTTCCTCATAAATAATAATCATTACTGTTTTACTCTATCATAGACTCTGCTTTCCTACTTGTCAATCTGTTATTTGGTGGAATATCCATGTAATGATGGCATAAACTGTATAAATGTATCATCAAGGAGTCTTTATGTCTGAATACAGGAGATTTTTTTCTTATATGTATGCTTACGAAGAAGGAGCGAAGACTTCAAATGTCGGTTTCGCGAAAATTGAGATGCGAGGGGCACAGACTTCCATAGAACTGCACATGCATGATTGTAATCTGCAGATACCGGCTGCCCACCTCTGTCTGTTTGTGAGGAACGGTGACAGTCTGCTCGGTTTTCCAATCGGTGAAGTACCGTTCTCAGGCGGAGCTGCCGACCGGCGCTTTATACTCACACCGACAGCTTTTCATGGGAGTACCTATCAGATCAGTGATGTAGCAGGTATTCTGTTATTATGTCAGGATCATATCTGTTTTGTGAGTCAGTGGGATGAAGCCCCGATTGACTGGTCCGGTTTTGAACTCTATACGCCGCCAGCTGTCAAACCGGATGATCAGCAGATCGCTGACGATGAGACCGCCGAACCGGAACCGCAGCCATCTGATATGCCTTCCGGAGAAAATGTCATCCAATCTACAGAACTGCCCTTGTCACAGCCGGATAATATCCGGCGCATGGCATCCGCTGCACAGCGAAGCGCGGCCGGATCATCCTCCCACAACTCCTGGGAAGAAAACTGGAACCTGCTGCTGCTCTCACATTCTCTCATTCAGCCGTTTGCAGATGAACAGATCCAGTGCATCCGCGCAGAATTGAAAGACCTGCGCCTGCTGCCGCCTTCGAACTGGCATCTGTGTAACAACAGCTTCCTGCTGCACTCTTTTTTCATGTACCGCCATCTGATCATTGGCAGATTTCCGTCCGGCAAAGGTATGAAATGGTTTGTCGGTGTGCCAGGTATCCGTTATCGTCAGGAACACGTACTCGCTGCGATCTTCGGCTTCTCTGATTTTCTGCCAGAAAAAGCATCCGCAGATGCGGATGCTCCGTTTGGCTATTGGTATACAATTATGAGTGCAGCAGACTAAACAGCAGATGATCCTCATAGTGTCCCTGTATCATCACGTATTTTTCCAGTTTTCCTTCTAAGTGAAAGTTCAGGGACTCTAACAGATTGATCGATGCCTCGTTGCCGGGCATACAGCAAGCCTCGATGCGGTGCAGACCGAACTCTTCGAAGGCGATCTGTATGACCCTGGCAATCCCTTCTCTGGCATAGCCCTGTCCCTGATATGCACTCGAGAGCTTATAACCGATCTCACATTTTTCGTAAGAACCATGTATGATATTGCGCAGGCTCACCGTACCAATGATCCGCATCGGATCATCCTTCGGAAAAAACCAGTAGCGCACCATATCTCCCTTTAAAATCAGGTTGTATTCATAGTTCAGCAGATACCGATGATAATTTTCTGTGTAAAAATTGACCGGGCGCAGTGGCTCATAGCGCTCAAACAATTCTCTATCCTCTTCATAAAACCGCAGTGACTCCGCCGCATAGGTTCCGTTGAGGATCTGGATGTGCAGACGGTCTGTCTCATATATAAAATTCATTTTCTTCTATTTTCTTCTCTCTCTATGCTATAATTAGCTATAATTATTTATCATACCACAACTGAAAGGATTGCAACAGAAAAATGAAAAAATTAACCCCGGATGAGAAATATATGCGCGCCGCATTGCGGGAAGCGAAAAAAGCATATGCACTCGGCGAAGTCCCGATCGGCTGTGTGCTGGTGGCAGACGGCAAGATCATCGCCCGCGGCTACAACCGACGGAAAACTGACCACAATACACTCTCCCATGCAGAGCTCAATGCGATCCGCAAAGCGGGTAAAAAAACCGGTGACTGGCGTCTGGAGCAATGTACGATGTATGTCACTCTGGAACCTTGCCAGATGTGCGCAGGTGCGATCGTCCAGGCACGGATTCCCAAGGTATATATTGGGACGATGAACCCCAAGGCGGGCTGTGCCGGCTCTCTGCTCAATCTCCTGCAGTTTCCGGCCTTTAATCATCAGGTAGATATCGAATCCGGCATCTTACAGGAAGAATGTGCGGCACTTCTCAGCGGTTTTTTTAAAGAAATGCGCCAAAAGAAAAAAGATGGCCTGATTGATTAACAACATTTGACTTTATTGGATATTTTCTGTTCCCCGATCGTGTTATATATAAAAAGATCACAAAGGAGGACGCATATATGGAATATCAGACATTATACGAAACCTATTATACAATGGTCTACCGTCTGAGTCTGCTGATTCTGAAAAATCCGCAGGATGCAGAAGATGCAGCGCAGACGATCTTCTTAAAAGTCATTGAAAAGAAACCTTCCTTCACAGATGCCAATCACGAGAAGGCATGGCTGCTCACAGTGACGCGCAATTATTGCCGTGACATCCAGCGCAGCTTCTGGCACCGGAAGCGGACCGACATGGAGCAGCTTCCTGAACAGGGTGTAGAACCATTTGACAGACAGGAGGGGCTGCTCTTTGAGATCATCCAGACATTGCCTCCCAAACAACGTGAGGTCGTCTACCTCTACTATTTTGAAGACTATTCGATCAAAGAGATCTCACAGATCTTAGAGCGCAAGGAAAGCACTATACAATCACAGTTATCTGCCGCTCGAAGTAGATTAAAAAAGCATATATCTGCTTCTAAAGCTGCCGTATTCTCACTGGCACTCATCGTGTGTCTCACTTTTGGCGGCATGGCGGTGGATTCCGCCTCCGGCGGCACGGTAAAGGCTGCCATCCACGAGGTCAGCGAACGCGTGCAGACCGTGATCTCGCGTTTTCTATCGGAGAAGGATGTAAAAGTGGCGGATGAAATGATCTCCCTGCCGATCGCGGTATACGCATCCGATCTCGTCGGTATCGACAGTGATTATCTGGCGCTGGCCAATGAACGTGCGCTGCTGATCTACGACCGGAAACAGGATGCGGTCGTAGGAGTATTGGATCTGCAGCAGATGGATTGCAACTATCTCAATGCAGATAGCATCGCTACACGGATCTTCATGGATGACAGCAAACTCTATCTGTTTAACGAGACAGGCATCAATCAGGAACTGCCCGAGGGCGCAGCCGCGCCGCTGCCGGAATTTGCCTATATCTATGATATTTCTGGTCTGTCCGCACAGGAAACTGCTCTGACATCCGCAGAGATACAGGATCAAGTACAAAAGTTAAATGTTGAATCTATTTCTGAAAATGATGTGGAAAACGACCCGTTTTTGACCTATACGACAGATCCAGATGAGATCAGACAGATCTTTGACCGTTGGGAACATGACGCAAAGGGTCAGTTTATCGATACATTCCAAGAGTTTCAGGACGCGGATTTCCTCAATGGGGACTACGAAAAACAGTATGGTACCTCATATAGCGTAAATTCACTGTATTGGTCTGATTCAAGCGGCAAAAATATACTGAGTTGTCTTGTTGTAGACGGTGAATCAAACTATGAACTGTATAGCAAGCAACCGGATGGGACGATCATATCCGACAAGCTGAACATGACTGTGATCAATCAGCCATCCGACACAGACTCCGATACGGACGCATCGGATGATACGGCACAAGCTGCCGATCCGAACCGACTCCCCGCTTTTTCGTACAGCGGTGATGATACGATCATGGCGACGCTGTGTGAGTATCTCAACCAGCTCGATGCCCAGAACATGTACGCACATGAAGCAAATAGTGTCTACATCCCTACTCCGGTCATTTACGGCACAGAGAAGTCGGGCGACGATATCTATGTATTCTGTGATCTGTGGAGCTTCTGGTATTACCGGAACGGAAATACGCTGGAATGTGAGAGCGGTGGCTCAGCGCCTGCGAGACTGCTGCTGCATCCGGACAGCGATGCCGCGAGCGGCTATGAAGTGATTGAGGATCTGCGCACCGGTGACGGATCGGAATATGCAGCCGGTATCAAAAAATTCTGTGAAGGCTTTCCCGGTATGGCTGACCGGTACTTCTACTCAGAAAAATCTGATACAGATGATATCCGCACCGAACTGATCCGGATGTATGTACAGGACAATGATCTGGACATCAAATATTACAAAGATTATGGCTGGGATCCGATTTTGGTTCAGTAGCTTTGCCTGAATGAAAGAACATGAAAGACGCTTGGAACTGCGTTGTAGTTCCAAGCGTCTTTTAAAAGATTTTACTTTTCTTTGTTGTTTTTTAAAATCATCCGTTTCTGTTTCGCTGCATATGTCCAGATCTTTGAATCTAATTTTGGACAATTACCGTCAGTGATAGAAGAAACCTTTTTCGCAGTACCCATATAAGGTTCCCACGTAAAGTCCTGTCCTCCGTAGGCTTTGCCTGATCCTGTGTAGTAATTGTCAAAAATATTCCGCTTTTGTGCAGTATAAGAACCTGTATAATATCCAATTATTTCTCCCTTGAATACCTGCTTGGAAGAACCTGTCACCTTTCCTGTTGAATAGTTGTATTTTATATTCTCATCATATATAGATGCAGTTCCAATAAGTCCGCCAACATATGATAACTTCTTCGCTGACAGGGATACCGCACCGGTATTATAGCAATTCTGCACAGTTTTGTATGTCTGGCTCGCCAGACCACCTACAGCCGCGTCGCCGCCGTTTTTCACATTCACACTGACTTTTCCCTTATTATAGGACTCCGTGATATCACTAACGAGTCCTGCAACACCACCTACAACTGTGCTGCGCGGCGCATTTACTGTTACTGTAATGTCTCCTGTGTTGAAGGATTTTACCATTTTTGTTTTTTTATAGGTTGTTTCGCCGACCACGCCTGCAACACTAATTCCGGTCATATTTGATACATTACCGTTCACCGTGATCTTACCTGTATTAGAACAAGAATCTATTCCACCATGAGTCTCTCCTATTACACCGGCTATGTTCGCTTCTGTCGCATATCCTTCGGCTGCTTTTTCGATCGTACAGGTGATCGCTCCGGTATTCTTACAGTTTTTAACAACTTGGTTGCCAAAATGTGAAATTGCTACGCCGGCTACTGAGAATTCATCACCGCCCCAGTCATCACTCGGCTTATAATTTACTTTTATTGTTCCTTTGTTGGTACAGTTCTGGAGAAGCGCTTTCGATGAATTGCCTGCAAGCCCTGTAATTCCTCCGACTTCGCAGGGAGGTGCTCCATTTTCTGTTCCTCTGGCGTCAACTGTGATATTGATGCCATTTTCACAATTTTTTATCACTGATGTGCCGGAGTTACTTTGTACAATTCCGCCAACATAAGCACCTTCCCCTTTGACTGAAATGCTTCCGGCAGTTTTGATCTGATCAAAGGTACAGTTCGTAGCGCTGCATACCAATGTTCCTATCGTTCCACCAGCCTGAAGATTAATATTTACACCGGTAACAGAGATATTTTTAAACACAGCGCCTTTCGCATATCCGAAAATACCTGCATTCTCAGCCCAGCTTGAGGTCTTGTAAGTATAACCGGTCAGCTTGTGCCCTTTACCATCGAGCTGTCCCTTAAATGGATGATCGCTGTCCCCAAACAGCTGAAAATCTGCGGGCAATGCGATATCCTTCGCAAGATAATAGTTCCCTGACGGATTGCTCTCCATCGCCTTTAGATCCTCTGCGGTTGAGATTGCGGTTGCCTTTGCTGCCTTTACTGATACGAATTCTACCTCTGCAGCCGGTGCTGCGAATGTAATACTTGCCGGTGCAGAAAATGCCATCAGTGCAGCCAGAGATAATGTCAGTATTTTTTTCATTGTCATGCTCCTTTCACTCGGATCCTCCTGTATGAAGAACCAATTATAATACTGGCATTATCATACATCGTACCTTCGGGTTCGAGTCAAGCCAAATCCGCAAATTGTAATCGCTTCCATTCAAGCGCAAGCTGCTCCTTCTGACGGTGCGTCAGCTTTTTCAGTGCCGCCTCGCGCTTCATCGCCTCCGATTTTGTGTCAAAGGTCTCCAGATAAGCGAGCGTGACCGGCAGGCGCGCACGGGTATATTTTGCCCCGGTTCCGGCATTGTGGGATTTCAGACGTTTTTCAATGTCATTCGTCCATCCGGCATACAGACTGCCGTCGCTGCACCGGACGAGATATGCATAGTTCATAAAGACTCCTGTAACGTATGTAAACGGATACCCTCCGATTCGGAGAATACCCGTTTTTGTATGTTGCTATCTATATAAAGCAACCGCGCGATTGCGGATTGTCAACAGACTTTCTATCAATGACTTTATTTGATAACCATAATTCAATATACGCGCGGTCTGCTCATCTGTGCCTGTCAGACTATGTCTGAATATACAGTAAAACAAAGTTTGCCATATTCCAGAATCTGTTCACAATCCTGTAATGTTTCCTGCGTATGATCTCTCAGATTTTCTACCGCATGCTCCATGAGTGCGATCATCTGAGCATTCTCTGTCTGCTTCAAAACAATGATCTTCTTTAAATACTCTTTAGAGCTTCACTGAATGTTAGTATACAGAGAATTGACTGAAAAATCAAGATTTGCACTTGTACTACTGCGGAAGAAATTCCGTTGGATCTGTAGGTGCTCCGTCTTTTGTCAGTGCAAAATACAGGTTGTCTCCCTCCAGCGAATAATATTTTGTCGCAGGTGCCACAGTACCGATCACATCACCTGCATCCAGATGTGCTCCCTCCTTAAAGTTCAGATCCTGAAGCTGTCCGTAAGACAATTCATAGCCGTCGCCAATGTCCATGCTGACCGTCAGTCCTGTCTGCGCATCCTCTTTGATCTGTGTAATCGTACCTGCTGCCGCTGCTGCCACGGCATCTCCGCTCTGTGCATCGATGATCATCGCCGGATTATACTTATACTGATCGAGTGTCGCAAAATAGATCGACTGATCCATACTATAATTCATCAGCACACTGCCTTCCACCGGCCACTGCAGCTCACCGCCAAATTGCAGCGCAGGTGCCTCCTGCCCGACTGTCACGGCAGAACCTCCTACCGGTGTGACCGGTTGCTCCTCAAGCGGTTCTTCAGCGACATCCATGTCATTGTTCTCTTTTACGTCTTCTTTTGGCGCGATCTGCGGTTTTTCCTCTACTTCATCGGTATCCCACGTTTCCGGAAGAATCACGGAATCTACCTTTTCAATCGGCTCAATGTCCGCATCCTCACTGATTTTTTCATTATTTTCGGCAATCTGTGTTTCTCTGTTAGGCTGCTCCATCCGTTTGGCAATATACAGCCCTGTGAGACATGTGACGAGAATGAGCATCAGACAGCCTGCGATTATGATCTGCTTCTGCCCGGTCACTTTGCTTGTTTTTCTCTCCTTCATCCCTTACCACCATCTTTCTAAGTTTGATAGTCCTAGTATTGCCGGAATTTCAGAGTTTATGCAGTGCTTTTATTTTTCGGTAAATTCTTTTCTGTTAATTTTGCTCTAAGACCGTACCCGGGAAAAAATAGCTTAAAATATCCTGATAAGACGATCCTTCCTCTGCCTGTTTTGCGGCAGCATACTGGCTCATACCGATGCCGTGTCCCTTTCCTTTGACAACAATACGAATCTGCCCTTCTACTTCCTTGATATAAAAACATGGTGAGGGCAGATCAAGTAACCGGCGGAATACATCACCGGAAAATTCTTTCTCTCCGACGATTACGCTTGACACATAACCTGCCTCATCTGACGTCTGCGTGATAGAGCGCAGATCATCCTCTTTCTTGGCATCCAATGCACGCATCAATTCCTCATAAGAGAAAAAACGCACTGTCAGATAGTCTGGAGATGTAATATCTGTCCCACATAAAACCGACTGCAGATAAGGTGTAGCTTCCCCATTTAATTCCTCCATGGTACGTGTAGCCCCTGCACTGACCTGATGATATGCAGTCTGTATCGGTTTTCCATCATAGGTGAGTATCTCTCCCGCTGTATCTGTCACAGCAGATTTGGCAATCTCGTAGTATTCTCTCACATACCCACTGCCCCAGAGTGCTGTGAGCTCATCGAGTGATCTGCTCTGCTCTTGCTGCTCCCCAGTCTGTTCTCTGCGCACATATTCTGTGCGCACGAGCACGGCCTGCGCCCGGATCACATCCTCTGGCAGCTCCATACTGATCTGTCCAGCCAAAATACCTGTCAATGTCTCTGTCGGCTCCTGTGCATCCTGCTGCCCCGATCCAGTGTCTGTATCCATCTTTTCTGTAGCTGCAATATCAAATAATTGCCTGCCCTGCAGCGCATATGTAATAATGTATGGCAGAATCATGATGATCAGAAAAACGGCAATTCCCGTCTTGATCTTTTCAGACATACGGATACCCCCTTTAACTCTTATTGGCAGGCGCGAAACTACAAACAGTATATGCCGCAGGGCTAACGGCTGTGGGCACAGTGGATTCTGTCAACTGCGACTTTTGTCCGGCGAAGTGCGAGCGATTCGCAAACGAACTTCATGTCATAGCTGAAAGCCGCAGGCTATGTGTGCGAAGGACACATCGAGCCAAGGCTGAAGAGACAGCGAGACACCGCCGGGCAACCGGAGCAGCTTGATCAGAATGCCACTGCGCCCACAGCAAGGTAGCCCGGTGATTAAATAGTTTCGCAAACGCCTAGTACAAGTATATGAAAAAAGGAGCACTTTTATGAAAGTGCTCCGAGTTCGTTTGCCAGTTGTGCAAATTGTTCGAGTGTCAATGCCTCACCGCGGATCGTGAGCGGCTGCCCGATCGCTGTGATGGCTGCTTCTATCTGTTCCTTTGTATAATTTAAATCCGATGAATTTTTCAGTCCATTGACGAGTGTTTTCCTGCGCTGGTTAAATGATGCGCGGATCAGACGGAACATCAGACGCTCATCTGCGACATCTACAGGCGCACTCTCATGCCGCGTCAGCCGGATGACTGCACTGCCGACATTTGGACGGGGCATAAAGCAGTTCGGCGGTACGGTCGCTACGATCTCCGGCTTGGCATAATATTGTACAGCCAACGACAGTGCACCATAATCTTTGCTGCCGGGGCCACACTGCATACGGTCTGCCACTTCTTTTTGTACCATGACTGTGATACTCTCGATCGGTACATGACTCTCGAATAGTCCCATGATGATCGGCGTCGTGATATAATAGGGCAGATTCGCCACGACCTTGATCGGTCTGCCACCATTTTTCTCATCAGCCAATGCAGCGATATCGACCTTTAAGATATCGTTATGAATGACCTCTACATTATCGTATTCACTGAGCGTATCCGCCAATATCGGAATCAGGTTCTTATCAATCTCTACAGCCGCCACAGCGCCTGCTGCCTCACACAGATATTGTGTCATCGTACCGATACCGGGACCGATCTCTATGACAAAATCATCCTTTGTGATGCCAGCCTCATCAATAATGCGCTCAAGTACATGCGTGTCGATCAGAAAATTCTGCCCGAATTTCTTTTGAAAATGAAAATTGTATTTCTGCAGCACTGCGATCGTGTGCTGTGGTTCACCTAAATATGCCATAGTTCCTCCGATTTTTCCTGTCCTCCACCTGACTGTCGACTCATATCTTTATCCTGATTGTACCCTTCGGGCAATCATTACTTATCTGTATTTACCGCTGCTGCCTTAGAAAATAATCTCTGGGCATTCTCCCACGTTATATCCTCGATCTCCTCCGGCGTAAGTCCTTTGATCTGCGCGATTTTTTCCACCACCTGAACCAATTCCCGTGAATCATTTCTCCTGCCTCTATGCGGCTCCGGCGTCAGATATGGGCTATCTGTCTCTAATAATATGCGCTCTAGCGGTGTCTCTGCTACCGTCTGCACGAGCTTTTTCGCGTTTTTAAATGTGACAACGCCACCTACACCGATATAATATCCCATTTTCATATATTCACGCGCCAGTTCCGGCGAATAGGAATAACAATGGATCACACCCGGGATCTCCTGTGCATGAATCTCCCGCATGAGTGAATAAGTGTCCTCTGCAGCATCCCTGGAGTGGATAATGACCGGCAATGATACTTCGCGCGCCAGTTCCATCTGTCTGACAAACCAGTCACGCTGATTCTGCTGCTCGCCCGGATCTTTTTCCCAATAATAATCCAGCCCGATCTCTCCGACCGCAACTGTTTTTCTCCATGCTGACAGCTCTCTCATATGGTCAATGACATCCTCATCCATGCCTTTTAGCTCACTCGGATGCACACCGACTGCAGCGTAGACATGGTCATAGGTGCGCGCCAGTTCCACGCATTGATCGATGGATGGGATCGTAGATGCCACATCTATTACTTTTCCTATACCAAGAGAAGGGAGCTGTGCAAGCAGCTCCCCCCGATCCCCGGCAAATTGCTCATCATCATAATGGGCATGTGTCTCAAATATCATAGCTCAATCCTTTCGCTATTTTTGGTATCTGTTTTCTCTTGATCCTTCTAGCAGATCTCTGCTCCCGCGGGCATCTTTTTCTCAGGTACCATCAGTGACAATTCACCATTTTCGTCCTCTGCACATAACAGCATACCCTCAGATAATACTCCGGCGAGTTTTGCAGGCTTCAGATTCACTAATACCATGACTTTCTTACCAACCATCTCTTCCGGCTTATATGCTTTCTGGATACCGGATACGATCTGCTTTACCTGGCTGCCGATACGCACCTGTGAACAAAGCAGTTTTTTCGATTTCTCGACTGCCTTACACTCAATGATCTCTCCTACCTGGAACTGCATCTTGCCAAATTCCTCAAAAGTGATCTCGTCCTTCGGCTCAATGTCGATCACAGGCTCTGCAGGTGCTTCTTCCTTTACAGGCGGATGCAGCTCATTCACACGCTCCATCACCTCATTGATATCCAGTCTCGCGAACAGGATCTCCGGTGAATCTGTCACCTTTGTGCCGCTCACATAAGCACCAAACTGATCCAGCTCATCATAAGGGATCTCTTTTGCATTCAACTGTGCGAGAATCTTTGCAGATGTCTCAGGCATAAAGCTCTTTAATAATGTGGCACCGATACTGATACCTTCTACGAGGTTATATAATACTTCTGCCAGACGGGGCTTTGTCGCCTCATCCTTTGCCAGAATCCACGGTGTAGTCTCATCAATATATTTATTGCAGCGCTTGAACAGATTGAAGATCTCTGTAATCGCATCTGCGACACGCAGATCCTTCATCTTATCTTCGACTCTCTGTCTTGTCTCTGTCGCTACTTTCTTCAGATCAGCATCTACTTCCTCGGTCACACCTGTAGAAGCCACGACACCGTCAAAATACTTGTTACTCATGGAAATGGTACGATTCACCAGATTTCCCATTGTGTTTGCAAGGTCTGAGTTGATACGTTCTACGAGCAGATCCCAGGAGATCACACCATCATTCTCAAACGGCATCTCATGAAGCACAAAATAGCGCACGGCATCCACACCGAAGAAATCAACGAGTTCATCTGCATAGAGTACATTTCCCTTGGATTTACTCATTTTACCATCGCCCTGCAGCAGCCACGGATGTCCGAATACCTGCTTCGGCAGTGGCAGATCGAGTGCCATCAGGAAAATCGGCCAGTAGATCGTATGGAAACGGATGATATCCTTTCCGATCAGATGCAGGTCTGCCGGCCAGTTTTTATTGAACTGCTCAGTCGAATTGCCATCACAGTCATAACCGATACCGGTAATATAGTTTGTCAGTGCATCCAACCATACATACACGACGTGTTTATCGTCAAAATCTACCGGAATACCCCAGTCAAAGGATGTACGTGACACGCACAGATCCTGCAGACCAGGCAACAGGAAGTTGTTCATCATCTCATTTTTACGTGAAACCGGCTGAATGAACTCCGGATGTGTATTGATATGTTCGATCAGTCGATCCGCATATTTACTCATCTTAAAGAAATATGCTTCTTCCTTTGCAGGCTTTACCTCGCGTCCACAATCCGGGCATTTGCCATCTACGAGCTGTGACTCTGTCCAGAATGACTCGCAGGGAGTACAGTATAATCCCTCATAGGAACTTTTATAAATATCACCCTTATCATAGAGCTTCTTAAAGATCTTCTGTACCTGCTTTTCATGATAATCATCCGTCGTGCGGATAAATTTATCATAAGAGGTATTCATCAGATCCCAGATCTCTTTGATCGTGTCTGCGACATGATCTACATACTCCTTCGGGCTGATACCGGCCTCCTCTGCCTTCAGCTCGATCTTCTGGCCATGCTCGTCAGTTCCTGTCTGAAAAAATACATCATAGCCTTCCTGTCTTTTGAAACGTGCGATACTGTCTGCCAGCACGATCTCATACGTGTTACCGATATGAGGCTTGCCGGATGCATATGCGATCGCAGTCGTCATATAAAATTTTCCTTTGTTTCCCATGTTTAATCCTCAAACGCTTCCTCTGTAATTTCATTTTCTGCTGCAGTCTCTGCATCCTCTGTGATATCTGCATCTTCCTCAGATGTCTCCGGTGCGTCTTTGACTACTGCATCTACGACGATATCGTCTTCCTCTATTTTGGCTCCGCAGCTCTTGCAAAATGCATCTGTAGCCTGCACTTCTTCACCGCAGCGCGGGCATACCTTTGCACCCTTGAGATCTAACAGTTCTTTTTTCATATCTTCTACTGCTGCGAGCAGCTCCCTGATCTGTGCCATTCCTTCATAAGCAGCAGGATCATCTTCTTTATGTTCTTCAAAATACTGTCTGCCGACTTCTGCATACAGCTTCTGTACCTGATCTTCCTTTGAACGGATATCCAGTGTGAGCTTTGCAGTACCTGACAGATCCTTTGCCTTCTGACTCACATCTCTGCTGGCGTTTACCAGTGTTTCACCAAGTTTATCAAATAAAGCCATTCTACACATCTCCCTTTCTGTATTGATACATGATTATTAATTGATTATACCCACTTTAGCGCTGTTTTGCAACTTTTATCCACAAAACAGGAATATTTTTCTTGACAAAGTTCAGAGCAGTTTTTATAATAGAGGCGCAAAGGCAATGACGAGAACAAGTAGTAGAAGATATTCACCTACAGAGAGCCGCCGGCTGGTGAGAGGCGCAGGCAGAATTTTTTACGAATACATCTCCAAGCTGCGCACCGAATCGTGATAGATTGTAGTTAGAATCAGAATCATGTAGTAGGCTGCGACGGGTTCCTCCCGTTATCGTGGACAGATGTTGATGGATGTCTGACTGAGTCCGGTTATGCGAATAACTGGTAAAAAAAGGTGGTAACGCGACGAACAATCGCCCTTTTTCGTGTATAACACGGAGAAGGGCTTTTTTATTCCATCAAATATTATAAAAGCGAGGAAAAAACAATGACACTTTATGACGAACTAGTTGCCCGCGGGCTGATCGCCCAGGTAACAGACGAAGCTGAGATCCGCGATCTCATCAACAATGGAAAAGCGACATTCTACATCGGTTTTGACCCGACTGCAGATAGTCTGCACGTCGGACATTTCATGGCTCTGTGCCTGATGAAGCGTCTGCAGATGGCAGGAAATAAGCCGATTGCCCTGATCGGCGGCGGTACTGCCATGATCGGTGATCCTTCCGGCCGTACCGATATGCGTCAGATGATGACAAAGGAGACGATCCAGCACAATGTAGACTGCTTCAAAAAACAGATGAGCCGTTTCATCGATTTTTCTGATGACAAGGCACTTCTTGTAAACAATGCAGACTGGCTGCTCGACCTGAACTATATCGAGATCCTGCGTGAAGTAGGCGCTCATTTCTCTGTCAACCGTATGCTGACTGCTGAATGCTACAAACAGCGTATGGAAAAGGGTCTGAGCTTCCTTGAGTTCAACTACATGATCATGCAGAGCTATGATTTCTATGTATTATACCAAAAATACGGCTGTAATATGGAGTTTGGCGGCGATGATCAGTGGTCAAACATGCTCGGTGGTACAGAACTGATCCGACGTAAGCTTGGCAAAGATGCTTATGCAATGACGATCAACCTCCTGTTAAATTCTGAGGGCAAAAAAATGGGTAAGACCCAGTCCGGCGCTGTATGGCTCGATCCAAACAAGACTTCTCCGTTCGACTTCTACCAGTACTGGAGAAATGTCGCTGACTCCGATGTATTAAAATGCATCCGCATGCTGACTTTCCTGCCGTTAGAGCAGATCGACGAGATGGATCACTGGGAAGGTGCACAGCTCAATCAGGCAAAAGAGATTCTCGCATTCGAACTGACGAAGCTCGTACATGGTGAGGAAGAAGCACTCAAAGCCCAGGAAGGTGCGCGCGCGCTGTTCTCTGGTGCCGGTGATACCGCGCACATGCCAACCGTGACTGTAAATGGAGATGATTTTGCAGAGCGTGATATGGATATCATGGCTGTACTCGTAAAAGCTGGTCTGTGTGACAGCCGTTCGGATGCACGCCGTGCCGTTCAACAAGGCGGTGTAACCGTAGACGGAGAAAAAGTATCCGATATTGCTACTGCCTACAAGCTGGATGACTTCTCCGGCGATGGAAAAGTCGTAAAGCGTGGTAAAAAGAAGTTTGCAAAAGTTGTTGCTGAATAATCAGCTTTGTATAAAAAGTGCATGCCATGATGACATGCACTTTTTATTTTACATATATAATTTTATTGTTGACAATTATTTCATTTATTCGTTTATTTGTTGATAATTGTAATTCTTCCTTGTCCCGCAGGATCTTTATAATCTTCTCCCACAACACCGTCTAAAACATCTGTCAGATAGATGCTTAATGACTGCGTATCAAGCATCACATTATCTTTAATGACTTTATTACCATCAAACATCGTGAAACCATCACCATTCTGCCTTAATGTATAATTGATTCCAGCCAGTTTGTAAGTCTTTTTCAATTTAATTGGTTCATATTTTGTCCTTGCTGTGTTCCATACCTGAATATCTTTTACGCGATATGTTCCATCTACTTTTTCAAACATTCCTGTCTGTTCATCTGTCACAACAGAAGAAGGTACAGAGGCATCAATTACATATTTCATGCCGGATACCTGCATAAACCCGCCATTTTCTTCTGGATAATTTTTTGCGCCCAGTTCCAGTGCATCCTTGATCTGCTGGCCAGTTGCTTCGATGACGCATAACTCATTATTCCATGGAAATACAGAAACCAGATCTTTGTATGTGATATCTCCTGCAGCAATATCCGCACGGATACCACCGCCATTGATGATTGCAACATCTGCATCCATCGCAGAACGAGCTGCATCCGTACAGAAATCTCCCATATTTGTCTCCGCGTTTCGAATTGCCCGTTCGCCGTTCGCACCAAGTGTTGTCAGATCTACTTCTGTTTTTCCAATCACCTGATTCAAACGTTTCTCATATTTTGCTTTTACCTGATCAATATAAGCTTTTGTCTCTGCATCCTCATATTGATGTTCCTCATCGATCGGTATTAATTCGGTCGTAATCGATCCATTTTTACGAATCACAAGCTGTCCGATATTCGAAAATTTTGTTCCGGTTGAAGAAACTGTAATCTTCTTACCATTTTTATTTTTCACCTTCATGGAAGGCACGGTGCTGTGTGAATGACCATCCAATACGACATCGATGCCATATGTATTTTTGATCAGATGCTGCACATCCCATTGTGTGGTGACACCTTCTGTTCCCATATGTGTCAAAGCGACTACATAATCTGCGCCATTTTTACGCGCTGTATTGACTACTTTCTGCACACGCTCAGCAAGAAGCTTTCCAGTCGAATCTCCATAAAAATCATAGATGAATTCGCCCTTACTATTTTGAAAATAAGCCGGTGTAGATTTTGTAAAGCTCTCCGGCGTAGTGACACCTACAAAAGCTACTTTTTTCTTTCCGTAAGTTTTGATTGTATAAGAACGGAATACTGGTTTACCAGTTGACTTTTTAACAAAATTGCTGGCTACAACTTTTGCATTCATAGATTTCACAAGTGACTTTAATCGCGGTACCCCATAGTCGAATTCATGATTTCCGATTGCTACAACATCATAGCCAACCTTATTCATGATCTGCACGATTGCTTTTCCCTTTGAGATAGCCCCAATGACATCACCCTGAAGATAATCCCCACAAGAGACTACAGAGACATAATTACTCTGTTCCTGCATCTCTTTTTTTAATGCTGCCATGTCCTCATAGCTGTCCACATTACAATGTACATCATTATCGTATAATATAACGATATCATTCTTACCTACGGACGATACAACCTCTGCCTGTGTAACCACAGGCGTACTAAATGTCATCGTGACCATTAACGCAAACGACAACAGCTTTCCGTACACTTTTTTCATTTCTTTTCTCCTTTTCTTTTTATTTGCGGCGTATTTTATTTGATAGCAAATTCCTAGCAAATAAAAAAGGACTGACTCTAAAACATCTCCTGTCTTAGAATTCAATCCTTTTTTAAGGCGACTAACGGATTTGAACCGATGATCAGGGAGTTGCAGTCCCACGCCTTACCACTTGGCTAAGTCGCCATCACATAATACTTGTTTATTTTATCAAAATTCATCCCACACGTCAAGAAAAAAGAGAATGAAAATATTCATTCTCTCTGAAAGAGGTGACTAACGGATTTGAACCGATGATCAGGGAGTTGCAGTCCCACGCCTTACCACTTGGCTAAGTCACCATATACGCAAACATATTCTCTTTCAATGACCCCAACGGGAATTGAACCCGTGTTACCGCCGTGAAAGGGCGATGTCTTAACCGCTTGACCATGGGGCCTGATTATATATAAAAAACTCCCCGAGTAGGGCTCGAACCTACAACAACTCGGTTAACAGCCGAGTGCTCTACCATTGAGCTATCGAGGATTATACACTTTAGAAAGTATTTATATACCTTCAAAACTTCACACAGATCACTTCCGCTTAAACCTTTTGGTCAAGCCCTCGACCGATTAGTGGCAGTCCGCT
>CAKRIZ010000017.1 GCA_934351445.1 uncultured Eubacterium sp.
AGTAAAGCAACAAAGTTACATAATATTGTAATAAATCCCATAATTGGTATGAAAATGATATCAATTATGGGATTTTTTTGTATGGCGTCTTTAATAAAACCCCCTGCTATGCAGGGGGACAACAGATGCTTTAGCTTACAGTAAAAAACCTCCAGTGCTATAATTACTTCGGTTCGCCAACCAAGTAAAGCAAAGGAGGTAGTCCAAGTGGACGTTAATAGTTTATCACACACGAGATGGGAATGTAAGTATCATATTGGTGCGACCTGAAGGTCGTTGTTTGAAATGCGCTTCAACGCTATCATATCCATTCGTGATATCCCTACCACGAAATGCCCGGTAAGTGATGAAAGGTGTGAAGCAGTGGGACAAAGCAGACAAGCGGTATCCACATCCGCCCAACTGCCAGGGATGGATGCACAAGGTTAACATATGTAAATCATTGTAAGGATCGTGATACTTGAAATGGTGAAAGTGGATGATACACCATACCAAAAGGTAAGAGGGCGGGGATATGGCGGTTTCGATGTGCGCTATATCGAATGGACAGAGCACCTCCGGTCTAAAGATGGAACCTAAATGCATCGCAACAGTTCAAACAACGAAACAGGGAAATCCTCTTGCGTTCCCATCGGGTAGGTCAATCGTAAGAAAGATACAATGCGCAGGAGGGAAGGATGCCAGAAGAAGCGAATGTTTCAGTGTAATGCTGAGAATAGGAATTCAAGATTTGTCCCATCCGAAAGGAAGCTGACGTCTGGCGCGTATCTAATCACAGGAGAGACATGGAATCTATGGCAAGAAGTTAAGACAATGTAGTATGGTGATATCATCACGGAAAAGAAATGAAATTCAGACTACAATAAAGTTACAAAAAAAGATAGGAGGAATTGTAAAATGTCTGCAATTAATATCAATAAAAATAATTTTCAGAACGAAGTAATGAATGCTGATAAACCTGTCCTTTTAGATTTTTGGGCTTCCTGGTGCGCTCCCTGTCGTATGGTAGTTCCTATCATAGAGGAGATTGCAAGTGAACGTCAGGATATCAAAGTTGGAAAGATCAATGTGGATGAGCAGCCTGAACTGGCAAGTAAATTTAGTATTATGAGTATCCCAACTTTGGTGGTCATGAAGAATGGGAAGATTGTACAACAGGTTTCAGGGGTGAGACCTAAGAAAGCGATTTTAGAAATGCTTTAAGGAGGTGCACGAATGTTTTTTATAGTTTTCTCGTAGTATAAAAAGATCCCCATTTATTAGAATGACTTTCATAATTCTGATAAATGGAGGATTCTTTAAATGTTACAAAAAACAGTTTTACAATCTTTGTAGTGTTTCCAGCCTTTTCGAATCAAGGATGGTGATTTTGCCACGGGAGAGTTTGACAAGACCCTCACTTTGAAAGTAGCGAAGCATTCGAGTGATAACTTCCCTATGGGAACCAAGATGGTTGGCGATAGTTTCGTGAGTGATTTTCAGTTCATTTGTTTCTTCGATAGAGGTTTCTTCTAAAAGAAATGAAGCAACACGCTTGTCCAAACTCTTCCACATGATTTGTTCCATCAGCCACATGACATCAGAAAAACGGGTAGCCATTAACTCATTGGTATAGTTTGCGATGGGAGCAGATTCCTTCATGATGCTCTTGTAAATCTCAGCAGGGATGATCCAAAGATCAGTATCTTTTTCTGCTTCAATGGTTACTTCAAATTGAATGGACCGCATCATACATGAGGCAGATAAAAGACACATATCCATATCAAACAGACGGTAAAGTGTAATCTCCCGTCCTTCATCTGAAAGTATATAAGTTCGAAGCTGCCCGGATTTAACCAGTAATAATCCGGTACAATCCAAGTTTCCATTGTGGATGATCGCTCCTTTTTTCACATGCTGTGTGATCAAACTGTCTGAAATTAGTTTTTTCTGTGCTGTATTTAAGTCATTCCATAGTGGAAAATAATTTTCGAAGCTCATAACAGTTATCTCCTTTACGAACATAGTATACTTGCTTTTTCAAGATGCGTCAATCGAATAATTGACATATGCCTTTTATAGGACTATCATATAAGAAAATCGAGAAAGGAGCAGTTTATGCCGAGACCAGTAAAATGCAGAAAAGTCTGCCATTTCCCAAATGTTTTAGAATTTCTTCCGGCAGATGATACTGAAAAAAACACACCTATTGTTTTGACAGTGGATGAGTACGAGACAATTCGTCTTTTAGATAAGAAAGGTTATAGTCAGGAGCAGTGTGCAGAATCTATGCAGATCGCAAGAACAACAGTTCAACGGATTTACGAGATTGCCAGGAAGAAAATAGCAGATGCGCTCATTGATGGACATCCGCTCAGAATAGAAGGTGGCGATTTTAGAATCTGTAATGGTCAGAGCAGTAACTGCAGCTTTGGAGGATGTTATAAGCAGGAGATTTACCAAAAATATGCAGTAGAAAAAGGAGAAGGTATCATGAGAATAGCAGTAACATATGAAAATGGACAGATTTTTCAGCACTTTGGACACACAGAGGAATTTAAGATCTATGATGTAGAGGAAGGAAAAGTGGTACATTCAGAAGTAGTAGATACGAATGGAAGTGGACATGGTGCATTGGCAGGAGTTCTTCATGCATTAAATGCAGATGTTTTGATCTGCGGCGGAATCGGAGGAGGTGCTCAGACCGCATTAGCGGCAGCTGGCATTAAGCTTTTCGGAGGAGTTTCAGGAGATGCGGATAAAGCAGTAGAAGCTTTTATCAATGATACACTTGATTATAATCCGGATGTGAAGTGTTCTCACCATGAGCACAACCACGGGGAAGGCCATACATGTGGTGAACATGGATGTGGAAGTCATAGCTGTCATTAAGAAGAATAACAAAAAATAAGAATGAAAAAAGAAATAGCTTAAGCTATTTCTTTTTTCATTGCCTTGTAGCCAATGAATACTGTCCACACATATGCACAGGTTTTTGGAATCATCAGCATGCCGATCATCGGAATTACATCAGCCCACAGTACAACCGGAATATAAAATGCAAAGCTCAGGACGATTGTCAGCCACATCCAACGGAAAGAGCTATCATTATTTACTTTTGCACTTTTATAGAATAAAACGATGATAATTAATCCCATCAGTGCAAATGGAATATTTCGATAGATTCCCCAGGAAAGCGGAGAATCTGCGCTGAGCCAGGCATTCTGAGGCATCATACACAGAACAATTCTTAATCCTGCAAGACTATAAATAGCTGCTGTAGTTGTTTTATAGCCTTTAATCTGATAACGCTCACGCCATATATGATAGAGTACGACATAAAAAATAGTCATAGTGATAGAGGTAATCCACTTGCCTAATCCCAGCTGTACGGTAAAGTGCTCAAGACCAGTTGTACAAAGCGCTGTTGCACGGGGAACCAGATGGAATGCATCTCCACTTCCTAAAAGAACGGCCATAATTCCAAACATAGTAAACTGACGGTTTCCTTTGCTTTTGCGGATCATTAAAAATCCGATTGTGATTACCGAAAACAAATATACGGTATCAAATAAAGTTTCTACAATTGCCTGCATAATAAACATCCTTTGTAACTGTTCAGTACCCTCACAGTTACGATGCAAAATCCATTCCAAATCGGCTTCGCCGATGTGATTTTGCATGACCGGGTCATATTCTTACGGTCTCAGCAGCAAGTGCTTCGACCTGTTCTGGACAGTTACCATCCTTTCTTATTCTGAAATTTCCTTATAAATTTTCCCACACTCAAATGTGGGAGAATTTTAATATAATGTTTTATGAATCAACATCAATATCGAAGACGGATTATAATCCTGACGAATCATTGATACTAATATGAAAGAAAATAATATATCTGCAAACTGCTTTTCCGTGAATTGTTGATCAAATACATCTGGACGAATCTTGGGATCATTCTTTAATATATCACACAATCCATTAAGAATATGCCCCCATGTCTGCAACATTTTCTTTTTTCCATTCGTTTTTTCATCCTTCACAAATCCAAACGAATGCAGAGAAAAGAAGCCTGGAAATTGCTCATTTCCATATTCCAGTCTTTTATAAATCCATGAGATACAGGCAGCAATATCTTGAAAGACCTGCTCATCTTCAGGGTGAAAAAAGATTTCACGCCAAATACTCTCAATTGTATCCCCAAGCAAATCGGCCTTGGATTCATAGTAATTGTAGATTGTCCCAGCCGAAACAGAACATCGGGATGCGACAGCACGTATGCTTACAGCAGTCCATCCGTTTTCTTTGATTAGCTCTCTGCTTGCAGCTAATATGTCTTCTTTTGAAGTTGCAAGATGATTCACGAATTCACTCCTCGCCAATGTATTGGCATTTACTTATTTTGTTAGATGAACACCGTTCATGTTGAAAATATACACCGTTCATTTTGATTTGTCAATACATTTTTGTATGGTAAAAAATAGCCGATAAAAAAGTGATTCAGAAATTGACATTTCGGTGTAATATTGGTATATTATGAGGTTAATATGAAAGAAAGGAAACACCAATTAGTGTTGCTGGAAAAATGCAATGAAGAAACGACTTGAAAAAATGCAACTGAAGGATAGGATCAATTACGGATACAAAGCTGTCATTTTTATGATGCTTTTATCAGGGGTGATTTCTATTATCGCAATCAGCGTCTTATTGTCAACGATGGTTCAATATGTGAACCGGGTGGAGCGTGCAGATTCATCTGTAAAGATCTGCAGAATGGATGTCAATTCTGCAGCGAGAGAGATCCGGGAGATGGCTTTGAACAGTGATACATCTACATATGATGGTTACGAGCAGAATGTAAAGGATCAGTTGGCAGAAGTTGATTCTGAACTGAAGGCCTTAAAGGAAACCGGTGTAGTCACTGATGATCTCTATCAGGAATATACGACTGCCCTGTCCGATTGGGGAAATATCGGTTACTCGATTATCGAACAGATCAAAAACGGTGATCTGGAAGGTGCGACTGATGCAATCTTAAACCAGTGTACACCGGCATTAAATCATGTAGTTTCGATCGGGGAAAAACTGGATGAAGTGACAGATCAGGCAAGTATGATAGCTATTAGGAGTACATTGGCGCTGGCAATCATAGGAATCGCATGTATTATTATTTTCCTGGCTCTGGCTATATATCTGGCAAATAAAATCGGTAAGATTGTTCTGGAAACGATTCTCGTGCCGCTGCGTGTGATTGAGGAAGTGGCAATGGAACTGACCGAAGGTAATCTGCACAGTACGCTGGAATATCATTCTGAGGATGAGATCGGAAAGCTGGCACACAACATGCGTAAGTCCATCCGTATACTCGGATCTTATGTAGATGATATTGACCGTGCCATGAAAGAGTTCTCAGAGGGCAATTTTGATGTACATCCTCAAGTAGAGTGGAAAGGTGATTTTGTCGGTATTCTGGATTCATTTATGGCATTTGAAGCCAGCATGACAGATACGGTTGAGGGAATTCAGCGCGTTTCTGATCAGGTGACCAACGGAGCGGAGCAGGTAGCAGCCAGCTCGAATGATCTGGCAGAGGGTGCGACCAGTCAGGCAGCAGTTGTTCAGGAACTGACTGCAACTATAAGTAATGTATCAGAAGAAGTGGCACGCAATTCACAGTCTGCAAAGGAGATCAGCGGCAGAGTCGAGGAACTTGGAAATGCAATCTTAGAGAGTAATGGCAAGATGCATGAGATGGTTGATTCTATGAATGAGATCAATCAGGCATCGCAGGAGATCGGAAAGATCATTGCAACGATCAATGAGATCGCATCCCAGACGAACCTGCTCGCATTGAATGCTTCTATTGAGGCAGCGAGAGCCGGTGAAGCCGGAAAGGGATTTGCAGTTGTAGCAAATCAGGTTAATGTATTGGCAGATCAGAGTGCACAGGCTGCAGAGGAGTCAGCTGCTTTGATTCAGACTTCTGTCAATGCAGTAGAAAAAGGTGCAGTGATCGCAGATCAGACCGCATCGCAGTTGGAAGATGTATCTAAGAATTCAAAGACCATTACGCAGGAAGTCGCAAATATTGCGGATACATTGGAGACGCAGACTTCAGAGATCAGCCAGATCAATCAGGGTATCGAGCAGATTAATGATGTCGTACAGACAAATTCAGCCACATCTCAGGAATGTGCTGCTTCCAGTCAGGAAATGAGTGGTCAGGCAGAGAATCTGCGTGAGTTAATCCAGAAGCTGCATGTGGCAGGTTCAAATAAATAAAGGTATTTCTATCACCAAGAAGCAGGGGAATGTTCCCCTGCTTCAGCTGTTTTTTGTATTGGATATATATTAGATACCTAATTTTTCTTTCATATAATCTACAGGTGTAGACTTTCCGGTGTAAAGTTCGATTGCGATCAGTGCCTGGAACAGCATCATGCTCATTCCGTTGTAGACACGGTCACAGCCGGCTTCCTTTGCCTGCTTCATCATAACTGTCTCACGGGGAGCATAAACGGTATCAGTTACGATCAGATCCTTGCGGAAAAATGACGGATCAGGGATGTTTGATAAATCCTCAAGAGGATGCATACCAACACCTGTTGCATCGCAGAATATATCAGCCTCCTGCATCAGTTTCTTTAAGAGCTCCTTGTCTGCAAGGTCATTCATACTAGCCTTACATGCGGTATTCTTATTAATTGTATCAACGATTTCCTCGCCTCTGGCATAGAACTTATCCTTGATGTTGAAAATATGCATTTCAGCAATACCATCAAGTGCGCCACGTACTGCGATTGCTGTTGCAGCTCCACCGGTTCCGATCAGAACCATCTTCATTCCTTTAAAATCGATGCCTTCCTCTTTGATTCCCTGCCAGTATCCCATACCATCTGTATTGTAACCTTTTAATTTTCCGGTTACATGACCTTCTGCATCTCTGGTATTTACAACTGTATTGATCGCACCGCAAAGTCTTGCTGCCTCGTCGACTTCATCCAGATATTTATGAACAACTGTCTTGTTGGGCATGGAAATGTTAGATCCAAGCATCTTAAGAGCACGGATACTCTCAACTGCTGCGGGAAGAGAATCATTATCCACTTCAAAAGCAAGCTGTACGACATCATCTCCATTTTTATCATATGCAAGATTATGTGTTGAAGGTGACTGGCTGTGTCGGATCGGATATGCCATTAATCCTACTAATTCTGTATGTCCTGTAATGTTCGGCATGATAATTACCTCGTTCTTTCTATATATAATAAAATCAATACTTATTCTTCAATAGATGATAAATCTAAAAATCCTCTTGCCTCTAATACGTTTAAGATCGCGCGTCCTTCCATTGTGCCTTCCATAATACGACGGGCACGGACAGAATCACCGATTGGATAAACATAGGTCTCTGTATCAGCAAAGGCTGCATGAAGCTCGTCCAAAATCGGGTTGTTCGCACGCATACCCAGACAGTTGAATCCAAGATCAAATGTAATATCCCTGACCTCTCCATCCGGAAGTTTTACTGTAAATGCATGTTCTTTTACTTCCTGCAGAGCTGTATTCACATATTCTTTTACTCCATACTTGTCATGCGTCTCTCTCATAGAGCATTTTGTAATAGGGTCTGCCAGCATACCAATCTGTGGAAGCATATCGATGATCGTACATTTTGCTCCTCTGGGTGCAAAGTATTCTACTACATCAAGTCCTACGGAACCTCCACCTACAACGACAACCTCCTTGTCCTTGCAGAATTCATCTGGATACTCGCCTGCTTTCAGGCTATTAATCATATCAAAAATGGTAGCTACGTTTCCTGCCGCAATGTTTTCCTTTAATCCTGTAATAGGAGGAACAAGTGGTACAGAGCCTGTAGCATTTACTACAATGTCAGGCTTAAATTTCTTAATTGTCTCTACATCTGCCTCTGTATTTAAAAATATATAAAGATTATTTAATCTGGCTGCTCTTGCTTCCAAATACTTCGGAAAGTCCTTCATTCTGCTCTTGCTCGGTATGTCTGAGATAAATGATGAAAGACCGCCAAGGTGGTCGCTTTTCTCTAATACGAATACATTACAGCCTACCTCTGCTGCTGTACATGCAGCTTCAAGTCCTGCTGTTCCGCCGCCAACAACTACTACGTTGCAGTTCTTGTTTACCTTTAACTTCTTATAGATGTCTCCCTCAGGTACTGCCGGGTTTACGGTACAACGGATCGGACGGTTCACACCGATGCGGTTACCGGCACATCCTACGTTGCAGGAAATACACTTGCGGAGAATATCCTCTTCGCCATCCGCAACCTTGTTGACCCAGTTTGGCTCAGCGATCAGTCCACGGCCCATGCCAACGATATCGACATCGCCACTCTCAAGCACTTGTTCAACAACCTTAGGATCCCGATAGTTTCCGGCATTGATCACAGGCTTTTTAAACTTATCCTTTACAGCTCTGGACATATAAGATCTCCAGCCATCCGGCAGAAAATTAGAATCGATCTGATACTGTAAGGAAGGATTGAGTCCACATGATACATCATACATATCAACAAATTCATCAAGGTACTCAAGATACGCTAATGTATCCTCTAAGCTGTTTCCGCCGGGCACCCGCTCCTCTGCTGAGATACGGACAATGATCGGAAACCAGGGTCCTACATTTTTGCGCACTTCCTCAAGTACCATTCTTGGAAAACGAAGACGATTTTCTACAGAGCCGCCAAATTCATCGGTTCTCTTATTGTAATAGGGTGAGATAAACTGGCTCATCAGGTATGAATGTCCACAGTGAATCTCTATGGCATCAAATCCAATCGCCTGTACACGCTTTGCAGCCTCTCCATACTTGCGCACGGTAGTGAGTATCTCTTCCTTTGTCATAGGACGGGGAATCTCTCCACCTGCCTTTGTAGGCACGTTTGATGAAGATACGGTCTCCATACCTGTACGGGCACTGGATGCGGAAGCTCCTGCGTGGTTCACCTGAATAGCTACAGTAGCGCCGCTCTTGTGTAATTTCTCCACTAACTGGTAGTAACGCGGCATAAAACTGTCATGGTCAATACGGATCTGACTGGTACCGTTGGATCCAACCGGGTATTCCACGTTGGCATTTTCCAGAATGATCAGCCCAACGCCTCCCTTCGCACGAAGAGAGTAGTAGTTCATGTGACGATTACTCATTTCACCGCTTGTCTCACCATAGTTCGTTCCCATAGGTGTCATGGCAATACGGTTCTTGATTGTCGTCCGCTTTACCGTAATAGGTTCAAAAATCTTTGGATAATTTGTTTTCATCAAATTCTTCTCCTTTAATTTTATTATTTGAACGACATCTTTCTGTTTGTGACACCTATATCATAACCCCTTTTACTAATAATTAATAATATCTTTCAGGCAAACTTTTGATACGTTCACGCTATCATTTGTCACATCTGCCTGCTTTTTCATATAAGAAATAAATCGTTCGACTGCCGGCAGATGGTATGCATCCTTGCTCCAGAACATAAATATCTGATGATAGATATCCAAATTCCTGATTCGATGGATAGATACGCCGGGGTGATTATCTAAAATATCTGTACGCGGCATCAGTGCAACACCAAAATTTTCTCTTACCAGGGCTACGATGGAATATTCATCCGGACACTCTACAACGATGTTTGGTTCTGCTTCATATTTTTTATATAAACCACTCAGGTGGATTCCCATCCACGAGGTCTTGTCATAGCCAATGATCGGATACCGGCACAGTTCCTCTAATGAAATATCTGCCAGTTCAGACAGTTCATGGCCGATTGGAGTTATAATTACCATTTCCTGATGGATCAGCGGATAATATTCCAGATCATCCTTCTCCAGACAGCCGCCAAAGCCTATATCCAGTTCACCGGATTTGATCTTTGCAGCAATCGCAGGTGTATGATTCTGCCAAAAATGAAACACAACCTTTTCATTTTCGTCGTTTTCCAGAAAACGTCGTACTTTGTGAGGTATATAATGCCCTGCCAGAGGAAATACATAGCCGATGTCGATCTCTCCACCATTGCTGGATATTTCTTTCATCTTATCCACAGCCACATCACAATCTTTAATAATTTTGTTCGCGTGTTCTAAAAACAGGCGTCCTGCCTTGGTGAGTAATACACCTCTTCCGTCTTTTTTAAATAGTTCGATTCCAAGTTCCGTTTCAAGAGAGGCCATCGATCTGCTCAGTGACGGCTGTGACACATATAAAGCCTCTGCTGCCTGATGGTAGTTTTCCAGTGTTGCGACCTTCTGAAAATAAATTAGTTGATTCAGTGTCATGCTGATATACACTCCTTTTATGAAATATGTCCCATTTCTGTTCCATCATATTTTGAAAATTTTTCTGATACTGTGCATTTCCAACAAAATTATACCGTATTGATACATTTATTGCATTATTTTTCTACAGTATAAGTATTAGACGATATGTTTTTCGCTTGTTAAAATATTGTCATAAAAGCTTTGTTAAATTTTAGGCAAAGTACGAACTAAACTATGCTTTTTGTTTGTGACAGAACGTAAAAGAGTAACTGAAACCCAAAAACCAAAATATCTTACAAAATCTTACTAAAGGAGAAGATTATGAACAAAAAATACTTGCCAAGTGCCTTGATTCTGTACTTGAACTACTTTATCCATGGTGTTGGATGCTCTATCTTAGGACAGGCTGTTATTAAGGAAGCGCTGGCTGCAGCATGGGGCGTAGAAGCAATGGCAATCACTGCAATCTCAGCCGCGTTAGGATTAGGCCGTCTGATCGCGCTTCCATTTGCCGGACCGCTTTCCGATAAATTAGGCCGTCGTATTTCAACTGCCATCGGCAGCTGTTCCTATGCGATCTACCTGATCGGACTTGCACTGGCATTTAATGCCGGAACCAACGGTGGATATACGATCGCCTATATTTGTGCCATTGTCGGTGGTATTGCGAATTCCTTCCTGGATACAGGTATTTATCCTGCAGTGGCAGAGATTATCTACAAGGCTCCGGGTGTTGCAACCATGGGAATCAAATTTTTCATCGCTATCGCACAGATGATTCTTCCATTTGTACTGGGCGTTGCCGTTACAACAACTGCTTCAGGACTGACATCCTATAACCCGCTTTTCTATGTTTGTGGTATTATTTATATTGTACTGTTCGTTCTTGTATTGCTGTTCCCTCTCCCCGATGGAGATGCAAAGGCAGAAGGAAAGAAAGAAGGTCTTATCGACAGTTTAAAGCATACACATTTTTCACTTGAGTCAATCGCAATGATTCTCATTGGTTTCACATGTACCGGTACCTTCCAGTTATGGTTAAACTGTGCCCAGAACTTTGCGAAAGAGAATGTTGGCTGGGCTGATCCCTCTATCATGCAGACCGCTTATTCTGTAGGAACGTTCCTCGCTTTAATCGTAACTGCATTTTTAACAAGAAAGATCAAAGATGTACGTTTCATCGTGATCTATCCTGTTATTTGTCTGGGAACACTGATCGTTGTTCTGCTTGGACAGAGCCAGACACTGATGATTGTAGGTGCGTTCCTGATCGGATGGGCCGGTGCAGGTGGACTCCTTCAGATCGCAACATCTGTATGTAACATGCTCTTCCCTAAGATTAAGGGAACGGTAACAGCACTTGTAATGATCGCTTCATCACTTTGTAACTACACGATCCTGACAGCTGCTTCTAAGATGACACCATCAGCAGTTATGACAATGAACATTGTACTTACAGCAATTGGTGTACTTCTCGGAGCTTATGTAAACATCCGTTACAAGAAAATGGTTGCGCTTGCAAACGAAAACTAGAAAAACCGGATTTTGAAAGGAAGAAAAGATATGAATACTGTAAAAGTCAGAAATATTGAAATCGGTGCAGGAGCACCAAAGATTATCATTCCTATCGTAGGAGTAACTAAGGAAGAAATCCTTGACGCAGCCCGTTCTTTCGCATCTGTTACTTATGATGTTGTAGAGTGGCGTGTTGACTGGTTTGAGGGAGTTTTTGATTTTGCAAAGGTTGAGGAGGTCTTAAAGGAGCTTCGTGATATTCTCGGAGATAAGCCTCTGCTAATGACTTTCCGTACTTCTAAGGAAGGTGGGGAAAAAGCAATCGCTGATGCAGATTACATCGACTTAAACGTAAAGGCAGCCAACACAGGCTATGTAGATTTTGTGGATGTAGAGATTTTCACAGGAGATGATGTAGTCTCTACTATCATCGAAAAGGCTCATGCTGCCGGTGTAAAAGTCATTGCATCTAACCATGACTTCCACAAGACACCTGCAAAGTCAGATATTATCTATCGTCTCCGCAAGATGCAGGATATGGGTGCCGACATTCCTAAGATAGCGGTTATGCCTCAGAACAAGAAGGACGTATTGACACTTCTTGCCGCAACAGAAGAAATGGCAAATGATTATGCAGATCGGCCGATCATTACAATGTCAATGGCCGGAACCGGTGTGATCAGCCGTTTGTGCGGTGAAGTCTTTGGTTCGTCTATGACATTCGGTGCTGTTGGTAAGGCATCAGCTCCCGGACAGATGGGGGCAGAGGATTTGAATACTGTACTTGCACTTCTTCACAACGCAATGTAAAATATATGGCGAGAGCCGGTCCCTCACAGTTACAATATAACTATCAATAAGGGGGTTTCCATGAAGAAAATACTTCACTGGCTGGATGACAAACTGGAAGAATTTGTGATTGTCATGTGCCTGATTGCTATGACCCTGATCATGGGCATACAGGTTTTCAGCCGCTATGTCCTTGGTATGTCACTGTCCTGGTCAGAGGAGCTGACAAGATATCTATTTATCTGGAGCGGTTTTCTAAGCGTCAGCTACTGCAGTAAGAAATGTCTGTCTATCAAAATTGAGCAATTCGTTGCCATATTTCCACGTCGTGGAAGGGCTATATTTAAGGTCGTAAATCACACGTTTGAATTTATCTTCTTTGTGTACATGATCCCTTATGCTTTCTCATACATGATGTCAGCAGTTGAAAGTGGACAGGTTTCACCAGCCTGCGGCATTCCTATGTACTATATTCAGGCAGCGCCTTTTGTCTCCTTTGTGTTGGTTGCCTTCCGCATCCTGCAGCGCTGGATCATTGAATTCCGCATCGCAAGGGGAGAAAACGTATTCGACCCGGCACATCCGGAGCGTAACACGCCGGAATCATTTATTGATGCCAATACCGACCTTGCAGAGGAGGAAAACGGATGCCAGTAGTTGTTTTATTTATTATATTTGCCATAGCGCTTGTTATTGCGATCCCGGTATCTATTTCACTGGGGATTGCATCCGTGCTGCCTTCCATATTTGATCCATCCTTTACAGTAAGTGCCAAATATCTGATTCGGGCCATGTTTGGCGGGCTGGATTCTTTCCCATTGCTTGCGGTACCGATGTTTGTCCTGTCAGGCATTATCATGGCAAAGGGCGGTATTTCAAAGAAATTGTTTGATGTCTTTGCATATTTTCTCGGTAAATTCACAGCCGGCATGCCATGTGCAGTCATTGTCACCTGTCTGTTCTATGGTGCAATCTCAGGTTCGGCACCGGCTACTGTTGCGGCAGTCGGCAGTATGACGATTCCTATACTCACCTCACTTGGATACGAGCTGGTCTTTGCAACGGCCATAGTTGCAGTCGCCGGTGGACTGGGAGTTATCATTCCGCCCAGCATTCCGTTTATCATGTATGGTATGGCATCCGGTGCGTCTGTCAGCGACTTGTTTCTGGCTGGTATTGTTCCGGGTCTTATGATTGGTCTGCTTTTGATGCTCTTTGCCATCTGCTATTGCAAACGACATGGGGAAGACAAGGAAAAAATTGCCTCAGAAGTAAATGCCCTGCATAAAAAAGGCCTGCTCACCGTGTTAAAGGAGAGTTTCTTTGCCCTGCTCAGTCCGATTATTATTCTGGGATGTATTTATTCCGGTGTTGCTTCACCTACCGAGGCAGCCGTGATCTCTGTATTTTATGCATTGATTGTCAGCATTTTTGTGTACAGAAGCATACATATAAAGGATATCTGGGGAATTCTGGTTGAGGCCGTCAAAACGTTTACACCGATTTTATTTATTCTGGCAGCATCCACGGCATTTTCAAGAGTTTTGACACTCATGCAGGTACCACAGTCTGTCAGCGAGTTTATATTAGCCAATTTCTACAGCCCGGTTGTGATTCTCCTGATTATCAATCTCTTCCTGCTGATTGTGGGAATGGTCATGGATACGACACCCGCTATTTTAATTTTGACACCGATTTTGCTGCCAATCGTACAAGCTATTGGCATGAATCCTGTTCAGTTTGGTGTAATCATGGTTGTAAACCTTGCCATCGGTTTTGTTACACCTCCGATTGGTGTCAACCTGTTTGTGGCAAGCTCACTGACCGATGTGCCGGTTATGGATATAGCGAAAAAATCGATGGTAATGATCGGACTGTTCCTTGTCGCTTTACTTCTGATCACCTTTATCCCGGCAATATCGTTATGTCTGTTATAGTTCAGGAGGAAGCAGGATGAAAATGAACAAGATTTCAGAGACTAAAAAGTTTCACAAAAAATGTGTTATGGCAGTAGGTGGGCTTACGCTTGCTGCGCTCTTGCTTACCGGATGTGGCAGTTCAGAGAAGGTTCAACGTTATGCCTGGCCCCTTGCTACTGCAAGTCCGGAGGACACTGTAACCCAGCTTTTTGCAGAAAAATTTGCTGATGAGGTCAATCGTCTGAGTGATGGTAAGATGCTGATTCAGGTATATGCGAATTCTACTCTGGGTGGAGACAGAGATTTGTTGGAGACCTGTGCTGATGGCGACATCCCGTTTGTCGTCCAGAATACGGCTCCGCAGGTTACTTTTATGCCGGATCTGGCTGTTTTTGATCTGCCATGTGTATTTGATTCGCTGGATGACTGCCGTCATAAATTAGATGATCCGGAGTTTTACAGCCGGGTGAGCGATGTCTATACCGGTGGCGGCTATCACCTTCTGGCTATCGCAGATCAGGGGTTCCGCGTGATGTCCACCAATAAAGAGGTTAAAAGCTTTACTGATTTCAAAGGACAGAAGATACGAACCATGGAAAATCCGTATCACCTTGCATTTTGGAAATCGATCGGAGCCAGTCCTACACCTATGAGCTTTAGCGAGGTTTATATCGGTCTGCAGCAGCATACGATTGATGCGCAGGAAAATCCTTATGAGGTTATCGTAAGTAATAATCTCTATGAACAGCAGGACTATATCATCGAAACAAACCATTTACCACACTTTATTTCGCTCATTGTAAATGATGAGTTTTTCCGCAATTTATCTGAGAAAGAGCAGAATATCATGACACAGGCTGCCAGTACAGCTCTGGCATATGCAAGAAAACAGTCAGATTCAAGAATTGCAGATAAGATCGCTGTGATTGAAGCAAGCGGAACGGAGATTATCAGCTTAACAGATGAAGAACGTACACAAATGCGTGAAGCTGCGCAGGGGGTTTATAAGCAGATACAGGAGGTTGTGGATCCCAGTCTGTATGATGCTTATCTTGACTAGATGACTGATATTAGAAGATCAGAGTTTATGAAATATATATGGGGGCAGATGTTATATCTGCCCCCATATGAATGTTGTATGTTCTATGTAATATATAATTATTATGAAAAATACTTTTCCTTGATCATTTCTACCGGCATTTCCTGGCCTGTCCACAGTTCAAAGGAGGCTGCTCCCTGATATAGAAGCATATACATGCCATTTCCTGTCTTGCAGCCTGCAGCTTTTGCCTCCCGGAGAAGTCTGGTTTCCTGCGGATTATAGATCACATCAAATACAAACAGATCCGGACGGAACATGCTGGTATCCGTGATGATTGTTGCATCTGTCTTTGGAGCCATACCAACAGATGTGCCATTGACAAGAATTGCACTGTCAGCAATAGAGGCACGCAGTATTTCTGGATTCTCATAATCATGCAGCGTCACTTTACATGCAGTACGTTCATTTAACTGATTTACGATATCCTGCGCACGATCCCAGAAATTGTCTCTGATATTAAATACATTTATCTCTGCGACTCCATCCAGGGCGGCCTGCACAAGAATAGCTGTTGCTGCGCCTCCTGCACCAAGGAGTGTCATCTTCTTTCCAATGATATCCACACCATCTTCCTTTACGGCACGCATAAACCCTATACCATCGGTGGTATATGCTGTGAGGACACCATGATCATTGACGATTGTATTGCATGCACCTGAAATCTCAGATGCCGGTGACAGCTTATCAGCCAGCTTACACATAATATTTTTGCCCGGCATCGTGATGTTCCATCCACGGGCTCCCATAGTGCGCAAGCCCTCAACTGCTTTTGGCATCTGATCCTCCGGCACATCAAATGCCAGATATGCATAATCCAGTCCCAGCTGACGACATGCCTCATTGTGCATTGCCGGTGAGACACTGTGTGCTACCGGACTTCCAAGTAAACATAAGAGTCCTGTATGACCTGTAATTTCTTTTCCCATTTGAATTACCCCTTTTTAAAGTTGCTGTGATTTATTGATTAACTTTTGTAATGATCTCTTCGCAGATATCGTAAACACTCTTTCCATCCGTAGAAATAATAATATTTGCTGCAGCTTCATAAGCGCTTCTCCGCTTTTCCATCAGCTCAGCTATGTACGCAACGTTTTTGTTATTTTCCAGAAGCGGTCTGTCATGGCTGTGCTTTACATGTTCCAGAATTGTCTCAGGAGTGGCTGTCAGCAGAACTACCTTACCGCTCTTTTTCATCTCATCAACATTGACCTGGCGCATAGGGACACCACCGCCACAGGAGACGATCAGGTTTTTCTTCGAACGGCTCTCACGCAAAAGCGCTGTCTCCTCCTCACGGAAATATTCTTCCCCGTGCAATTCAAAGATTTCAGAGATGCTCATGCCGTTACGTTCTGCTATGATCTCGTCCATCTCCACTACATCCATGGCAAATGTACGCTGCAAAGCCTTGGATATCGTACTTTTTCCCACTCCCATAAATCCGATCAGGAATATATTGAAATCAAATAGTTCATGTGACTGGATTCGCTTGCTTCGATATAGAATGCTCTCATATACCTTTAGCACAGACTTCTTATACTTGTAGTCACCGAGTTTATCAAGAACAAACTTTTTCTTTCGTTCTTCTTCTTCCGGTTGAACAATCTCGATGCCGTTTTCCTGCTTGTAATTTGTAATCTCCTGTATGATCTGATAACGCATGCGGAGTGCGTCCACAATAATTTCATCGCACATATCAAGGTCATTGCGTAACTTATCCAAATCTTTCATCTTTTTGAATCCTTTTCCCAAAGATATTAAATTTTTTAATATCATAACCTATAATGATGCTTAATTCAAGTACTGTTTTCCTTTAAAGCAATAAAGTTTTAAAGGGACAGGGTGGTGTGGGCATACTGGAAGAGATTGGATCAGAAGAATATCGACAGCCCGGTATATAGCTTGTAGAAGATGGCGAGATATGATATATTGGAATTGTTCAGAGCCATATTCTGGAATAAAATGATTACCTATTACAATGTGGAGGTATTTATGGAAAAGAAATTGCAAAAGAAAAGACCGGAGGACAATACAGACCGGAGAGATCAGAAGGGTAAAAAGAAGGATGCTTCATTAACCGTCGTCCTGTTTTCAGCATTGGCAGTGGTTCTATGCATGATGCTGGAAATATACTTGATGATCTTCATGCCGGAGATGCTGCCTGCGATCGCCGTTGCCGGGCTGGCAGCCCTGGGATGTACATATCTATGTGTAGCCACGCTGGTGAAACGGGTCGAGAAAAAGGAAGCTGAGCAGCAGGAGCAGTATGCAAGTATCCTAAAATCGGAAAAGGCATCTTATCTGCTGATCCGTAAATATTTTGATGAGATATCAGAGCAGTTGTCGCTGATGGAGGATCGTCTGGCTGGCCCGTTCCAGGAAGTCATCACTGCGCAGAAAGCGACTGCCAAAGTGACGATCAGTAGAAATAAAGAAAATGCAGATGCATTGATGAATTCAAATGATAAGCTGCTCGAGCAGTTCTTCCAGATAGAGAGCAAGCTGGATGAGATCTCCGGAGCCATGTCATCGGGTACAGGGGATAAAAATGAGGAACTCATGCACAGACAGATTGAGATGACGAACCAGTTAGCCGGTCAGTTGCGTGAAGCGAAGCTTGAGTTGAAAAATGAGATCTTGCAGGCAGTGAATAAAATATCTATGACCCCGCAGCCGGTTGTCATGCCTATGGCAGCGCAGCCGCAGGTGATGATGCCGGATCCGCTACCGGATCTCACAGAGGAACCTGAGCCGTTACCTGACATTACGGAGGAACCTGAGCCGCTGCCTGACATTACGGAGGAGCCGGAACCGCTGCCTGACATTACGGAGGATTCCGAGCCGCTGCCTGATCTGATGGAAGAACCGGTTGTAGATACAGAACTGGAACCGCTGATGCCCGAGGAGCCGGAACTACTGCCTGAACCTGAAGCAGAACCCGAGCCGGAACCGGAGATAGAATCAGCGGCAGAACCAGAGGCAGAGCCGGAAATAGAAGAACTGCCACCGGAACCTGATCTGTCAGATCCAAACAAGATGATGAGTCCGGATGATATCGCCGCATTGTTGGCAAGCATTAACAGCGAGGCTGCTGCAGAGCCGGAAGTCGTTGCGGATGAAGTCGCAGCGGATATCCCTGATGAACCTGTAGGTCAACCTGAAGTGCTCGATACACAGATTGTGTCTGAACCGGAGCAGGAGACTGCCACAGATGCCTCACCGATGCCGGATTTATCAGATCCGAATAAGGTGATGAGCCCGGATGAAATCGCTGCCTTATTTGCGAATTTGGGATAATTTTAAAAAAATTTAAAAAATTTGAAAAAAAGGCTTGCATTTTTCTAAAGGACGATGTATACTATGTCTTGCGTTGAGGGAAACGCAAAGACATGCGCCTCTAGCTCAGTTGGCAGAGCACCTGACTCTTAATCAGGGTGTCCAGGGTTCGAACCCCTGGAGGCGCACTTGAAAGGCTACAGAGAGTACTCTGTAGCCTTTTTCCATGTTATGGAAAATTGTTTTTGATGACAGGGAGAATTCCCCTTTACATCATACTTTCAGATCACAGAGGTACACATGAATATCTTAACGTTAGAAAATATTGATAAAAATTATTCAGAGCGTAAGCTGTTTGACCATGCATCCTTTTATCTGCAGGAGGGCGAGAAGGTCGGTATTATCGGCATCAATGGTACCGGTAAATCAACACTGCTCCGTATGATGGCAGGTGAGGAGGAACCGGATAACGGACGTATTGTGACAGCAAATCATGTAGTGATCCGTATGCTGCCGCAGCAGCCGGTATTTGCAGAGCATATGACAGTACTGGAGGCAGTACTGGATGGGCAGAATACACATATGAATACCGATCATTTTTCGTTGGAGGCACAGGCAAAGCAGATGCTGGCACAGTTGGGTATCGTGGATGCGGATCAGTGCGTGAATATATTGTCAGGTGGGTTGAAAAAGCGTGTAGCGATCGTAGCGACGCTGCTCAGTGAGGCGGATATACTGATCATGGATGAGCCTACGAACCACCTGGACAGCCGGACAGCACAGTGGCTGGAGGATTATCTGAAGAACTATAAGGGTGCGCTCGTATTAGTGACACATGACCGTTATTTTCTGGATAGTGTAGTACACCGCATTGTAGAGATCGATAAAGGCCAGATGTACAGTTATGACACCAACTATGCGGGATTTCTGGAGCTGAAAGAGGCGCGTGAACAGATGGAGGACGCAGGCGAGCGCAAGCGGCAGTCGATCCTGCGTGTGGAGCTCGAATGGGTCAGACGTGGTGCCAGGGCGCGCTCAACAAAGCAGAAAGCGAGACTGGAGCGTTATGAAGAACTGAAAAACAGACATGCACCGGTGCGTGATGGCAGTGTGGAGCTGTCGTCGATCTCCAGCCGCCTGGGGCGTACTACGGTAGAACTGCACCATGTGGGCAAAGCATATGAAAAACCGTTATTTACGGACTTCAGCTACATCTTCTTAAAAGGAGACCGCATTGGCTTTATCGGGGAAAATGGGTGTGGAAAGACAACGATGATGAAGCTGATCGCGGGGCTGATACAGCCGGATCGTGGAGAAGTCGTTGTAGGACAGACCGTAAAAATCGGCTACTATTCACAGGAATGGGAAAATGATCCATCGGCGGGCATTGCATATATGGATCCACAGGCCCGTGTGATCGATTATATCCGCGATACGGCTGAATATGTGCGTACCGAAGATGGACTGATCTCTGCGTCTGCGATGCTGGATAAGTTTTTATTTCCTCCGCAGGAGCAGTATGCGCGGATCGAAAAACTTTCCGGTGGGGAGAAAAAGCGTCTGAATCTGCTGCGTGTATTGATGGAGGCGCCGAATGTACTGATTCTGGATGAACCGACAAATGATCTGGATATCCGCACGCTGACGATCTTGGAGGATTATCTGGACAGGTTTGACGGAATTGTGATTGTGGTATCACATGACCGTTATTTTCTCGATCGCGTGACAAAGCGGCTGTTTGCATTTGAGCCGGACGGAATCTGCCAGTTTGAGGGTAATTATAGCGAATATGCGCTGGTGCGTGAGATGGAGCAGACACAGTCTGTGGAGACATCCACAAAAAGAGGAAACGCAGCACAGACAGAGGAACAAAGCGCAGAGACGCTGACCCGTGCACAGGAACGTGAGCGTCAGGGACGCACACATGCAGCGAAAGTGAAGTTTACCTATAAAGAACAACGTGAGTATGACACGATCGAGGATGACATCGCAGCGCTGGAACAGCGATTAGAGGATATTGATAACGATATGGCAGCGAATGCGACGAATGCGGCAAAGCTGCGGGAGCTGCTCGGAGAGAAAGAAACTACCGAACAGCTGCTCGAAGAGAAGCTGGAGCGGTGGGAATATCTGGAAGAACTGGCTGCAAAGATTGCAGCACAGTAAGGATGCACAGTGGAACAGACTGCCTGCTGGCAGCAGGAGTGAGAGATTCTATTTTCGCGTTGCGATCAGTTTGCAGATCGGATTGCCCATGGACGAGAATTTTTCTTCGTATTCTGTCATGATATTGCCCTCGCACAATTCTGGTGTGTGATGCAGATCGAATGTGTGGGCAGCTAGCTTCCAGACAGCAGAGTGTTCGATCTCATCAAGTGAGAAGTCGAATAATGCGCGGTTATCTGTCTTGAACTCGATGGAGCCATCGGCGGCAAGGATCTGATCATAGCGCGAGAGAAACTCAGATGATGTCAGACGCCGTCTGGCATGTCTGTCCTTGGGCCAGGGATCAGAAAAATTCAGATAGATGCGGGCGATCTCGTCCGGAGCAAATACTTCCGGCAATTCAGCTGCATCCATGCAGATAAACAGCATATTTTTCGGGGGTTCGTCCGGATTGATTTTCTGGATGGCGCGCAGCAGCACGCTCGTATAGCGCTCAATGCCAATATAATTAATCTCTGGATGGGCAGCAGCCTGTCCGAATAGAAACTGGCCTTTTCCCATACCGACTTCGATGTGGATCGGCTGCTTTGTCTCAAATCTGTCATCCCAATGGCCGCGCAGGTCTTGGGGATGTTCTATTACATAGGGGCATGCCGCTACTGCGGCATCTGCACCCGGAATATTTCGTAGTCGCATGTTTTCGATTCGTCTCCTAAAAAAGTCTTGCGCAACGTATGCACGGATATTATACTAAAATAGGAAAATACTAAAATCAAGATAAAAATGAGGAAATTATGAAAAAAGTTAGAAATACAGCGATCTGTATGCTGATGGCATTACTTCTGGTGATTCAGGCGGCGATACCCATATCTGCAAAGGAGACCTGGCCGAAGATGCCACAGGTAGAAGCGCCATCTATCTGCGTGATGGATATCGCGACCGGGACGGTTCTGTACGAGCGTAATATGGATGAGGTCAATTATCCGGCGAGTATCACAAAGATCATGACGGCATTGCTTGCCATAGAGAACTGTTCTCTGGATGAGACCGTTATCTTTTCCGAGAAAGCAGTATACGGTAATGAGGGAGATACATCTCATATTTCGCGTGACATCGACGAGGAGATGACGATGGAAGAGTGTCTCTATGGTATGATGCTCGAATCTGCAAATGAATGTGCATGGGCGATCGGAGAACAGGTTGCTTCAGATGGCGGTGGCACGATGGAGCAGTTTACCAAGATGATGAATGAGCGTGCCGCAGAACTGGGTTGTACGAATACGCATTTTAATAATCCAAACGGTCTGCCGGACGAGAATCACTGGACGAGCGCACATGACATGGCGCTGATCGCAGCAGAAGCATATAAGAATGAGACATTCCGTGTGATCGCAGGGACAAAGTCCTATACGATTCCACCGACCAACAAGCATGAAGCCGAGACACCGCTGCACAATCATCATAAGATGATCTATCCGTTCCATGGAGATTATGCATATCTGTATGATTATGCGACCGGAGGCAAGACCGGCTATACAAATGCAGCTGGAAATACGCTGGTTACCTTTGCACAGAAAGGTGATATGGCACTCGTGTGCGTGGTCATGAGAGAACAGACTCCGTATCATTATACCGATACGCGGACGATGTTTGATTATTGTTTTGATAACTTTAAATTACTGAAGGTGGCTGATTATGAGAAAAATGCACAGACTGGCAGAGCTACGCAGCAGTTTGCATCAATTGACGAGGATGCTGTAGTGATCGTTCCGGTATCTGCAGACTTTTCGGATCTGACATCGCAGACAGTCTATGACAGCAGTGATGACAACGTGCTCGGTACATTTGTTTACAGCTATGCAGGCCATGAAGTCGGCCGCGCAGATGTGCGTATGAATGATCTGTCTGCCGATGGTTATGAGTTCACGGAGCGTGTATCTGCTGATACACCAGAGACAGATGATGAGGCAGAGTCAGATCAGCAGGAGGCAGTCAGCGAAGAACCTGTGACTGAGCAGCCACAGCCGGAGGGCGATACGCCGAAACAACAAAACAACATCCACATAGAGATCAATGTGAAAACCATAGCGGTTGTGGCAGGACTGCTGTTAGCAGCAGTCGTATTGATTCTGCTCATGTACTGGCTGGCAACACATTCCTATCTGATCCGGCAAAAAATCGCCGGCATGAGAAGCCGGCGGTATGAACGGAATCGTTATCAGACGATCCATGATACGAGAAAGAGCCGTAAGAGAAGACGGCAGGCCAAGAAAAGTAAACATTTGAGGTTTTAGTGGAACGGAATCCGATTTAACCTAACATCATAAGTCGCTGGAGCACCTGCTCCAGCTTCTTTTTATCTCTCGTATAGATCAGCAGGCCATTATTTGTCTGTTGGATCGTGACGTATTTATCCCGCAGTGTATCCGATTGCGTAAAGCGGTAGGTGATGTATTCGCGGTAGGCAGGATCGAGAGACAGAAAGAGCGTCTCACACTCATCGAGAGAGGTGATCTGCATATGCGACTGCTCAAACAGCGTGTGCAGTTCACGGTCCTGGGCAACCTGTTCGGGTGTCCGGTCAATAATGAAGAATCCATCCTCATCTTTTGGCATGTTCATGGCCTTGACTGCCCGCTGTACCTGCTTGGTCAGGCTGTCAGAAGCGGGATAGAGTGCCTCAAAGTAGGTGATGAAATCGGTTGCCATGCGGAAGTGCTTATTTTTCCCATTTTGTAATATCTCAGTGATGAGAATACGGCGGATGGTTTTTTCACATTCTGTGCGCGAGGGATTTTTCCTCAATGTGTGATCCATAGGTTGCCTCCTATCTGTATCTGTTCTGTATTTTCCATATGGTGTGCGAATGTATGTTTGAGACAAAAATCAATGTCTTTTATTGATTATAGGACATATAAACGTGAAGTTCAAGTACAGATTTCGATAAAAAGAGACAATATTGACAAATATCTGCGCAAAATTTATAATATAAAAATAACCAATATAACATGTACTGAGCGGAAAAAATAGGCATTAAAGAACTCCACTCGTTGATGGGAGGATAGGCGGTATATGACACGAGAAGAGAAATGGAAGCAGGATGAAGCGGCGATTGAACAACTGGTGAGGGCACATGATGGTGTGGTAAAGACCGCTGAGCTATATACACTGGGGATCGATTATCGCAGGATCCAGCAGTTTGTGGACTGGGGAGTCCTGGAGCGGATCAAAAGCGGCTATTATACATTGCGGGAGCATGAACTGACCGAGGATGAGATGATTGTCCGATTGTTCGGGGAAGATGGTGTGCTGACTATGGAGAGCGCGTTATATGAATATGGATATCTTTCGGTCAAACCGGCGGAGTATCAGATTGCAATCGATAAAAATACATCGAAGTCCCGGTTTCATCTGAGCTATCCGTTTGTACATCCTTATTACAGTGAGCCGAAGGTGCTGGCACTGGGTATCACGGAGATGGCATTTGGTGGCAGTACGATGAAGATCTATAATAAGGAACGGCTGATGTGTGACTGTCTGAAGTATGAGGACCGTATGGAGCATGATGACGTGAAAAAGGCGCTGCTTGCTTACATCGCAGAGCCGCAGAAGGATATTTCGAGACTGCTGCAGTATGCCAGGGAGCGCAAAGTGTTGAATAAAGTGCAGAATCGGATTGGAGCGTGGTTGTAATTGAGTCGTGCAAGGGGGACTACGGGAGCTGTGGTGAGAAGAAATCTGATAGGCATTGCTGCGATTCGTGAAAAAAGTGCAGAACTGGATCTGCCCATGGAGCGGCTGCTGGCAGTCTATATGATGGAACAGCTCGTTCTGTGTCTGTCGGTATCGGAGCGGGGTGAACGGCTGCTGCTTAAAAATCCGGGGGCGTTGAGCCTGAATGGACGCAGTGGCAGCTATCAGCTCCGGTATGTATATGTCTGTGCAGATACGGAACGGCTGACAAAGGCAGATTTTGCAGCTTTTCTAAAGAAATCGGTCAAGTGGGAGACACAGACGAATATTAACTGGAGCTGGCGTTCCCATATGGAGAATACAAGTCAGCGGCTTGAGGTTGAATTAAACGGGGAACTGGAGGGAGTCAGAATCCCGCTGTCCTTGGTGGTCGATGGAATACACAGGACCGATCTGACGCATGAGGCGGGCAGCTATGCCATGCGCCTGATTATGGAGACAAGTAAGGTACAGCAGGTTATGGTCTATCCGTTGGAAGAACAATTTCTGGATGATCTGGGAGAGGCATTGGGGAGTCTGGAGCTGATCCGTGATATGGGTGTCTACGAGCGCCTCTATGATGCTCTCGGGCTGCTGGGTTTTGAGGGCAGGCAGTTCCAGAAGAAACTGGATCAGTATTGCGGGGAGCGGCAGATCTCACTGGATGCGACACGGTATGCACAGATGGAGCATTACCTGAACTATCCATACATGAATAAGAAGTGGCAGGCTTACCGGAAACGGTGCCGCAGACAGCTGCCGGACTGGGAGACCGTCTATAGCCGCTTTTGGCAGTTCCTGCAGCCGTTGTGGAGTGCCCGATTGCAGGATATGATCTATCTGGGCAGTTGGATACCCGAACTGGGGAGGTATTTAGATTAATGTTATTGGAACAATTACAGGCATACGGACAGACGGATGTTTATCCGTTTCATATGCCGGGACATAAGAGAATGCTTCATTTGCCGACGGATGCATATCATCTGGATATTACAGAAATCGAAGGATTTGACAATCTGCATCATGCGCAAGGGATTCTAAAAGAAGAACAGCAAAAGTATGCGGATTTTGTCGGTGTCAGGCGCACCTTTTTCCTCGTAAACGGAAGCAGCTGTGGGATACTGGCAGCGATCTCGGCGGCAGTGCCGGGAGGCGGAAGACTGCTGCTGGCGCGCAATTCCCATAAAGCAGCCTATCATGCACTGGAGCTGCGTGGGCTAGAGGCATATTATTGTTATCCCCAGATCAGCGATTATGATATACAGGGCGCGATTCGCCCGGAGGCGATCGCAGATGCACTGGAGCAGGACCGGTCGGTGCAGGCTGTGTATATCACGAGTCCGACCTACGATGGAGTGGTATCGGATGTTTTGCGCATTGCGGATATTGTACACAGGTATGGGCTGCCATTGATTGTAGATGAGGCGCACGGAGCCCATTTTGGGCTGCATGGGAGCTGTCCGCGTTCTGCGGCCACCTGTGGGGCTGATGTTGTGATACAAAGTGTGCATAAGACACTGCCTGCATTTACGCAGAGTGCCGTATTGCATGTGTGTACGGATCGGATTGCAGAGGATGCAGTGGAACGTTTTCTGGATATCTATGAGAGCAGCTCTCCGTCGTATCTGCTGATGGCTGGTATGAGCCGGCTCATACCTTTTTTACAGGAGAACGGCGCGCGCCTGTTTACGGCACTGGATGACAATCTGAGCTGGTTTTATGAGAAAAGCCGTCAGCTGCGATGTCTGCATGTGATACAGGAGACGGATTTTGACCGGGAGTGCGCGTATACACGCGACCGTTCGAAGATCCTGATCAGTACGGGAGATTGTAATATGGATGGCAGACAGCTCTATGACATGCTGCTGTCACGCTATCATCTGCAGATGGAGATGTGTTCGGGTGAATATGTGACTGCGCTCTGTTCTCTGATGGATAGCAGGGAGGGTTTTGAACGCTTATGGGCGGCTTTGGAGGAGATCGATGCGCAGCTTGAGCCATTTGGACAGGCACAGTGCGGTTTTGTGGCACGTATATACAGGGAGAGGGAGCAGGCATGCCAGATAGCGGCAGCGATAGATGCCATGCAGTCGCGCCGCGAGGCGGTGAGCTGGCAGGAGGCAGCCGGACGGGTCAGTGGGGAATATGTCTATCTGTATCCGCCGGGGATACCGATGCTCGTTCCCGGTGAGCGGATCGATGCAGCGCTTGTAGCAGATATTCACGAGCTGAAGGCACGTGGGCTGGATCTCGAGGGCATGCGGGATAAAGCTGCAGCACATATAGAGGTATTATAAAAAGGTGTAGGGCTGGAACGGAGTGAACAGTGACATATTAATTGCAATGAAGAAAAGATTAGGGTATACTGAATAATAGGTGTTTGCGAAACTATTTTTATGATCCGGGTTATCTGGCTGTGGGCACGGTAGTATTCTGATCAAGCTGCTCCGGTTGCCCGGCGGTGTCTCGCTGTCTCTTCAGCCTTGGCTCGATGTGTCTTTCGCTCTGCTCACACACATAGCCTGCGGCTTTCAGTTATGACATGAAGTTCGTTTACGAATCGCTCGCACTTCGCCGGACAAAAGTCGCAGTTGACAGAAACCACCGCGCTCACAGCCGTTAACCCTGCGGTAGATACTGTTTGCGAAACATTTTAGTAGGTGAACGGAACATGCAAGCACTATCAACTCAGATGCAGAAGTAGCAGCGCGAGCAAAGGCGTGTCTGATTTTGCTGCCTTTGCACGATGGAGAGGAGACTTGTAACTCGTGGAAGCCTCTGCTGAACACGAGTTAGGTTTTTCCAAGGCTCATCGGAATGGTCCGTGCAACGAAAGCAAAACAGACATGCTTGCGGGAGCTGCGGACTCTTGATCATGTGCTTGCATGCCCCAAAACCTGACAAAAATAGTTTCGCAAACGCCTAATACTGAATAAGGCAGAAAGGATCAGTCGGATAATGGGATATATATTTTGTCTTATGGGAAAGAGCTCTTCCGGAAAAGATACGATCTATCAGAAGCTATTACAGCAGAAGGATCTGGGGCTGCAGCGTCTGGTGACAGGCACGACACGCCCGATTCGCGAGGGCGAGCAGAACGGAGAGAACTATTATTTTTATACCGATCAGCAGTTTGAGCAGCTATGTGCTGATGGTAAGATCATAGAGAGCCGTTCTTATCATACCATACATGGAATCTGGCATTATTTTACAGTGGCAGATGGGCAGCTTGATCCCGCGGATGGAGATTACCTGACGATCAACACGCTGGAAGCATATCTGAAGCTCAGGGACTATTTCGGAGCAGAGCGGCTGATACCGTTGTATCTGGAAGTCGATGACGGCCTGCGGCTGCAGAGGGCATTAGACCGTGAACGCAGACAGCCGGAGCCAAAATATAAGGAGATGTGCCGACGTTTTCTGGCAGATGAGGAGGATTTTTCCGAGGAGAACTTAAAACGCGCACAGATACAGCCGATATTTGAAAATAGAGTATTAGAAGATACATTGAAGCAGCTAGGCGCATATATCAGAAGTATGAAAAACGGATTAGATTAAAAGATGGATAATTTCAGGGTAAATCAGACGACACCCTTGTCGTCCGTGAATCAGGCAAATCAGACACAGGCAGCCGATGACAGCTTTCGTTTTACATTGACCAGCGCGATCGAGGATGCGGATCTACAGGCAAAGGTCGAGCGTATGTTAAAGGATATCAATGTGCAGGGCAAATTGATCGCAAGACATATGGATATTCGTGAGATGAAGCGTTATCGTGGACTGATCAAGGATTTTTTGAACGAGATTGTCAACCGTTCACATAAGTTTTCGAGAGAGAATTTTCTCGATCACAGAGGCAGACACCGTGTATACGGTATTATCCGCCTGATCGATCAGAATCTGGACGAACTGGCACAGGATCTGGTCGAAGATGAGAAGAATCAGATTGATATTCTCAGCAGAATCGGAGAGATCGAAGGTCTGCTGTTGGATATCTTAACCTAAGGAGGCACTTATGGCAGCTTTTTCGGACATATTGGGAAATGAACAGGTGATCGGGCATCTGCAGAATGCGATACGGATGGACAAGGTGAGTCATGCGTATATTCTGAATGCACCGCAGTCAGCGGGCAAGATGATGATCGCGGAGGCATTTGCGAGTGCACTGCAGTGCGAGAAAAAAGGTGTAGAGCCGTGTGGCGAATGTCATTCCTGCAAGCAGGCAGCTTCACATAACCAGCCGGATATCATCTATGTACAGCATGAAAAGCCAAATACGATCGGCGTGGACGATATCCGCACACAGATCAATCAGGATATTGCGGTGAAGCCGTATAGCAGTCCCTACAAGATATATATTGTGGATGAAGCCGAGAAAATGAATGTACAGGCACAGAATGCACTGTTAAAGACGATCGAGGAGCCGCCTTCATATGGAGTGATTCTGCTGTTGACGACAAATGCAGATACATTTTTGCCGACGATCCTCTCGCGGTGCATACGTCTGGACTTAAAGCCAGTTCCGGGTGAGCAGTTGAAGGATTATCTGATGAAATCATGCGGTGTCGTGGACTATCAGGCAGATGTATGTGTGGCATTCTCGCAGGGCGTTGTTGGAAAAGCGATCGCGCTGGCATCGTCTGCTGATTTTAATGAGATCAAGGATGCAGCCCTGCAGCTAGTCAGGCGGATCAAGGATATTGAGTTGTCAGAAATGATCGGTGCCGTGAAGCAGGTCAGTGAATACAAGCTGGAGATCAACGATTTCTTTGATATACTGATGATCTGGTATCGAGATGTATTGTTATATAAAGCAACGGCAGATGTCAATGGCCTGATCTTCAAAGATGAAGTGTATGAGGTCAAGAAGCAGGCCAATACGTCGTCTTATCATGGGATCGAGTGCAAGCTAAATGCATTGGACAAGGCCAAGGCACGTTTGAATGCAAATGTGAACTTCGATCTGGTGATTGAGCTGCTGCTCTTGACATTAAAGGAGAATTAACATGATAAAAGTAGTAGGAATTCGTTTCCGCAATGCCGGAAAAATATATTATTTCGATCCGAAAGATCTCGATATGCATATGGGTGACCATGCGATCGTCGAGACAGCCCGGGGCATCGAATATGGAACTGTGCTCATCGCGCCGCGTGAGGTGGAGGATGATGCGGTTGTACAGCCGTTGAAACCGGTCATCCGAGTCGCTACTGAGGAGGATGACAAGACGGTAGAACACAACAAAGAGCGCGAAAAGAGCGCATACAAGACCTGTCAGGAAAAGATCGCCAAGCATGGGCTAAACATGAAGCTCGTGCAGGCAGAATATACATTTGACAGTAACAAGCTATTGTTTTATTTTACAGCAGACGGCAGAATTGATTTCAGAGAGCTCGTCAAGGATCTCGCGGGTGTATTCCGTACACGTATCGAGCTGCGTCAGATCGGTGTCAGGGATGAGACAAAGATGCTCGGTGGAATCGGCATCTGTGGGCGTGAGCTGTGCTGCTGCTCGTATCTGTCTGATTTCGTGCCGGTATCCATCAAGATGGCAAAGGAACAGAATCTGTCACTCAACCCGACAAAGATCTCCGGTGTGTGCGGAAGGCTGATGTGCTGTCTGAAAAACGAGCAAGAGACTTACGAATATCTGAACAGCCGGCTTCCGGGTATCGGCGATCCCGTGACTGCAGTAGATGGTGCTGTCGGAGAGGTACAGAGTGTCAATGTGCTCCGCCAGAAGGTAAAGGTACTCGTTGAGGTAGATGATGAGAAGGAACTGCGTGAATATGATGTGGAAGAACTGAAGTTCCGTCCGCGTAAGAAAAATACGAAGGTTTCTTCACAGGAGTTAAAGGAGCTGTCTTCTCTTGAAGATGAGAATCCGGAGACAACCGAACGCAGGCCTGAGGGCAGGGAGCGCGAAAAACGTGAGGGAAGAGAGCAAAAACCCTATCGTGACAACCGAGACCGAAATGATCGTAATGACCGTAATAATCAAAACGATAAAGGTGATAAAAGCGATAAAAGTGACCGGAATGACCGCAATAAAACCGGCGAGCAGAGTCAACAGCGGAATCATTACCGCAAGAACCGTAACAATCAAAAAGATCGTGGAAATGGAAAGGATCGCGTAGACCGTGGGGACAGAGCAAATCGTGGAGGAGAAAAACCCTCCCAGGAGGACAAATAATACGGATCTGCTAAAACCGGGCGAACGGCTGGATGACCTCGAACGAAATGGGTACCATATCATTCAGGATCCAAAACGCTTCTGTTTCGGTATGGATGCGGTGCTGCTATCCGGTGTTGCACAGGTGAAGCCGGGTGAGCGGGTGCTCGACCTTGGAACAGGAACAGGTATTATCCCGATCCTGCTGGAGGCAAAGACGGACGGATCGCATTTTACCGGGCTGGAGTTGCAGGCAGAGAGTGCTGACATGGCACGGCGCAGCGTAGCTTATAATCGTCTGGAAGAAAAGATCGACATTGTGACCGGTGATATCAAGGATGCTTCGACATTGTTTGGAGCATCTTCTTTTGATGTGATCACGACGAATCCACCGTATATGATCGGCCAGCACGGTCTGCAGAATGCGAATGAGGCGAAAACGATCGCTAGACATGAGATCTGCTGCACGCTCGAGGACGTCGTCGCCCAGAGTGCGAAGCTGTTAAGGCCGAGAGGCCGACTGTATATGGTACATCGTCCGTTTCGTCTTGTCGAGATCTGCTGTCTCATGCATCAGTATGGCATCGAACCAAAGCGGATGCGGTTTGTCCATCCTTTTGCGGATAAGGAACCCAATATGGTGCTCATCGAGGGGCTGCGCGGTGGCAATGCCAGACTGACCGTGGAGAAGCCACTCATTATTTTTGAAAGACCTGAAGTCTACACGAAGGAGATCACAGACGTCTATGGATACTAGAGGTACTTTATATTTATGTGCGACACCGATCGGAAATCTTGAGGATATCACCTACCGCGTGCTGCGCACATTAAAGGAAGTGGATCTGATCGCAGCAGAAGATACGAGAAATTCCCTGAAGCTGTTAAACCATTTTGAGATTCACACACCAATGACGAGTTATCATGAATATAATAAAATCGAAAAAGCTTATCAGCTCGTTGATCAGCTGCGGCAGGGAAAAAATATTGCACTGATCACAGACGCGGGGACACCCGGGATCTCTGATCCGGGAGAAGATCTCGTGCGGATCGCGCTTGAGGAAGGGCAGCATGTGACATCACTGCCCGGTGCGGCTGCCTGTATCACAGCGCTCACCATGTCCGGACAGCAGACAAGACGGTTTGCGTTTGAGGCATTTTTGCCACGTGAGAAAAAGGAACGGGCGAAGGTACTCGAGGAATTAAAGGATGAGACGCGCACGATCATTCTCTATGAAGCACCGCATCATCTGGTCGCGACTCTGACACAGTTGCGCGAGACGCTTGGAAACCGGTCGGTCTCGCTGTGCAGGGAGCTCACAAAGAAATATGAAGATGTTCAAAAAACGACATTAGATGATGTCTTATTATACTATAAGGACAATGAGCCGCGGGGCGAATATGTCCTTGTGATTGCGGGCAGAGACCGACGCGAACTGGAAGCCGAGGCACAGCGCGCGTGGGAGCAGATGACGATTGGTGAACACATGGCAATCTACGAAGCGAAGGATATACCCAGAAAAGAGGCGATGAAGCTGGTCGCCAAAGACCGGGGTATATCCAAACGTGAAGTCTATCAGGCATTGCTGGATGCAGATGCCTGAGGATAATATAAGGGCAGATAATTTTTAATAATCGAGAAAGGTGCAGGACCGATTGCGAGCAGTGCCTGATGAAATGCTTTGTCATTATAATCAGGACCGAAGCGGGTCATTGCATCTTTTTTAAGTTCCAGAAATTCGAGATAACCGACATAATACTTTAAGTAGTTGGCGGGAGTCTCTACGATAAGTTCATACACATGATCCGCAGTCTCAACGGAAGTGATACCATAATCAGAGAGAAATTCGAGTACGACATCACGGTTCCATCCTTCATGGTGTATACCGATATCTATGGATGCATAGAGGCTGAGTGTAGCAGCGGCGTTGAGCTGCAGCGCATGTGCGAGTGACGGATCTAAGCCGGCATAGTCATAGGAGCACATCTCAACATAAGTTGCCCATCCTTCGGTATATCCGCCGAAGGACATGATGTGCCGCAGCGGAGAGAGATTCTGTTCATAGGAAAAGACTGTCTCGTATAGATGTCCGGGATAGCCTTCGTGAGCCAGCGTGGTAAACAATTCCAGGTCAGTCCTTTCATAAGCCGGGTTAATGTAGATGTTGTTCTCATCCGGATCATCCATTGGCGCAGTCAGATAGAATGCCGGGGATAGAAATGACTGCATGGCAGGCTCTACCGTCTTGATCTCATAGGAATGCTCAGGAGCCTGCGGAAAGTCATGGCTCATGCATTCCTTTAAGTGTTCGACCATCTGCTGCGGGGTATTCCACATTAAGTTCACGCTAGACATAGAGGACAATATATCTGGGTTTGATCTGATTATTTTTGCTAATTGAGACAAATTAGATTGTCTTTTTAACGCAATCATTTCATTTAATTCATCCACAGTCCGGGAACTGGCAGTAGATTTTTTCACGAGATAGGCATAGTAGTCATCGCCGTGTGGGAGCTGGCACAGGCCGCCATCGTGTGTGGATGTGCTGCGCAGCCGGGAGAGACATTCGCGCAGTGATTCATAGGCAGGAACCAGGCAGCCTTCGATCAATGCGTCGTGTTCACGCAGATAGTTCATGCGGTCATCCGGTGAGAGCCCGGAGACAGTTTGCAGTTTGTCCGGAAAGGTCTCCCGCAGACAGTTGAATGCCGGTTCTGTGAGCAGGGAGGATATCTGCCGGGAGATCGCATCGGCAGCGAATGTGGGCATGAACAGCCCCTTTGCAGCTTTGCGTTCTTCAAAATCGATAATTTGTGAGAAATAGGCGGGTGCACTGTCGATCAATGCGAGGTAATCTTCGATATCGTTACGGCAGCGGAAGGTGTATTCTGCGAGTAGGATAGGCAGTTCGGCCTGTATACCGCTGATCGCGCCGAGTGGCTCCCCGTAATCATAATAGTCACAGCCTTCGAGATTGCGGTCGAGTGTATATGTAACAATATCATAGGTCAGCCGGTCATCTACGGATAGGGATGCATAATCATACCGGTCAAGGGCTGCACGGATATTCTCGCAGGACAGGCGCGTAGCAAAACGGTCCGCCTCAGATAAGGAACCGAGCGAGATATCATAGTCCTCAATGCCGTAATTTGACGGCTCTGCCAGTGTGTAATGCAGCGCGAGCGTATCCGATGCGAGCTGTTCCTGGAATAACCGCTGTGTGTAGGAGGAAAAGTCCGGCTGCTTTTTCGCTTGTATAGAGGAAAAAGCGGACATACCGCAGGTAAAGAGTATGGCAATGCACAGTCCCAGACTCAGCAGCCGGAGTTCCCATGAGATTTTTTTATCAACTTTTTTTTGAAATGAGATTTTATGAATGATCATTGCCCTTTCTGTGGGACTATGCTAAAATAGAACCCTAATTCTTATGTCTTTAGATTCTATGTGTCGAATCCCTATCCTATGAATAAAAGTAGAGGGAGGACATGCATATGAACAACTATCGCCCGGGATCAGGGCGAATGAGTATGATGGCGGGCAGCATACTGCTCGCGGTATGCCTGATGTTTTGCGAAGCACCGGCTGCAGCGGATTCACATCAGGATCTGTATCAGGAAAATCTGCAATTTGATTCCAAAGGCAATTTAAAAATGACAACACATGATAAAAAGGCCACTGGAGGTGTCAGGTATCGAACGATCGGATGGACGATCAAGCGCTGGCCGGGGAAAGTATCTGCTGTGCAGTGTGCCCGTGTCAGGTTAGCACAGGCGGGGGCATCTTATGCTGACCCTGCTGACCCTGCGTATGTATACACCCGGTTTGTGTGTGATAAGCAGGATATCTTTGCGCGCATCGGCGAAGCATCTGCAGATTGGCAGATCGAGCTATATCAAGCAGGCGGCATGGTCTATCTGGATGCGGTCATGACGGTTGTCGAGGACGGAAAGGCACTTGGCTGGATGGATAAAGACGGTGCGTTGCATGGAGAAGTCTACACGACGGCAGAAGGTATCATGAATGCCAGAGACTGGACAGATGCAGAAGGGCTGCGCACGCATTTCAATAAAACGGTATATTTTCCGGCGATTCCGGAGATGATTGAGCTGCCAAAGGAAATCATGTGGGAGGATGAACTCCGTCTGGTCTATGGCGAGGGTGCATGTGGGCAAAATGAGGCTGCGATTACGTCAGTACCGCTCGATACACCGGAATTCAACACAATACAGGGTATTCCGACTGGCGAACAGGCCGCGGTGCATGGTTCACTGCAAAAATATTTTTATGAATGCATGCTCAGACACTATCATGGTCTAGTAACGGTTCCGGTTACGCTGAATGTGACATACACATATACATATATGACAGAGGATGGACCTGCAAAAGGAAGCTATCAGACACAGATGACATTGTATGTCAGTCGGCCGTATTCTTATTATCGCATTCTGGAACTGCAGTTGTATGCGTTGGAGCGTGTGCGCGTGGAAAATGAGGCGCTGCCAGCGGGTATGGTGGAATGTGACCGGTTGTATATGCCAAAGGTCGATCTGCTGCGGGATCAGGATGGTTATCTGGAGATTCCGTATTTTTCAGGAAGTGTGTATGGCGGAGATCTCTCCGAGGGCGCATGTCTGACAATGGATCAGCTACAGCAGACAGCAGAAAATATCGCCGGAGATGTGCGTGTGCGAAACGACCGGTTTGTGATTGATGGTGAGACGGTTCTGTGCGATGGGTATGTCTATCGTGAGGCACCGGAGCCGGTGCGCCAGACAGGAACAAGGCGGCAGCGCTTCTGTTCGCAGGAGCTGATGATCCCACATACAAAACGCAATGACTGTTATCAGACACAGGCATGGGCAGTATACCGCAATCTATATGGAAAGGGCTATAAACGAAAGCCTGTGATGCAGGTGAACGATGTGACGGTGCATACACCGGTTGTCTGCAAGGGAGGTATGACCGATGACCGGGCACATAATCAGCAGATTGTGCCGACAAAGTATCTGTCATTGGTGCTGGGGCGGCCGTTTACTGTCGGGATATCGACGTATGGCACACATAGGGACCTGCCCGGTTACGGAGAGAGAGATTATGAGAAATATGTCAGCCGCCGCCAGATCCGTTTCCCATTCGCCGTCTATATAGGCATGACAGCCTATCAGCCGGATACATGGATTGATCTGCCGGTTGGAAATCAGCAGTTTTACCTTCCGCCCGGTGTCAGGGAAGGTGACTATCGCATCCGCTACCGGACATTGGCACAGAACGTGGCTGCCGCGAGGGGCGGCATAGATCGAAATGGCGCGCTGGCGAATCTGGAATTATCAGAATATGGAGCGTATGATGAACTGACGGTCACGGTCATAGGGCGTATGTATGATCTGGCGATTACGGATATTGTCGACTATCCGCGTTGGCGCAGTGTCTTTTATCATGCAGATGGAACCGCAAAAGGCACTGCATACTGGGTGGGGAGAAATGATCCGGATGGAATACCGGTCGCTGCACGTGCGCAGAGCGGTATTCTTCCGATATTATCCGGAGAACACCCATACAACCGGTCTGTGCATGCGGTCGGACTGGGATATCGGATAAAGCTGCAGTTAAAAACGATCGGCAATATGCGTGATGCCGGATCGCAGGTGATTGGTCTGCCTGCCTATTATTATATCTCACGCGATGGAACGGAGCGCAAACGGGTGCATCTCTATCAAAAGCAGGATCTGACGCCCGTGTATCAGAGAATCATTTTTACCCCAGCGAACCGCCGGTTTATCGCTGTTCGTGAGCGGAATGTTGCTGACCCGCTGGCCTGTGCACAGTCGATACAGGTATGGAATGGGGAATATCAGTTACCGGCCGATCTGCAGATTGCGGATGCAGATCTGGATCTGGATGCTTATATCCGCAGCCATGGTGGCCGGATCAGTCAGGCTGAGCCGATTTTTTATAGAGATGGCTATCTGCTCGTGCAGTTTGAACTCCAATCCTATCCGGCTCAGACTGGTGTGGCGCACCTGAGTTATGCGAATAGTGAAAATGCCAGCCGTGGATACTGTAATATGTGGCAGCTACAGGGCTTTTCACATACACGGAGTGATCAGCAGGGACATACATATTCGTTTGAGGATGGCGATTGTCTGCTATTTGATATCAGATATAACCTGCACATGGACTATGAGAGCTGGGGCACGCATTGAGGGCGATGGAGCTAGAGCATCGTATGTGCCAGAAATACGCTCATACATATACCGGATAGTGTGGCGAGCAGGGCGCATGGCAATGTCCATCTGGTTTTTCGGATACGGACGGACATGAAATAGACGGACATAGTATAGAAAACTGCTTCTGTACAGCTTAGCATGATTGAGACGCCGAGTCCTGGCAGGGAATCCGTGCCGTATTCCTTGAATATATCGAGCGCGAGTCCGGTGGCAGCAGACGAAGAAAACAGTTTGACCAATGCCACGGACAGTAGCTCCGGGGGAAAAGAGAACTGTTCACAGACTGGAGTCAGCAACCCGGCAAACCACAGCAGAAAGCCACTGGCGCGGAGAATGCCGACGGCGATCATCAGACCGATCAGTGTCGGCAGAATCTGCACGACGATCTTCAATCCACGCACAGCACCGTGGATAAATGCATCATATACATTACAACCTGTGAGTAACCCATATCCGACAATGACAAAAATCAGCAGAGGGATCATGGCATCCGATAAAAACAGCAAAACAGACATAATAGCTCCTTATCCTATTAGCGTTACTTCGTATTAATATATGAAGCGCAGCAAAAAGGGTTCTTAAGGCTGCAGCGTGTGAACGATCATACAACAGATGCATATATATAAGATAATGGTGATTGAAGATCAGTCGGGGTAGGGTGTATATGAATTATTTATGGGGAGCTATGATTGCGATAGGTATCCTGTTTGGTGCATTTCACGGAGGATTCGGTCAGATCTCGTCTGCGGCAGTGGATGCAGCAAAGGAAGCAGTAGATCTGGCGATTACGATGGCAGGTGTGATTGCCATGTGGACAGGACTCATGGAGATCGCGCAGGAGACCGGTATGCTCGCGGCATGTACGAGACGGCTGCGGCCGGTACTGCGTTTCCTGTTTCCCAGGCTGTCACAGGATAGCCGTGCGAATGAGCTGATTGCGACCAATTTTATGGCAAATATCTTTGGACTGGGCTGGGCAGCGACTCCGGCGGGGCTTGAGGCGATGCAGCAGCTGCAGCTGCTCTCCGGAGAGAAAAAAGATGTGGCGAGTGCCGAGATGTGTACCTTTCTCGTACTCAATATCTCATCCTTGCAGCTCATCCCAGTCAATATGATTGCGTACCGCAGTCAATATGGCAGTGTCAGTCCAACGGCGGTTGTCGGCCCTGGAATACTGGCGACGTGTGTGAGTACGCTGGTAGCGGTTGTTTTGTGCAGAATGATGTATTATTATGAATTAAAAATAAGGGCAAAGAGAACATTGTCAGATTAAAAAAAATAGGATAGTATAGTACTAACGTATGATAAAAATTATGAAATCTGCCATTAGGGAGGTGTTGGTGATGTCAGAAGCAGTTGAAACATTGAAACAGATGGTGAAGGAATCAAACAGAATCGTATTTTTTGGTGGCGCAGGAGTCAGCACGGAGAGCGGTATACCAGATTTCCGGAGTGTGGATGGACTCTATAACCAGTCCTATGATTATCCGCCGGAGACGATTCTCAGCCACAGCTTTTATATGCAAAAGCCGGAAGAATTTTATCGGTTTTACAGGGATAAGATGCTCTGTCTGGATGTCGAACCGAATGTGACGCACAAGGTGCTGGCACGGTTGGAGGAAGCCGGAAAGCTGACATCCGTTGTGACACAGAATATAGACGGGCTGCATCAGGCAGCAGGTTCTAAGCGCGTGTGGGAGCTGCATGGCAGTGTGCATCGCAATTATTGCCAGCATTGTGGGAAAGCGTTTGATGCGCGTTATATCCTTGAGTCACCTGATCCGGTGCCGGTCTGTGATGCATGTGGAGGCAGGGTGAAGCCGGATGTCGTACTCTATGAAGAGGGACTCGACGAATATACCATGCAGCAGGCGATCCATGATATCAGCCATGCGGACATGCTCATTGTCGGCGGTACATCGCTTGCGGTCTATCCGGCAGCGGGACTGATCGATTATTACCGGGGACATAAGCTTGTGCTGATCAACAAATCAGCGACACCAATGGACAGCCGTGCGGATCTGGTCATTCAGGATAGTCTGGGGGCGGTATTCAGACAGCTTGATGTATAATTAAAGGAAGTGCTATGGAATATAAGGTAGGAGATATCGTAACATTAAAAAAAGGACATCCCTGTGGAAGCCATGACTGGAAGATCCTGCGTGTTGGCGCAGATTTCCGGCTGGAGTGTCAGGGCTGTGGCCATCAGATCATGATCGCGCGCAAAATCGTGGAGAAAAATACGAGGGATCTGAAAAGTATGTAGGAAACAGCAAAAAGAGTGCGAAATATTATAAAAAACGTAACAGTTCAGCCCGCAATGTCATTTAGTTAAGTTACAGGGTTAGTCCTGAATTGTAGGTCTAACCCAAATTTTTTCAAAAAAGCTACCCAAAGGGTTGACATAGGGTGCAAAATGCAGAAATTGCGGTGTTCGTGTCGTATCGTAAGAGGTTAGCGAAAATAATCGTGTTGATTAGTGCAAAAATTCAAGAAAATTTCATTGGTTTTTACACGAATATCTGATATACTGTGGTCAGTACCTTTGAGGAGGACTGCTTATGTATAGAAAGATTATGGGCTTCTTGGAAGCTTGGAAAGAAAGCAAACACCGAAAGCCTCTTATTTTACAGGGCGCAAGACAGGTCGGAAAGACCTATTCCATTCTGGAGTTCGGGCGCACCCATTACGAAAATGTGGCATACTTCAACTTTGAAACCAATCCAAAGCTGAACGCAACCTTTGAGGAAAACATCAGCCCCGATTATCTGATACCGATTTTGTCCCATATCGCAGGTCAGACCATCGTAAAAGAAAAGACGCTGATAGTCTTTGACGAGGTGCAGCTCTGCGAAAGGGCGTTGACTTCGCTCAAATACTTTTGTGAGAACGCTCCAGATTATCACATCATCGTCGCAGGCAGCTTGCTCGGCGTTGCGGTCAACAGAGCAAAATTCTCTTTCCCCGTAGGAAAGGTCGATATGAAAACGCTTTATCCTATGGATATGGAGGAATTTATGTTGGCGCTCGGTGAGGACGATTTGGTAGAGCAGATTAAAAAGTGCTTTAATACCGATACGCCGCTGCCGTCTGCCTTGCACGATGCCGCAATGCAGCTTTACCGTCAGTATCTTGTAGTCGGTGGTATGCCAGAGTGCGTGATGCAATTCGCTGAAACAAAGGACTATATCCTTGTCCGTCATACGCAGGATACGATACTTGCAAGCTATCTCAACGATATGAGTAAGTATAACAACTTGAATGAAATCAAGAAAACCAGACTTGCTTATGATAACATTACCGTTCAGCTTTCCAAGAAGAATACCCGTTTCCAATATAAGCTGATTAAGAAAGGCGGACGGGCTTCCGAATTTGAAAATGCGATTGA
>CAKRIZ010000018.1 GCA_934351445.1 uncultured Eubacterium sp.
AATCATGCTATGCACAATTCTGTTTCTATTTTGGTTCAAGATTGCGAACGAGCATCGCGAGTTTCGCAATTACCTAAATATTATATGCAAAAGCAAGGTGCAAAGCCTCCATCATTCAACAAGGACTTTTCACCTTTTTAGAAATCCTTTAGATTTCAGACACATGCGGTTCACATTTGTCACATATACTGATATTGTTCAGATGAGGAGCCGAAAGTTTTACGGAACCCGGAACGGCTCCGACTAAAAACAACAGGGCAACGCGTAAAATAATTTTACACCTTGCCCTTTTATTTATATCTACCAGTGAATCCGCAGTCCCTTCGGATAATGATTCTTCACCACACCACGGCTAGCCTTTCCCCAACCGAGTGGCATTCCCTGATACGTGACCAGTATCCAGCCCTCCAGTGACGGATCACAATTCATAGTCATACCCCGCAGATATTGCTCCGGCTGATCGGTCTCACATGTCTGTTTCACCTGATCTGCACGCAGCGCCAGCGCCAATGCATGTGACGGCTCAAACCGGTTCTTTTTGTCGGTTCCCAGATGAAGCCCGGGTCTGAGTACTTTCATGCCGTCCAATGCAGTCATCTCCTGTGGCACGAGATACAACTGGTCGCCAAACATCTGCCTGCGCCCAGTCAGTTCACAACACAGGTTCTGCTGTGCAAACATATCATATGCGGCCCATGCATCTGCAGATGACACGCTTCCGGTATTCTTCTTTCCTTTTTTATCCCGCCTGATACGACCGGAATCTGCCGATAACACCTCCGGCTGCCGTACCATCCGCATACCGTCCTTTTTCAGCCTTGCGACAAAATGACCTTCCCCACGCTGTCTGTGCGGGTAGATCCGGCCCGTTCCTGCCACAGTGCCATCTGAGATGCCAAGTGCTGCCGTATCGATCGGCTGCAATGTGAGATCCGAATATGTCTCTAGCAGCCAGCGAACCATCTCCTCATCCTCTGCCGGGGCAAATGTACACGTCGAATAGACAAGCACACCACCCGGACTGAGCATATTTACCGCACATGCTAGGATCTCCTGCTGGCGCCCGGCGCACATCTGCACATTTTCCACCGACCACTCTGTCAACGCAGCCTCCTCTTTGTGAAACATGCCCTCTCCGGAGCACGGCGCATCTACCACAATCCGGTCAAAAAATGCAGGGAAACGTGCCTCCAGCTCCTGTGGTGAATGATTGACCACAACTGCATTTCTGATCCCCATACGCTCAATATTCTGCGCCAGAATCTTCGCACGGTTCGGCACGATCTCATTGCATACAAGCAAACCCTCACCTGCCATACGTCCGGCGAGCTGCGTTGATTTGCCACCTGGTGCCGCACACAGATCAAGTACGGCCTCACCCGGTCTGGGATCAGCAATCTGTGCGACACACATCGCACTCGGCTCCTGAATATAGTACAATCCCATCTCATGGTAGACATGCTTTCCCGGTCTGTCAGTATCCGGATAATAATAGCCCTCGTCTGCCCAACTCACCGGTGTGAGCTGCCATGGCATCATCTGTTCAAATTGCTCTGCTGTCTGCTTTAACGGGTTGCGCCGCAAGCCGTATGCCCGCGGTGATTCATAGCTGGCAAAAAAGGCATCCGCCTCCGCTCCAAGCTGTTCCCTCATTCGCTCCACAAATGCCTGTGGCAGCGTGATCTGCTCATCGTTCATATCTTTTTCCCCTGAAATCCTCTGCTACTGTTCACTTCGTCCGCAACAACGATTCTGTTCCTCACTGCGCTCGTGACCAGTCATCGCCGTTTCCGGACAGTCTCAGTATAAAATATCCGGCAGGAAAAAGAAAGTCCTGTCTGTGCAATTATGCAGTTTCCCCGACCAGTGTAGAGATCTCACGATGCTCGATGGCGGTAGAGAAGACGATCTGTGTCTGGGTCTTTCCGAATTTCTGTACCTGTGAGACAAATGCCTCGAGATCTCTCGTATTGGAATAAGCAACCTCTAACAGCATCGCATAGTCACCTGTGATACAACTGCACTCAATCACATTGTTGCATGCACGCGCCAGATTTAAGAATGCATCCTTTTTACCCGGAAGCACTTCCACATTGATAAATGCACGAATGCGGTTGCCCATTTTCTCTTTATTGACACAGGTATGGTATCCGAGGATATATCCCTCCCGCTCCAGCTTATCGATACGCGCGGATGTCGCAGGGGATGATAAAAATACCTGGGATGCGATATCCTTTAAGGATGTTCTCGCATTCTGCTGTAAAATATGTAAGATTTTTCTGTCTACGCTGTCTAACTGCTGTCTCATACTGTCACCTCATCTGTTTTGTCCGTGAAACATGGATGTGCGTTTCTGATTCCAAATCGATCATTCCAATTTTTATTTTCGGTTTTCAGGCTGAGGCTTTGGCGTCAAAAAAGGCGCTTCAACCCCTTGGTTGAAACGCCTTCGTTTCACTTAATTTTTTTAAGTTGCAATTATAATAACATTAAGATTCTAATTTGTCCAGACCTTTTTTCTAATTTTTTTTAACAGTTCAGCCATGGCTTAAAAAACGAAGACATCATGCTTGCATGAATGGATTCGTTTGATAAGCCATGAGGTGAGCGCCGGATTATGAGCAAAGTTAACTGCGAAGCAGTGGGAAAACGCCGTTAGGCGTCTTTGCGAATGGCGCGGGCTGAACTGTTACAACCTTTCTTGTCTCCCGACCCATTTTGGGGTACACTATGGAACAGATAAATAATAATAAATCATGTTCTGCTGTTGCAGACAGAAGGGATAAAAACCATGCTCATTGATTTTCATACGCATACTTTTCCGGACAAAATTGCAGCCTCTGCCCTCGAACAACTGGGTACACGCGCCGGGATCTCTCCGCATACCGACGGTACCTATCAGGGGTTGCGAGATGCCATGGCACGTGATGGTGTAGATGTCTCCGTTGTGCTTCCGGTCGCCACGAATCCTGCACAGGTCGAAAAGATCAACCGGCGTGCACTACAGACCAACGAGACTGCATCGGATACAGGGATCTATTCCTTTGGTGCAATGCACCCGGATTACCCGGACTATCAGCAGGAGCTGCGCTGGCTCGCCGACAATGGCTTCAAAGGGATCAAGCTGCATCCTGACTACCAGCTTCATTTTGCAGATGATGATGCAACCATGCATATCATTGATGAAGCAGAATCACTCGGATTATACACGACACTTCATGCCGGCATCGATATCGGTTATCCCTCTCCGGTACACTGTACACCACAGATGTCCCGACGGATCATTGATACACTCCACCCCACGCACCTGATCCTCGCTCATACCGGTGGATGGAAGCAATGGGATGATGTCATCGGATTATTGGACAATCCTGATGTATTTTTTGATATTTCTTTTTCCCTTGGTGTGATCACGCAGGAACAGTTTCTGCGTATCCTCACGCAGCACGGCAGCGACCACCTGCTGTTTGGCACAGATTCGCCCTGGGACAGTGCAGCACATACACTGGAGGAGTTAAAACGTATGCCGCTCTCCCAGGATCAGATGGATGATATCTGCTATAAAAACGGTGCGAAGATTCTCGGCATCTATCTAAAAAAGGCATAAAAAAATTCATGGGTCAAAACCCATGAATTTTTTATATCTCCGTTCATCACTCCTGAATCACTTTCTTATGCCAATGCCGCGGTGATGATCGCCATAGAATATACCTCAGATGCATTACATCCACGTGACAGATCATTGATCGGTGCATTCAGGCCTAACAGAATCGGTCCATATGCCTCAAAATTACCCATGCGCTGTGCGATCTTGTAACCGATATTACCTGCGTTGATGTCAGGGAAAATAAAGGTATTTGCATGACCTGCCACCTCAGACTGCGGGCACTTGGTACGTGCAACACGCGGTGATACGGCAGCGTCGAACTGCAGCTCGCCCTCAATCGGGAGATCCGGTGCTTTTGCCTTTGTCTTTTCCGCTGCGTGACGCATCTTGTCCACATCCTCGCCCGCTCCTGATCCGAGTGTGGAGTAGCTCAAAAATGCTACCTTCGGATCGATATCGAAGATCTTTGCACACTCTGCAGTCTCTGTTGCGATCTCAACCAGCTGATCCTCTGTCGGCTTGATATTGATTGCACAGTCACCCATTGCCAATACTTCATTGTCACCGGTAGCACTCGGTCTGACGAGAATGAAGCAGGAAGACACAATACTGTTGCCCGGCTTGGTCTTAATCAGCTGCAATGCGGGACGAACCGTATCAGCGGTAGAATAGGTAGCGCCACCAAGTAATGCATCTGCCTCTCCCATCTTTACGAGCATCGTTCCAAAATAATTGGCCTGTGCCAGTGTTTTACGTGCCTGCTCAGGTGTCACACCCTTGCTCTTGCGCAGCTCACAAAACAGATCTACCATCTCATCCATGCGCTCGTACTTTGCCGGATCGACGATCTTCGCACCACGGATATTGAATCCGCTATCTTCTGCGGCTGCCATGATCTCTTCCTCATTGCCTACCAGGATCGGGCTTAAAAAGCTGCTGGCCAACAGACGGGATGCAGCTTCCAGAATACGCGGATCACTGCCCTCTGTAAACACGATCTTCTTCGGGCTCTTTTTCAAAATCTGAATCAATTGTCCAAAACCAAACATTTCTTTAACTCCTTTATTCATTCATATTTTTTTAAGTTTTCTATTTCTAACTAATTATCATTGTAAGCCTTTCTCATGCAAAAAACAATATGCGTCCTGCCATGTATTTTGAAAAAAGCAAGTTACTGTTCACAGGCAGGCATTTTCTGAACTGAAAATGCCGTATGATACAGTGGTGGTAGCAGATTTTGCCGATCTGGAATGCGAAGCATCGGCAAAATCCGTTACTGGAACGAGGTACGAGTGAACAGTAACAAAAGCAATACTGTTATTACTATTTCTCAATGATCGCTGCATGCTCCTCCAGATAGTCAATCGTATACTCATTTAGAATATACTCCTTCACGCCGTTTTCATCATAATCTGTGAGTAAATCCGATACAGAGTCATATTCATTTTCCTGTGCATAAGCCTCCATGCGCGCCTGCATCTGGTCATCAGACAGCGTCAGGTTCTCCTGTCTGCGGATCTCTGCGAGTACCATCGTCTCATCCACAGCATCGATATATTCCTCTTCACGCGCGGCCTCGTCCAGATCCAGCATATCATACACTTCGTCCAGTGAACAATTAAACATATCCGCATAGCTCTGATAACCACTCTCGGCTTCCTGCTTTTTTTGTTTGTAAAGGCTCTTTGGATAGCCACTGATCTCGCAGGCATCAATCGCTGCCTGTACCAGATCGTCGCGCACAGTCTCCTCTGCATCTTCCTCATAGGACTGCTGCAGCTCCTCTTTCATCGACTGGTGCCACTTTTCTACTGAAACCACGCCGAAGTTCTCCTTCACAAATTCGTCCGTCAATTCCGGATAGATGACATCCGAGATGCTGTTTACCACAATGTGGTAGGTGATATCCTTTCCCGAGAGCATCGCATCCTCAAAATCACTGTCGTATGATACCTCCAAATCCAGTTCATCCGCATCCACAGCACCGATCAATGCCTCATCCACCTGTTCACCAAACTCAGCATCTCCGATGACCAGATCATATCCGTCATCTGTAAAATCATAGACGACCTCATCACCATCCTTCGCCAGCAGGGAGACGCTGACCATCTGCCCCTGTTTGACCGGACCATCGACTGGCTCATAATCGGTATATTCATTCAGTTGCTCCTTCTCATACTCGTCCAGCCGCTCCTGTGTGACTTTCTCGACCGTCTTTGTGACACTCAGGTTCTGATAATCACCCAATGTCACATATTTACTGTAATCACCACTGTCACCGCCGCAGCCGGCCAGCAGCAGGACAGCTCCAAGCAGCGGCAGCAGCCGGCAGGTTTTCTTCATACTCATATTGACCTCCTATTGTTATTCATTCGTAACTGTTCAGTACCCTCACAGTTACATTCATTCTCTGATTTTTACCGGATCTGTATTTGGCCTTACTCCGGTCTTACTTTGATTTCTACCGGATCGTCACCTGAACGGATGCGCCCGGAGCGCCGGCAAACACGACATAACCATCCTCCGGCAATGTCACGGCACGTTTACTGCTCACATAACTGTCATACTGACAGGTTCCGTTTGAATCATAGACCGCTGCCATCGCATCTATCCCCTCCGGCAATCTGATACGCAGCTTTCTGTCTGCTGTCTTAGTTCCGACCCGGAACCATTTTGCATAGCCATTTTTACGACTGATCTGTACGGTATAAGACTTTTTTGCCGGAAGATTCTTCAATCCATCTTCACTGATCATCGTAGTTCCTGCATAATGCAGGTATTCGATGCCCTTGCTGTCTTTTTCAAATACAAAATCTGTCGCACTCCGTGAACCATTCATCGGCATGTCAGTAAACTGCTCTGCTGTATTCGCATCCACAATCCGGTCATAGTACACGTATCCATCACAGTTATTCGACAGAACGATAGACAGCATCACACCATTTTGTACATATCTGGCAGAAGAACTCTTCTCTGTCACAGTAAAATAGAGCTTTCCGTCGCGCTGTTTCCATGCCCGTTTTACAGATTTTTTCAACTGCTGCGGTACTACCTTCTGCGCAGTATAAGCATAGGAATACATCGTACTGATACCCGGCATTTTACCGTAAGTACCTGACATCAGATAAGTATTTCCATCCTGCTCCAGAAATGTGAGCATCTGTGATCCATCCGGGTATATAAATTGTCCATTGCCGCTATAGATAAATGTCATCTTCATATTTGGCTGATTCAGATTGACCACGCGCATGCCCTTTGCCTGCATTTTGATCTGATAAGTGCCCATCAATGATACATAATATCCCTCATATTGTTCATACGCATCCGGTACTGTCTGCTTCGCGGGCTTATAAGCCGTCGGTACGTCAGCCAGTTTCTCCACACCCGGCACTTGCTGCCCCTTCAGCACCTGCTCTGCCAGATATTGTCCGAACGCACCATTATAGCTGCTCGAGCCACCGGACGAGAGCACTGCAACCGACAGATCCTGATCTGGAAATACGAGCAGCATACCATGATAGTACAGCGAGTCACCACCCTTTTCCACCGCCTGTATGCCACAGTCGGCAAACGGATACAGCGCCACCGTATCCCATCCAAGCCCAAAATCAATCAAACCGGTATCCTCTTCACACCACTGACCCTTTCTGCCCTCCGGCACAAAGGTCTCCTGTACCGACTGTTGTGATAACAATCTGCCGGAATGGTCGGTAAAGCTCATCCCAAAACGGCACAGATCCTCTGCATTGGAATATACGCCGCCTGCACCAATCGCATTCAGATACTCTGTCGGCAGCTGCATCCCGCCTTTTTCCGTATAAATGCCTGCGGCATGCTTGTCTGCATCCATCTGTGCTGTCGTATATGTGTGCGCCAGTCCAAGCGGTGTAAAAATATGCGATTGCAGATAATCACTGAAACTCTGTCCCGTCACATGCTCGACGACCAGCTCTGCCAGTTCAAATCCATCATTACAATACACACTATACGCTCCGGGATCTGCCTTCAAGACCCCATCCGCCAGTTTTTGAAGAAGCTGGTCATGATAAGAAGTATCTGCATCCTCAAACAGTATCGCGTTGTCCAGGTTATCGCCCATCAGGCCGGAGGAATGGTTGAGCAGCATACGCACAGTGATATCCTTGTACCGCTCGTCCTTCATCGCGAATTCCGGTATGTAATCCACGACCGGCTTGTCCAGCTTCAGCTTTCCAGACTCACACAACTGCTGCACGGCCGCCGTAGTATACATCTTGCTGACGGAACCAATCCCATAGACTGAATCTGTCGTCACGCTTGTCTTTTTTGTGGCATTATCTGTCCCGCAGGCATCGCTGAGCAGCAGCTCACCCTTCTGCATGACCGCGTACTGGATACTTGTCGCACCGTACAATCCAGTCATTGCCTTTGCTTTCTTTGTCGCCAGCTCTTCCAATGTCTGTGTCTGCTGTGTGTCAGATCCTGCAGCAGCCTGCACGGGTGCCGCCGATACACGCACGGTCTGCGTCGTCAGGGCAACTATGAGAAGCACCGTTGTCAGTATACTTTTTAATTGTGTCTTTTTCACGTCTTTTTCCTCCTGTTTTCGTCAAAAAACATCCTGTTCGCAGGAATTTTCTATCAAATAATAGGCGTTTGCGAAACTATTTAATCATCGGGCTATCTGGCTGTGGGCGCAGTGGCATTCTGATCAAGCTGCTCCGATTGCCCGGCGGTGTCTCGCTGTCTCTTCAGCCTTGGCTCAATGTGTCCTTCGCACACATAGCCTGCGGCTTTCAGCTATGACATGAAGTTCGTTTACGAATCGCTCGCACTTCGCCGGACAAAAGTCGCAGTTGACAGAATCCACTGTGCCCACAGCCGTTAGCCCTGCGGCAGATACTGTTTGCGAAACATTTTAGTAGATGAATGGAACATGCAAGCACTATCCACTCAGATGCAGAAGTAGCAGCGCGAGCAAAGGTGTGTCTGATTTTGCTGCCTTTGCACGATGGAGATGAGGCTCGTAACTCGTGGAAGCCTCTGCTGAACACGAGTTAGGTTTTTCCGAGGCTCATCGAAATGGTTCGTGCAACGAAAGCAAAACAGACATGCTTGCGGGAGCTGCGGGCTCTTAATAATGTGCTTGCATGACCAAAACTGACAAAAATAGTTTCGCAAACGCCCCTCTATCAAATAAAACTAAGAGGAGTATCGGCTTGCCAAAGCACACACCGAACTCCTCTCCCATTATATACGATCTTATGCCATTATGAAACCACTTGGCTCTTTTTGCGTCTGCATGAGAATATCCTCAAACTGCTCCTGCGGAATCGGCCGGTTAAACAAAAAGCCCTGTGCCATATAACATTTGCTCTCTTTTAACAACTGGACATGCTCCATGCTCTCCACACCTTCGGCGATACACTCCATACCCAGATCGTTCGCCATACTGATAACATGCTTCATCATAGATCTCTGGCGTTCATCTGTTTCCATATTCTTATCACTGAGAAAACTCTTGTCAATCTTCAGCACTTTAAACGGTACATCCCGGATCAGACTCAACGAAGAATATCCCATACCAAAGTCATCCACGGAAGATTCGATGCCGTAACCGCGCAGTCCATACACGATCTGCTTGAGCGCCGCAAAATCCGCATCGATCGTCGTCTCCGTTAATTCAACCTCGATATACTGGTGCGGCACTTCATATTTATCCAGCATCTGGACAATATCATGTACCAGATTCTCATTGGAGAGATGCCGGCGCGAGAAATTGACCGACACCTTTACCGGCTGTACACCATGCGCAATCCATCTCTGGATACTCTTACATACATGCTCCAACACATAAAAATCCAATTCACAGATACGTGTCGTCTCCTCGAGAATCGGAATAAAGGAATCCGGCGGTACGATCTTCCCATCCACGATCCAGCGTGACAATGCCTCTGCACCGATCAGGTCATAATCCTTGAGTGATACCTTGGGTTGAAAATACACGTGGATATCCTCATTGACCAATGCCTTCTCAAATTCGGCCTCATAAAACTTTTTGCGTTCACTCGCATCTGCCGTCATCGGATCATAATAGGAAAACTGCAGCTGCAGAGAACTTTTTGCCACATTCAGTGCGCTGCTGACTGCCTGTATAATATGGTGATAGCTGTCCACGCCATCGGTCAGCCTGTAGATGCCTGCCTCCGCTGAGATACATACGTGATCCGACTCCTGTTTGCCATAATAGATCTCACTGCCCCGCAGTTTATCCAGAATCTGTTCTTCGTGATCCTGATGGATCAACAGAGCAAACTGATCTCCACTGATTCTTGAGACCACTTCGTCCACATCGAGTCCCCGCTTGAGCCAGTCCATATATGTCACCAATACTGTATCGCAATTACTGCTGCCGATCTCCAGATTCAGATTGGTAAAACCGGACAGATTGACAGCCATCGCTGTATAGCTTCCAATCGTATGGTTTATAATATACTGTTCGCAGCACCGGGAGAAAAAGGTCATATTCGTATGTCTGGTCTGCGGATCATGATATCTGTAATAATCCACATCCGCTGCCAGTTTCTGTCGCTCATTTGCCTGATAGAGCATGAGAACAAACAATTCAATCCGCTTTTTTTCCTCTTCGTTCCACGCATCCTGCCCTTTGATCGGATACAATTCATATTCCGCTGACACACCCGGTTCTTCACCATATACATATTGTGCCATTCTCGATTCATCTGTCCGCTCGGACTCCAAATATTGCACCGACTGAGTCCGGCCACCGATCCGGCTCTCAAGCTGTGTCAGTTTCAACCCACCCAGCCGCAGCGAATTGCTCATCGCATTCACTGCCTGCATATTCTTCTCATCCGTAACAGATCTCGCCTGTGCGAGCAGTTTTGCACCTTCCAGCAACCGTTCCTCATACATCTCTAACTGCATATATCCCCCTGCCTGATATCACATCCATTTTCAGTCTTCGGTCTCCATCTGCGGAATTGACACCAAAAACCGTGAACCATTTCCATAAGCACTCTCTATACTCACACTGCCATACACAGCGTTTACCAACTGGCTGGTCATACCCAGCCCAAATGCCAGCACATCCTCGTTAATCGTCTGACTGTCATGCACCTTGTCAAACATCTCCTGAATCGACGCAACCTGATCCGGACGCATGCCGATACCGGTATCCGAGATCTCAAAATTGAGAATCAGGCCATACGTTGTCTTCTTCTTGGCGATATGCAGCCGGATCGTCCCTTTTTGTGTATACTGCACCGCATTATTCAACAGATTCACCAGAATCTGCCGGATACGTGTCACATCTCCAAACAGATCCGTCGGTACATCTTCTTCAATCTCTAATACAAACTCCACCGGGCGGTTCAACAGCTTACCGGTATAAGTCAGCTCCAGTCCCTCGCACAGCTTAACCAGATCATACTGTGTCTCCACAATATCAGAATCTGTCCGCGTCATCTCCGAGAATGCCATCGCATCTGCCAGTGCATTGATCACCTTCTGGTTTTGCTTTTCCAGTGTACGCAGCTTCTTTGCAGCCTCTTCTGGCAGCTCCATACGGTTGATACTGTTTGCCAGAAACAGCATCTCCTGCAAAGGCTTGTAGAGATTGAGATTCACCGTAGACAAAAACTCCGTCTTTGTCTTGGCCATATTCTCCATTTCCCGGTTCTTTTTCAATATCTCGTATTGGTTAGCAGCCATCACGCCCAGCATCTCTGCCATCGCACCCATATATCCGGCTGCATCTGCTACTTCCTGTGCCGTGCGCACGGGAAGCTCGTGAAGCGCCTCCATATAATCATCCGGATCAAGCCCAAGCTCCGTAGCAATCGCACGAATCTGTTTTTCATCCGGTTCTTCTACGATCACCTGTCCACCGACAAAAGCTCCCATAAACCGTCCATCCACAATAATCGGTGCCGCGATATCACACACTCCGGCATGACAGGTGTATACTTCCGGCTTTCCGCTCCGCATTGCCCGCTTGGCACCCGCACGGTCGCATTCGTTGCATCGCTTTTCTCCTTCCGCACAGCTGCGCGTCAATTCAAAGCAAAAACGTGCACGCCTGTCACTTCTGGAGAGCAATACACCGTTTTCGTCTATAATAGCCGCTGCCATCCCGGTCACTCTGGAAAAACCACGCTGCATGACCTGCATACTTTCTACATTGAGCAAATCTGACAACCGCATATGAGACATAAAAAAATCCCCCTTTTCCGTGCTTGTTAAAAACAATAGAATGCGCGCTTCGCAGACATTCTATTGTCATAAGCAAAAACGAATTATATTATAGCACAAAAAGAGAGATTTTTACATATTATTATATCTGTAAATTTTTTTTCAGTAAAACTATACAATTCCAATGTATTTTTATTCAAATTTAGCGCAGACAGCTTGGTAAACTTTACGAAAATCCTGTTTTGACTTCTGGCACAACTCCACCACGCTCCCGTACTCCGGATAGACCTTTCTGATCGCCCCATAGGAGCAGACCTTTACCTGCGCCGTGCCATATTCTGTCTCTACCGTCTGTATTTCCCGCTGCATCACATGACGCTCCATCAGACATCGTCTGATCCCGATCGTCGTCGTCTCACGGAAAATAATATCCTCCATCTGCCCCACCTCTGCCGGGTCACAGATCACATGCAGCTCATATGCCGGACGGTTCTTCTTCATATAGATTGGCACAAAACTCACATCCCGCGCACCCGCACGCATCAGGCACTCCATGCAATAACCCAGTTGCTCGCCGGTCACATCATCTATATTTGCCTCGAGTTTTACGATCCGTCCCTGTTCAGACGGTTGCTGAACACACGGTCTGACCCACATGGCACGCAGAATACCGGCGGTCTCATAATCACGTTTTCCTGCGCCGATACCTACACCTTCGATGGTATAAGCATTTATGTACGTGGCTGTATAGGAATCCACGCAGGAATCACTGCTTTGCCCTGTCTCCTGCCCATTCGTCCTGCCTGATTGGCAGGTCTGCACAGCAGCCGCTATCGCCGCCCCTGTCGGTGTCACGAGTTCTCCCCTGACCTGTGTCGGATGAATCACCAGACCATGCGCAGCCACAATATTAGTCACAGCCGGAACCGGTATTGGCAGCACGCCATGCTGACAACGCACAGTACCGCAGCCCTCAGCCAACGGCGAACAGATGATACGCGCCGGAGCCAGGTCATCCAGACAGACGGCTGCTGCCACAATATCTATGATCGAATCAACTGCCCCGACTTCGTGAAAATGCACCTCCCCACGTGGTACGCCGTGAGCCTTTGCCTCAGCATCAGCCAGAATATCAAACATGCGCAGTGCCAGCGCACGTGCACCGTCCGTCAGATCTGCCCGCTCTATGATCTGTGTGATCTCCTTCAGTCCCCGGTGGACATGCGGGTGATCGTGTGTGTGATGATGGTCATGGTCGTGATGGTGTTCCTGATCGTGTGTATGATGATGATCGTGATCCTGACCACAATTATGCATATGCATATTTTCCGGTGCTGTACCATGCAGATACGCCATGTCATGATCATGGTTCTCATGTTCCGGATCCAGTTCAACCGCAAAATCACATGCATCCAATCCGGATTTTTTCACTCTGGATATATGTACCCGTGCACCATCCAGCTGCAGTGAATCCAATGCCTGTCTGAGTTTTTTCTCATCTGCGCCCAGATCCAGCAATGCAGCGACTGTCATATCTCCGCTGATACCGGATGCACACTCTAAATATAAAATTCGATTATCTGTCATTTTGTCTTACTCCCAAACGATTGATCTGCGTGGCCAGATATGCCGCGCCATAGCCATTGTCTATATTGACGACACCGATGCCGTTTGCACATGAATTGATCATGGTGAGCAATGCGGACAATCCGTGAAAACTCGCCCCATATCCGACCGAGGTGGGTACTGCGATCACCGGCTTATCCACCAGACCGCCCAGCACACTCGCCAGTGCACCCTCCATCCCGGCTACCGCGATCACGCAGTTGGCGCGGTAGATGGGTTCCATGTTCGCAAACAACCGGTGAATGCCAGCCACGCCTACATCATAGATACGCTCCACATGCGACCCAAAATATTCACAGGTCTGTGCAGCCTCCTCCGCAACCGGCACATCCGCCGTCCCTGCCGTACAGACCGCAATCGAACCGATACGTGTTCCTTCACCAGCCTCCTCCGGTTCGATCTTTAAAATGCGCGAGACCGGGTCATATTGCAGCTGCGGCAGTTCTCCCCGCATGTATTCATACTGATCGACACTCGCACGTGTCCCAAATACCCGCCCATCGGTCTCATACAGACGCTCATAGATGGCGAGCAGATGCGCATTTGCTTTTCCGGAACAAAATACAACCTCAGGAAAGCCGGAACGCACTTTTCTGTGCATATCCAGCTTTGCGAAGCCACCCATTTGTTCAAACGGCTGCTGCTTCAGATGTAGCTCTGCCTCATCGATAGAGAGGCTGCCATCACACAGCCTCTCCAATATTTCTCTGGTTTCCATCCTGTATTCCACACCTATTTCAATATTTTTATCTGACCGTAACTGTTCAGTACCCTCACAGTTACGATGCAAAATCCATGAGAATCGGCTTCGCCGATGGGATTTTGCACTCCTGAATCACTTTCTTACGCCCTCAGCAGTAAATGCTTCGGGCTGTGCTGAGTAATTACATCTGACCTATGATTCAATACCGGTTACTTTGTAATCCTGTTCCTCAACTGCAGTCTTCAATACATCGTCTGCCACATCTGCCTGCAGTGTCACAACTGCGGTACCTGCCTCATGGCTCACAACTGCTTCTGATACACCCTCAAGTGCCTCCAGGGTCTTTTTCACTCTTGCCTCACAGTGTCCACACATCATTCCTTCAATATGCATTGTCTTTGTCATTGCCTGATTCTCCTTTTCCTGTTTTGTAATTTGGTTTGTAATTTGATTATCATCCGGATTTCCATTTGTATGTTTACCCGGATCTGTATGCCGGTTTATTGTCTGATCCCCATGTTTTTGGCTGATCTTCTTATCTTTTTTCGTGCTGTGCACATCAAATAAATTGAGCCGCAGTGCATTCGTTACTACACAGAAGCTCGACAGGCTCATCGCCGCCGCACCAAACATCGGATTGAGCTTCCATCCGAATATAGGATACCACACTCCGGCAGCAAGCGGAATACCTATTACATTATAAATAAATGCCCAGAACAGATTTTCATGGATATTTTTTAACGTCTGACGGCTCAGGCGGATCGCAGCAGCCACATCCATCAGGCTGCTTTTCATCAGCACGACGTCTGCTGCATCGATCGCCACATCTGTTCCGGCCCCGATCGCAATACCGATATCTGCACGTGTGAGCGCCGGTGCATCATTAATACCGTCACCGACCATTGCTACCTTGCCGCTTCGTGCCAGACGTCTGATGACTTCCTCTTTTCCTTCCGGCAGTACATCCGAGATGACCTCATCTACGCCTGCCTGCGCTCCGATCGCTGCTGCCGTGCGCGCATTGTCACCCGTGAGCATCACAACATGGATGCCCATATTCTGCATCTGCATAATCGCCTCATGTGAGTCCTCTTTGATCACATCCGCGACTGCTATCATACCAAGCAGCCGGTCACCTTCTGCAAAAAAGAGCGGTGTCTTGCCCTCTGCTGCACATCGGTCTGCCTGCTCACACAATTCCTGTGACAGTTCATAATGTTCGCCCATAAAGCTGCGGCTGCCACCACTGACAGGCTGTCCATTCATCACAGCCCGCAGACCGCCTCCGACAACTGCCGCAAAATCCTCCACCAAAGACAGCTCCAGTTTCTGTTCAGATGCAGCATCCAGTATCGCACGTGCGAGGGGATGTTCACTGTTCTGTTCCATGGAAGCTGCCTTTTGCAGCAACTGTTCCCCGTCCAGCCCCGGCATCGGGACAAGATCTGTGACACGCGGTTCTCCTCGGGTGATGGTACCGGTCTTGTCCAGTGCGACCGTCCGTATCTTGCCGGTCTCTTCGAGTGATACGGCAGTCTTGAACAACACACCTGCCTTTGCCCCCATTCCACTGCCGACCATGATCGCTACCGGTGTCGCGAGTCCCAGTGCACAGGGACAGCTGATTACAAGCACACTGATTCCTCGTGCGAGCGCAAATCCAAAGCTCTCTCCCGCCAGCAGCCATATAACGATCGTCACCAGCGCAATACCGATCACGGTCGGCACGAAGATACCTGATACCTGATCTGCGACTTTGGCAACCGGTGCTTTTGTCGCACTCGCCTCACTGACCATCCGTATGATATTGGCAAGTGTCGTATCCTCTCCGACATGTATCGCTTCACAGGTCAGAAATCCTGCACGGTTCATCGTTGCAGCGGATACTTTATCGCCCTGCGTCTTATCGACCGGAATACTCTCCCCGGTCAGTGCCGATTCATCCACCGCACTGGTTCCGCTTTTTACGACTCCATCCACAGGAATACTCTCACCGGGACGTACTACAAACAGATCACCCGGCTTCACATCTTCGACCGGTACGGTCTGTTCTTCGCCATCTACGAGCAGTACTGCCGTCTTCGGTGCCAGATTCATCAGACTTTTCAATGCATCCGTGGTGCGTCCCTTCGCGCGTGCCTCGAGCATCTTTCCGACTGTAATCAATGTCAGGATCATCGCTGCCGACTCGAAATAGAACTCGTGATGATAGGCCATCATCTGCATCCTGTCACCATCCAGCGCAGCCTGACTCATTCCATAGAGTGCATAGACACTATACCCAAATGACGCCGTCGCACCGAGCGCAACCAGCGTATCCATATTCGACGAACGGTGCAGCAAACTGCCAAAACCGTTCACAAAAAACTTCTGGTTGATCACCATGATAATGCCTGTAAACAATAACTGTGTGATTCCCTGTGCCAGCATATTGTCTGCCAGAAAACTGCCGACCGGCCAGTTCCACATCATATGTCCCATCGACAGATACATGAGTGGCACTAAAAATACCAGCGATGCGATCAGCCGCCGCTTCATTTTAGGTGTCTCATGGTCTGCCAATGCGTCTGCCTGCTCACCGGGTGATACATGCTCCTGCGCCCCTTTTTGAGCGGCTTCATACCCGGCATGTTCGACCGCCGCGATGACCGCCCCGCTATCTGCAGTTCCCTCGACAACCATAGAGTTAGTCAACAGGCTGACAGATACACTTTCCACACCATCGACCGCCTGTACAGCCTTTTCTACACGCGAACTGCAGGCGGCACAGCTCATGCCTGTTACGTTATATTGTTCCATCCCTCATCACGCTCCTTTATCTCATGAGTTTCTGTAACGTATGTACGAGTTCGTCAATGACTTCATCATTGCCGTTTCGGATATCATCCGCCACGCAGGTACGGATATGGTTTGCCAGCAATACTTTATTGAAGCTGTTCAGTGCAGCCGTCACCGCCGCCACCTGTGTCAATATATCTACGCAGTACGCATCGTTTTCGACCATCCCTCGGATACCCCGCACCTGTCCCTCAATGCGGCTGAGACGGTTCATCAGATCTTTATATTCTTTTTCATCCCGATTTTTTTTTCGTTCACAGCATGTGCAGTCGCACTTGCACGCATTCATATTTTCTTCCAAATTTGCATCCTCCTTCATTTTCAGATACCCCCATCCGGTATTTCACATCACCATAATATACCCTAATGGGGTATCTGTCAATCCACTCAAGCATTAATATTTATTTCAAATGTAACAGTTCCGCCCACGCCATTCGCAAAAGAAAAAGAACAATCTGCTTCTACAGACTGTTCTTTTTCAAATTTTTCATATTTCCCCATTGTTATCTGATAATTGACAGACAATCTTGCACAGCTTTGCAGCTATGACTTGTATGCTTTCATGCCTTGGCCACAAGATCTGCTACTTAGTTCCGTCTAACATCTGCGCAACCTCTGCACGCTCCGGCATCACCCGCAGCGCTCCCTTGCGCGTCGTGATCAGTGATGCGGCTGCATTTGCAAACCGGAGCATCTCCTTCACATCCTCCGGTGTCCGTCCATGGATTCCGTGTGTTAAGATGTCATCAATCATACATGCGCAGAACGTATCTCCCGCTCCGGTTGTCTCGATCGTATCATCGCGCAAAAACGGTTCTGCCGTTACGCTCTGTCCATCAAAAAATGCCCGGCTGCCGGATTTACCCATTGTCGCACAAACAAATGGGATGTGATACTCCTGCAATAATTTTGCGACGCCTGCCTCAATGTCCGCCTCTCCGGTCAGGAAGAAAATCTCATCATCGGAGATCTTTAACAGATCACACTGACTGAGTCCCCAACGGATCTTCTCCTCTGCCAGTTCCATGCTTTTCCACAGCGGTTTGCGCAGATTCGGGTCATAAGAAATGAGTGCGCCCGACTCCTTTGCGACTGCGATTGCGTGGCGAGTCGCCGCCTCGCAGACCGGATCGGTCAGTGAGAGGCTGCCAAAATGAAAGATTTTCGCCTCCCGGATCAGTCCGGTATCGACCTCGTCCGCGGTCAGCATCATGTCCGCACCGGGGCTACGATAAAATGAAAAGCTGCGGTCGCCATCAGGTGCGTTCTGCACAAAGGCAAGCGTCGTCGGAATCTGCTCATCATAGCACATGCCACGTGTATCAATGCCCTGCTCTGCGACTGCATCCGCAAGCAGATGTCCGAATGCGTCTGCTCCGACCTTTCCAATAAAGGCGGTGCGCCTGCCGAGCTTTTCCAGCATCGCCAGCACGTTACACGGTGCTCCGCCCGGATTTGCCTCAAACAGCGGATTGCCCTGTCCACTTGTTCCATTCTCTGTGAAATCGATCAATAATTCACCTAATGCTACTACATCCATCCTGTTTTGTCCTTTCTGCCCTACAGCTCAATATCATATTTTTGTATATTGATAAACAATTCGATGAACCGGCGATCCAAAATAAACACAATTGTGTCCATTGAGACTCCAGCCGGTGACTTACAGATCCCCTGCTATTAAATAAAACAGCATGAGACAAAAACCGATACCAAACAGCAGCAGTCCAAATGAGATGCTGCGTGTAATGACCAGATTGTTCTGTGCAATCTGATCACTGCGGACTGCCAACTGATGCACGTAATCTTTTTTGACCGGATCAGCCTTGCGCCAGGTACGGTTTGCCAGATCCCGCCACAGATTCAACAGCCTGCCGAGCGCCCTCGTCCATGCATTGCCTTCCGTATATTCACGAGGCAGCGGTGTATCCCGATAGATCGTCCGCCGCAGCAGCACGACCGCCGTATCTACGAGACTATCACAGATCCGGCTCGCGACACCTCCCACATAGGGCAGAAAGCGCAGCAGTACCGGCCGGTAGATCAGATCCTCCAGATCCAGCCAGCGTGGCCAGCGGTCTACGAGCTCCCGCCCTCCTTCCGGTGTCTGCTTCGTGAGCAGCCCGCGGATCACAATTACATATACGATCACACCGATCACAATCGAATAGGCAGCGCCCTTTAGATTCTCCGGTGAAAAATAGTGTACTGCTTCTGACACGCCCTTTGATTCTGCAAGTGCATAAAATTTGTTTCCGAGTGCCGCCACACGATCCATCAGCCGGTGCGGTAAAAATCCCCACATCGCAAGTACTGCTGCCGGTATCCCGATCGCACACGCACTGAGCGGTGACAGGTAACGCTGCATGCCATCATACCGCCGCTGCAATGCCTCATCTGTATTTTTTTCTATAAAGACCGTCACAAACAGCTTCGCCATATACGCTACAGTCAGCCCGCCGCTGACGATAAACACAATCTCCAGCAGCTTCATCCAGCCAACAGCCCCATATTCGAGAATACTCTCATGGATCAGCGTCTTGCTGATATATCCGCTAAACAGCGGAATACCTCCGATTGATAATGCTCCCACGGCAAAACAGCCTGCCAGAAATGGCTTCCTGCGTCCAAAACCACGGATCACATTCAGATCCAGCCGATGTGTATTCATATAGATGACACCTGCCGATAAAAACAATACCAGTTTGATCAATGAATGGTTGACCATATGCAGCATGGCACCATGTGCCGCCAATGCATGTTCCCCATATAACAGCCCGCACATCCCGATACCGGTCATGATGAATCCAATCTGCGAAACCGAAGAACAAGCCAGGGTTCGCTTCAGATCCAGTGCAAATACCGCCAGTACTGCGCCGGCAAACATCGTGCAGACCCCTAACATCAGTATCAGGTTTCCCCACTTCATATCTCCTGCAAAGATCCGCACTGTGAGTACAATCACACCATAGATGCCGGTCTTGGTCAACACACCGGACAACAATGCAGATGCCGGTGCCGGTGCGACCGGATGCGCTTTCGGCAGCCAGATGTGTAACGGAAAAACACCCGCCTTTGCCCCAAATCCGGTCAGAATACACACACCCGCTGCATAGAGCATCGGCGATGCCGTCTGCTGCTCCATCCATCTGCCAAGTTCTTCAAAATCCAGTGTGCCAGCCATGTGATACAGTAAAAACATACCCATCAGCATGACCAGACCACCGATCACAGCCACTGCCAGATACGTGTCCGCTGCGCGCAATGCCAGTGGTTTTTCCGTCTGTGCGACCCATGTATAAGACGTAAATGACATGATCTCAAAGAAAATAAATGCCGTGAAAAAATCAGCCGATAGAAATACACCGACCGTCGCAGCGAGCGTCACCACCGTAAACATGTAGTATCTCCGCCGGTGCTTTTCATGCTTCATATATTCACAGGACAAGGCCAGCGCTGCCAGCCATGCAAAAAAAGTCACTGCAACAAACACAACCCGAAAGCCGTCCAGTTCAAAACTCAGCCCATATCCGCATAGCTCCGGCAGATAGATACGGGCAGCTGCCTGCGCTGCCATAACCATTCCAGACATTTCAACACCTCCTCTCTGCTCTCTATACACCAGCTGCAATGTTTGTAAACAACTCCACAAGCGGTGCGCTGTGCAATCCAAACAGAAATAGAACAATCACAAATATCACCAGCGGCACCAGCATCCTCCAGCCCGGATCACAGAATCCATCGACTGTACTCCTGTCAAAATCCCTGCCAGGGCAAAATGCCCGAAAAGAAATACTCATCATATAGATCGCCGTGAGAAGCGCCGATACAAGCAACGCAAACACCCCTATGGGTGCCAGCGGATGCGTACTACCAAGCGCCGCTTTTGCCAGATTCCATTTACTGATAAATCCCGGCAGCCCCGGTACACCCATGAGCGCCAGCCCTGAGACCGTAAAGATCGTAAACGTCACCGGCATCACATACCCCAGACCATTGACCTCGTGTACATAATTCTTTTTTGTCTGATGCATCACCGCACCTACGCAGAAAAATGAACTGATCTTCATAAATGCGTGAAACACCATATGGCACAGCGCGCCCACCAGCCCAAGCGGACTCATCAGCACCACACCAAACAGAATGTACGACAGATTGCTCATCGTCGAATAGGCCAGCCGGCGCTTCAGATGCGTCTCTTTGAGTGCACGGCTGCAGCCATATATGATCGTGATGATCACAAATACGAGCAATAGCGTCTGTGCCCATGTCCCACGCAGAAATTCCGAACCAAAGCTGTAATAGGTAATACGCATCAACGCAAATGCACCTGCCTTTACGACTGCAACCGCATGCAGCAGTGCTGTCACCGGAGTCGGCGCAACACCCGCTTTCGGCAGCCAGCCGCCAAACGGCCACATCGCTGCCTTGACTGAAAAACCGAAAAACGTAAGCACATATATAACGAGCAGCAGATTTTGTCTGTCCATGACGGCGGGCGTATGCATCACACCACCCGGTACGAAAGCCCCGGTCGTGCCATAGTACAGAATAAAAATCATTCCGATAAATGCAAATGCCGCCCCGCCGAGCGAGTACAGCAGGTAGGTACGGCTCGCGCTGATCGCCTCCTTGCTGAGCGGATGGATGATTAACGGCAGCGTGACCATCGTCAGCATCTCATAAAAACAGTACATCGTCAGAATGTTGCCCGAAAAAGCAATACCCAGTGTCACACCGAAGGTCATCACATAAAACATAAAAAACAGCCGCCGGTGTTCCAGATGGCTCATATATTCAAATGCATACAGCGTCGCCAACGGCCACAGGAACGACACGAGCGCCGCAAATACAGTCGCCAGTCCATCGATACGGAATGCGATCTCCAGATCGTTTGCAAACCGGAACAGCACATGCAGCTGCCGGTCAGAATCTGCAAGTGCATAAAAACTGAGTACAGCGGTGAGCAGCACGATCCCCTCGGCATAGAGCATCCAATGTGTATCACGTTTCCACCGGATCAGAGAGATCGGCATCGCGAGAAAAATCGGCAGCAAAACAACTGCCACAAGCAAGATTCCATTCATATGCCTACTCCCTTCTACATGAAATATGCTGCCAGATTCCGGCAGAAGCTAATCAGTCCGTTCGGAAATACGCCAAGCAGCACAGCCACTGCCGCCAGTACCACGATCGGCAGGAGCATAAGAAGCGGCGGCTCTTTTTTTTCAAGCCGTGCGACCTGACCACTGCATTCCTCTACGCCGGGAAAAAATCCACGCATCGCAATCGGAAGCAAATACCCTGCAGTCAGCAGCGCACTGACGAGCAGTACCACAGGTCCGAACCAGCCAAAAAAGCCAGCATCTGCATCCAATGCACCGCCTGCGAGCTGCCATTTGCTCACAAATCCGCTTGTCGGCGGTATACCGACCAGCGCCAGTGCAAAGCAGGTATAACAGCCTAGCAGTATGGGCATTTTCCTCCCGATCCCCTTCAATTCATCCACACGCTTACAGCCGCAGACCACAACAAACACGCCCGCACACAAAAACAGCCCGCACTTGATGATTGCATGGAACCAGACATGCAGCAGTGCGCCGGTAAATGCCTGCTCCTGCAAGAGCGATAATCCAAACAAAATATAGGATACCTGACTGACCGTCGAATATGCGAACCGCTTTTTGATCACAGGCTCGCGATAAGCTAACATGGATCCCATAAACACCGTGAGCAGCGTCAGGCTCATCCATGCAGTCTGTACCCATGTACCGCGCAGGAAATCCGCTCCAATAATATGATAGACCGTGCGGATCGTCGCCAGCACACCAGACTTCACAATGATCGCTGAGAGCACCGCAGATGCCGGGCTCGGTGCGACCGGATGTGCCGTTGGCAGCCAGCCGTGCAGTGGGAACATGCCCGCCTTTGTTCCAAATCCGATCAGCATCAAAAATACCACGATGAGTAACGTCTGTTCATGCCCTGCCAGTGCCGGCAGATCCAATCTGCCTGTACTGCCAAAATTCAGATCCACGCAATAGTGGTTCAGATAAAAGATGCCGAACAATCCCAGATACGCGCCGCACAGCGAATAGAACAGATACTTGAGCGTCGCCATGACCGCCTCGCGTGAGTGATTGTGCACGACGAGCAACATCGACACTAACGTCATCAGCTCGTAACACAGGTACATCGTGACGAGGTTCGCCGACAGATCCAATCCGAGCAATATGATATAGAGCAGCGCATACGCGAGGAAAAACTGTCTGGGGCGTTCCTCATGTTTCATGTATGCAACTGCATAAATTCCGACCAATAAAAAGATAAATGTCGTTATCCCCATAAAAAACAGGCTGATTCCATCTGCGCCAAAAGAGATCTCCAATCCCTCCCCCAGCGTCAACAGACGAACCGGTGCCATATCCATAATCGGTATCATCTAAAACTCCCTTCCATCATCCTGCAGCCTAGCCAAACATGCCAAGACCTCTCGCGCACAGTTCTACGATCGGCTGTGACAACAGCCCCAGTACCAGATTCAGCAGCACAAAGCACACATATACCACCGTTATCTCCGGATGTGTACCCATACGAATCTTCTGATAACCTTCCCGTTTTTCTTCCGGCACACGCCGTAGCGGTGTGTAGACCACAATGACCGCACGCATAAAATAAATGACATTCAGTATCGTACTGAGTGCTAATGCAATCATTGTCGGCAGCATCCGTTCCGACTGATTGACCGCAGCCTGCGCAAACAGGATTTTTGAAATAAAACCGGAAAACAACGGGAATCCAACCATCGACAATGCGCCCACAGTAAAAGCCATCCCGGCTGGTGCATTCCGGTAACCTGCCCCGGTGAGATCTGCCAATTCCCTGCTGTCAGCAGAGCTCTCACTAAGTCCTGCTGCCGATACAAACAACAATGATTTGGTGGCAGCATGTGACAGCATATGATAGATACTGGCCAACACACCGAGGCTCGTCCCCAAGCCAAATCCCATGTAAATATATCCGATCTGCGCCACAGATGAAAATGCAATCATCCGCCTGATATTCGTCTCGCGTGCCGCGCTGATTGATCCAAATATCATGCCTGCGATACCGAATACAAAGAATACATCCATGATTTTACTGCCGCAGATAATATCAAATCCAATCACACGATAAAAAATCTTAATCAGCAGAAAAATATAACCCTTTGACACAAGCGATGACAGGATCGCCGCAGATGAAACGGTCGAATAACCATATGCATCCGGCAGCCACGAGTGAAACGGAAACAATGCGCTCTTGATCGCCAGACCGACACACATCAGTCCGACCGCCACCATAAGCGGCGCATGATACGTGCCTGACGCTACGAGTCCTGCCACCGCCTCCTTGATATTACTCATCAGCAGATGCCCGGTGAGTCCATAGAGGAAACAGATACCGAGCAGCAGCAGTCCGGAGCCGAGCAGACTCATGATCATATAACGTGTTGCCGCCTCCAGCGTATGTCCATTCTGACAGATCATGATCATGCCGCACGCCGAGATCGTATTGATCTCTACAAATACATAAGCCGTAAACAGATCATTCGTATAGATCAGTGCCAACAGCGAACTGAGCAGCAGATTGACCATGACATGATACAGGTTCTCCTTACTCGCCTCGATCTTGCGCAGGCGCTGTGCCATGCCTCCAACCATCGACAACAGCATCACAATGCAAAAAAACAGTGCCATGAATGCTTCGAGCGGTCCCACCCGGATCTCATTGCCCCACGGCGCCGGGAAATGCCCCATCATATAAACATACGTACCACCACGTGCACATACATCCACCAGCACAGCCAGCGACATCACACCGACCGCACTGATCACGCCGAGATTGACAATACGAGCCCATTTTCCACGTAATATCATGCAGCATGGACCGGAAAACAGCGTTAAAATAATACAGAACAAAGGGAAGTTCTGAACAAAATCATGCGCCATTTAGAATCCTCCCTTTTTCACTTCTGTCGTGATCTGATCCAGATCCAGCGTATGATATCTGCTGTACAGACGGATCGTGAGCGACAGCATCAACGCAGTCACAGACACCGATACCACGATACCGGTCAGCACAAGTCCACTCGGAATCGGATTGATATAAGCATCCACGCTCTGCACGCCATCCACCACGATCGCGGCGTGATGCCCCGCGATATAGCCTTTGAGCGCCAGAAACAGATAAACCGAAGAATCCATGATATTAAACCCGATAATCTTTTTAATCAGATTTTTCTGAAGTAACAGGTTCGAAAATCCGATCGCAAACATGATCATTGCGATCGCCTCCTGATAGTTCGCAAACAAGTTCCCTACATGCATCTCAATATCCTCCCTTCCGGAACATGACATAAAACGTATACATCGTACCGGATACGACCAGACCGACGCAGATATCCAGAATCAATATCAGCCCACTGCTCAGGATTGCTCCCGGCGTGCCGAGCGGTATTACGCTCTCCATATGGTTGGCACCGGTATAAAAAGAATACGTCTTAGCGAGCGAATAACAGGCAAGTGCCCCAAAACACATGCATTTATAGGTCTTTCCGGTAAAAAATCGCTCCGTTTTGGCAAAACCGAAAGCATTGAGATACAGGATCAATCCGGCTCCACAGATCGCACCTCCGGAAAATCCACCGCCGGGTCCAAGATGTCCACCCAGGATCACATAGATACCGAACAGCTCGATAAACGGCACGAGCACACGCGCGACCGTCTGTAAAATCACATCATTTTTCGGTTCATAGATACGGTCATTGTGTTCGGCAGTCTCCTGATATTTTTTCTGATCCTTGCGCATCAGGATAAGCACGGTACAGGTCGCCAGAAACAATACATGTGACTCCCCCAGCGTATCAAATGCGCGGTAATCGAGAATCATTCCTGTCACGATATTGACCGCTCCGGTCTCCTGCAATCCCTGTTCGATATAACGTGCAGACACCTCATTATTTACAGGATTTTCCTCATGTCCGTATTTCGGCAGACTCGATACACCGACGAGCAGGATAAACACCAGGCTCAGACAAAAGATCACACAAAAAATCTTATAAAATTTCTGAAACAGCCGCACCTGCGCATTATGCTCCACATCATAAGAATGCTCCACGATACGCTGATGCTGCAATTCATGTTCGTGGATCGTCTCCTCTGATTCCAGGAACTGCTGCGGCGGCTTCATCTCGACCGTATCCAGAAACGGATCTTTTGATCCGGACAGCCATCTGCGGAAACGGAACGTCAGCGTCTTTTCATAGTCTTGTTCGGGCACACGTCTACTCATGGTGTTCCTCCTTCGTCTCCTCACGGTCTGAATCATCCTTCAGAATGGCATGTATTTTCTTTAAGGTGATAATAAACAAAATCGATGTCACACCCGCACCGACTGCTGCCTCAGTGATCGCCAGATCCGGAGACTCCAGCAATATCCAGATCACAGACATGACCAGTGAAAACGACATATAGATAATAATGGAATTCAACAGATTCCCGGATAAGCTGACCGCAATGGCGCAGACCAGCAGAAAAACAAGCAACAGATCAAAAAACAGTTCCATCGTCATCCTCCTTTACCCGCGGCACACGCGTCACGACCGAGCCGTCCGCATGCGCCTCCATCTGTTTATAGTGATGCTCCTTCTGCTCATCACACGTCACCTCCAGACGCGCGATCAGGTGTGAGGACACCGGTGAAGAAAACCACAAAAATATGATGACCAGCAATAGCTTTAACGAGGTGAAACTAAATCCACTCATCACAATGAGTCCAAACAGACAGCAGCCAATACCGAGCGTATCGCCCATAGCTGCCGCGTGCATGCGGTTGAGGACATATTGAAACCGGAATACGCCGATCATCTGTATGAGAAAAATCAATAATCCGAGTACCAGCAGTGCACTGCCAAGCAAAAATTGCAGCCATTCAACGATCTCCATATCCGAGTTCCTCCTTCTGCTCTTTTTCCATCTGTTTCGCCCGTTCTTCCTTGCGTTGGCGATAGACGCCCATATATACTTTTGACAGCACAATCACTGCCAGAAAACTCGTCATCGCATAGATCAGACAGATATCAACGAGATACCCCTCATGCTTCATAACAGCAAGTATTGCTATGATCGCCAGTGTCTGCGTCCCCATCATATTAATCGATACAATGCGGTCTGCCACGCGCGGCCCGATGATCGCACGGATCAGGCTTAGCATCAGAAATATCGCAAGAATCACCAATGCAGCAACAAATACGGCCGTATATGCCTGTTCTAACTCCGGTATCATATGTTCCATCATCTATCTCTCCAGTCTGTGCAGTCTCTGTTCCAGTCCGGAATCCACAAGCCCCTCTGCCATACTCTCATCCAGACAATGCACCGTGTATTTATCATCTTCGACGGATACCGTGATCGTCCCCGGTGTCAGGGTGATCGCATTTGCATAAAATGCCCGTCCCGTCGGTGTCTCCATATCTGCCGTAAACTCCACCAGCGCCGGTTCGATCTCTTCTTCCTCCGATAATATCAGGTGACATACCTTCAGATTTGCCACCAGAATCTCCTTCAGCAGCACACACACATAACAGAGCATGCCCCCCGCTTTTTGATAAAAACGCAGCTCCTTTTTCAGGCTGTAATCCATAAATCTGCATATAAAAGTAAATACTGCCGCCGAGATCACAAGTCCGAACAGCAGTATTTCTAGATTCAGTTTCTCATTAAATATCACCCAGATCAGCAGAAAAACAACGTACATATCGGATATCTCCTTTTTCCGGTTTTATATACTCTACTCACGATACAGTGATCGTATAGCTATAGGTCTTCTTTTCCCCCGGCGCAGCAAACTGTACATTCCGTTTCTCCTCAAACTGATCTCCCTCATCGGTACAAGTCGGCAGTCCAAGCCACGGCTCTATGGCAAGAAACGGTCCCTGATTTGTCGTTGTCCATAGCAGCAGATACGGAAACTGCTCAAAATCAACTTGTACACTGTGCCTGTGCCTGTCACTTGCCAGTCTGACACTGCGCGACTTCAGCTCATCAAACGCGATGGATGACGTTGCAAACAGACCATAGTCAAGTGGCAGCCGTCTGGTATGATCCAGAAATGGGCTGCGCTTCTGCAGATCAAGCAGACCGCGGTCTGTCGTCTCCGGCACACTGCAGGTTTCTTCTTTTTCAAACTCTACATAATAATCACTGTAAGCATCACCATTTACGATCGGGCAATTAAATGCCGGATGTCCTCCGACAAAAAAAGGAACGGTCTCATCCGATTCGAGATTTTCTACCGTAAAGGTCTGCTTCACGCTGTGACCATCTAACGCATACGTCACAGAAAATCTCACCGCATACGGAAACTGCTCCAGCATCTTATCATCACTTGTAACAGACAGGGTAATCGCATATCGTGACTGCTGATCGCATGTAAATTCCTTCTTTCTGACGATGCCATGACGTGGCATGTGCATCTGCTTCCTGTCTCCCACAACTGCATGATCCTCACGGATGCTGCCGCAGATCGGAAACAGCAGCGGTGCCTGGTCTGCCCAATAGTCCGGGTCACCCTGCCACAGATATTCGATCCCATCCCTGCTCTTAATGGAATGAAGTTCCCCTCCTGCCGTAGATACCTTCACTGTCAGAAACTCATTTTCTAATGTATACTCCATCCTCTTCTCCCCCCTCTTGCACATAGAAACGCGTGCGGCTATAGAATTATCGTATCATAGTTTCCATATAAATACAATTCGTAACTGGTTACCCGTAACCAACGATTTTCTTGACCGGATATGCAGTGGGTGATAAAATCTGATCATAACCAGCCGCACCTTCGCGGCTAAAATGCTTTGGAATATCGTCACTGTCCATGCTGCGTGTGACAAACAGCAGCTAGAAATAACAATTATCAACCATTCATACAGAGGTACAATTATCTATGCCCGAAACGATCATCGAATATGTACAACAGGAAATGCGTACCTTCGCCGAACACCCATTCCACGAAGTAGACTCTCTGGTGCTCTCCCAGTTTTCCTACATTCATCTTGGAAATCTGATTGCGCCGCCCTCAGCCGGTGCTGTGCGCAGGCCGCTCACACTCCAGCAGTTGTACCGCGCGGAATGTTTTTCTTATTTTTTTGCTAATCAGCCGGATGCGGATCGTAACCGTGAGCTGCTCGAAGCATGCGCAGCCAGCCCGCGTTTCCGCGACATCGGCATTGCCTATTATTCAGAAGATTTTGATGCCGCTGCCGAAAAGCAGTTTTGTGCGATGACATTTTTCATCAATGCCGACACCGCCTACCTTGCATTCCGTGGCACCGATGCTACATTGGTCGGATGGAAAGAGGATTTTAACATGGCATTTCTGACACCGGTTCCTTCCCAGGAGGCTGCGCTCGCCTATACGATGGAAGTATCAGCTCTCATCCGCGGGCAGCTGCTCCTCGGTGGGCACTCCAAAGGTGGCAATCTCGCAGTCTATGCATCCATGCAGAGTCCCAAACGCCTGCAGAACCGGATCTGCGCGATCTACTCCCACGATGGTCCCGGTTTCCGCGACAATATCTTTTCCAGCGAAGGCTATCTGCGTATCAGGGAGCGCATCAGAAAAACACTGCCGCAGTCTTCCCTCGTAGGCATGCTGCTAGAGCATCAGGAGAACTTTGAAGTAGTCGAAAGCGCTGCTGTCGGCATCGTCCAGCACAATCCGTATTCCTGGATTGTCCGGGATGGCGCATTCGTAAAGCTGGATACACTCACCTCCGGTGCTGATTACCTGAACCGCACACTTGCTGACTGGCTGGGTCTGTTGTCAAACGAACAGCGGGCACAATTTGTCGATACGCTCTACTCCATCATCTCGGGCAGTGATTTTTCTTCCTTCACAGAGCTACGTGAAAGCTGGCCCAGTGAACTATCTGCGCTCGCAGAAAACATGAAGAACATGGACGATGAGACGAAACGCATGATGCGCGAGACGCTGCGTGCGCTTATGCTGATAGCACTCAAGAATCTGCCTGCCCAGATGTCAAAACGGCCAGCACCCCATGTACTCAGTAAGACAGACTAACTACCTGAATTCCTATAAAAAGGTGGCTTTTTCCTTCCTGCTATGCTACACTAAACTTTATAACATTAAGTAAACAGGAAGGAGAAGGTTATGAACAATCAAACTGGTAAGCGGAGCTCCTTTTCCGGCAAGATCGGTTTTGTCCTATCTGCCGCCGGCGCATCTGTCGGTCTCGGAAACATCTGGAGATTTCCATACCTCGCAGCAAAATACGGTGGAGGTATTTTTCTGCTCATCTACATCATTCTAGCGTTGACATTCGGTTATTCAATGATCATTGCCGAGACATCTATCGGACGCATGTCCGGAAAAAGTCCGGTCGGTGCCTATCATTCTTTTGGAAAATCAAAATGGCTCTCTTTCGGTGGATGGATCAATGCGATTATTCCACTATTGATCGTTCCCTATTACTCAGTCATCGGTGGCTGGGTCATTAAATATCTGTTCGGCTACATCTGTGGAAATGGCAGCGATCTCGCCAACGACGGATATTTCGGAACCTTTATCTCAGACGGTGTATCAACAGAAGTCTGCTTTATTATCTTTGCACTGATCACACTGGGCATCATTTTTGCAGGTGTGAGAAACGGTATCGAACGAGTGTCCAAGATCATGATGCCGATTCTGGTCGTGTTATCTGTCATCATTGCTATCTACTCGGTCACAAGACCCGGTGCACTGGCCGGTGTAAAATATTTTCTCGTGCCGAATGTAGAGAATTTCTCATGGATGACCGTCGTATCCGCGATGGGGCAGATGTTCTATTCCCTGTCTATCGCCATGGGAATCCTGATCACGTTCGGTTCCTATATGAAAAAAGATGTTTCCATTGAGGATTCAACAAGAAATGTAGAAGTCTTCGATACAGCCATCGCAATCATGGCAGGACTGATGATCATTCCTGCAGTATTTGCTTTTTCAGGTGGTGATCCGAATACACTGCAGGCTGGTCCGTCACTGATGTTTATCACGATTCCAAAAGTATTTGACAGCATGGGACTCGGTACGGCAGTCGGCATTTTGTTTTTCCTGCTTGTCCTGTTTGCTGCGATCACAAGTTCTATCGCACTGACCGAGAGTGCTGTATCTACCTTTGAAGATGAATTAGGCTGGGGACGCCGCAAGTCGACCATACTCGTCGGCGTAATCATGCTCTCACTCGGAAGTCTGTCCTCGCTCGGCTATGGACCACTCGCTTCCGTTAAGATCATCGGTATGCAGTTTTTAGACTTTTTTGATTTTCTGACAAACTCAGTTATGATGCCGATCGCGGCGATCGCCACCTGTCTGCTCGTGTCCAGAGTGATCGGTCTGAAAGCCATTGAAGATGAGGTACTGCTCGGTGAGAGCAAATTCCGCAGAAAATTTGTCTTCAATTTTATGATCAAATATCTCTGCCCGATTTTTGCAGCGATCATATTGATCAGCTCCGTGGCCAATGCATTCGGATGGATCTCGATGTAAAGTAACAGTTTATGAAAAGGAGTTTATAAAAATGGAAAAAAAAGAAAGCAATTTTTCCGGTCAGCTTGGCTTTGTTCTGGCTGCAGCCGGAAGTGCAGTCGGTGTAGGTAATCTATGGCGATTCCCCTACCTGGCTGCCAAAGATGGCGGTGGGCTATTCCTGCTCATCTACCTGATTCTCGTTGTGACATTCGGTTTCACGCTGCTGACCTCTGATATTGCTCTGGGCCGCAAGACAAAACAAAGTGCGATCGGAGCTTACGCGCAGGCACGCCCGAAATGGAAATTTTTAGGTATCCTGACATTTCTCGTACCGGTATTAATCATGACATATTATGCTGTTATCGGCGGATGGATCACGAAATACGCAGTTGTTTATCTGACCGGTCAGGCGCAGGCGGCTGCCGAGGACAACTATTTTACATCATTTATCACTGCTCCGGTCGCACCGGTTGTATTCGCCCTGATTTTCATGGGTGTCACTGCATTCATCGTATACAACGGTGTCGAGGGCGGTATCGAGCGTGTATCGAAATACATGATGCCGGTACTTCTCGTACTGGTTATGGTCATTGCAGTCTACTCCCTGACACTGAGCCATACAGATGCAGATGGCAATGTGACTACCGGTATGCAGGGATTTTTATACTATATTACGCCAAATTTTGAAGGCTTGACACTCAAACGCTTTTTGCAGATTCTTCTGGATGCTATGAGTCAGTTATTCTTTTCCCTCAGCGTGTCTATGGGTATCATGATCACCTATGGATCCTATGTAAAGCCTGAAGTCGACCTGAATAAAGCAGTCAACCAGATAGAGATCTTCGATACCGGCGTGGCGCTGCTCGCAGGTGCCATGATCATCCCTGCTGTCTATGTATTTTCCGGTACAGACGGCATGAGCGCAGGTCCGAGCCTGATGTTTGTCTCTCTGCCCAAGGTATTTGCTGCGATGGGCAAGGCTGGTGTCTTTGTCGGCATTCTGTTCTTTGTGACTGCAATCTTTGCGACACTGACCTCCTGCATCTCCGTACTCGAATCCATCGTAGCGAATTGCATGGAGATCTTCCACAGCGGACGTAAAAAAACAGTGCTGATCTTATCTGCGATCTACCTGGCTATGTCGGCAATCGTTGCACTCGGCTATAGTATCTTCTATTTCGAGGTCCAGCTGCCAAACGGTTCAACCGGTCAGTTACTCGACATCATGGATTACATCAGCAACAGTGTCATGATGCCCTTCATCGCCCTGTTGTCTACGATCCTGATTGGCTGGATTCTGACGCCGGACTATATCATCAATGAAATGGAACTCAATGGTGAAAAATTCCGCCGTAAAAAAATGTATATCATCATGATCCGCTATGTCGCACCGGTTATGATGTTCATTCTGTTCCTGCAGTCGACCGGAATCTTATCCTGATTTTTATAAAGACTGATACAAAAAGAAGTTACCAGCTAAGGTAACTTCTTTTTGTATCACATCTTTTATCTCGTATTAATCACTGACTTCTACCAATTCAATCGTAAAATTCAGTTCTTTTCCTGCCATCTCATGATTGGCATCAAAAGTGACTGTTGTCTCATCCTTTTCCACCACAGTCACCGGAAACGGGCGTCCGTATGCATCCTGCAGATAGACTCGCTGTCCGACTTCCAGGTCTACGGCTCCGGTGAGCTGATCCAATGGTGCCTTAAGAATGGCTGCAGGATCAGGCTGTCCATATGCCTCCTCCGGCATCAGATGTACATCTACAATCTGTCCGACCTCCATATTAGCTACTGCAGCATCAAAGCCCTTGATCATCATACCGGCTCCACAGGTAAATTCCAGAGGCTCTCCTCTGTCATACGAAGAATCAAACTGCGTACCATCGTTAAATGTACCACGATAATGTGTCTTGCATTTTTTTCCGACATTTTTTCCCTCAATGGTACTCTGTGCACCGCATCCGCCACAAGAATGTCCATCCTCATGTCCACCACAGGAATGCCCTTCTCCATGACCTCCACATGTATGTCCTTCTCCGTGATGGTTACAATTTACGCCTGCACTCACAAGATCTCCATTCAGATACGCTTCTACTGCATCATCTGCAGCTCCGCTGGCACCTGACACCAACTCGATCCCCCACTCTGCCAATGCGCTCTGTGCACCACCACCGATTCCTCCACAGATCAACACATCAATCGCATTCTGATCCAACAACCCTGCCAATGCGCCGTGTCCACTGCCATTTGAACCGATGATCTCCGTGGAAATAATCTTGTTATCATCTACCTCGTAGATCTTAAACTCCTCCGTATGTCCAAAGTGCTGAAATACTTCTCCGTTATCATAAGTTACTGCGATTCTCATAAATTATTTTCTCCTCCCTAAGTTCACTTGACGCGTTTAAAACAATCATACCATTCATAGTCGTATCATTCAACATCTTCTGTGTACGATCCCCCGGATACAGTTCCCTTTGCCTCGCTATCCAAGCCCTTGCGAACAATCTTGCCATCAAAATACTGGCGCAATTTCTGTTTTATGACTGTCCTCTTGTCCTCTGCTTCTATATCAAAAGATCAAAAGGCATTGTTCTCTACCTCTTTCCATTAAAAATTATAAGTCCAATCCAAAGTTATCCGAAAAAGCCAAGTCCATGATTACCTCGTGACGGAACACCTCCACATCATTACTCTCGTCATACGCAACCAGATAATACTTACTTTCTTGATCGTATTTTTTGTTCTTGAAAGTAAAGCGCATACGGAATAACCGCTTTTGAACGTCCTCATCACGCTTGTCTGCGGCATAGATGTTTTCATTAGAGATTTTCTCATTATTATCTGAAATGAAATACAACTTGTATGTTGTGTTCTTCACAACATCACTAACCGGATCTGACTGAATAAAATCAAGGCTTGTAATAAGATTGGTAATCTTCTGTACCAGACTTCCAAGCATATATCCCAGACCGATATTACATACACCCTGCTCTGTGATTGGCTCTTTTGACACAATATATCTTCTTTTCACAAGTCTGTCTGAATCACTCATGCCGCCGATTTTATCACTCGCCGTTACTTCATCCCTTTTATAAATAAAACCATGATCTGCGGTCACAATAAAACGATATGTATTTCCACTGGTAGAAATCTTCTGAATCAATTTTGCAATTTCATCGACCGCTTTCTCACAGGCTTCAAATACAGCATCTTCCTCATGCTCTCCGGTATTATCAATCTGGTCATGATACACATAGACCACCGACTGTCTGGTAGCCAGATCAATCGCATACTTACCATCAACAACCTCTTTGAAATCATCCGTCAATTCCAGTGTTTTATGTGGCAATTTATCATCATTCAGAAAATGAATTGCTTCGTGTCCTGCATACTACACTCATAATTCCGGTGAGAATATTTTCTTCATTAAAGTTTTCAATCTCCAGATCATAAAAACGCTGCAATCGCTCTTTATTTCCAAAGAACTTGATATGCTTTTCAATGATCGGCTTATATTTTTCTTCAATTCCCAGATCCACTGACAATAATGATGCTCTGTCCGCATAAAATCGTTTGGAATAAGCACAAGTATCCTCCAGATGATTTTCTGTTACTGGCGGCTTCGGAAAAGGCGCATAAATCAGATAATTGGTTGACGTATCCTCTTTTTCAAGGAAATACTTCGTATAAAACTGATTATCCTTTGTCGGCTTGTATACCTTGGCATTTGTAAGCTCTACGCTGTCAATATCCTCTGCGAAATCGCCTTTATCGTCATACCAGAATACCAACTTACGATGTTCCCCGGTAAATTCTGTATTCAATTTATCTACAATCTGTTTTAAGTTCAACTCTGCCATCGTTCACCTTATCATTCACTCTTGGATAGTTTGGTGTATACCCAAGCCTAATTTGCTTTCCAATACCCTTTTCTCGAAGAACCGACTCTTTCAATATATCCTTTTTCTTTCAATTTCTTTAATCTTGCTGCTATTGTCTTTCGGCTCACTTCAAAATGTTCTGCAAATTGCGTAACCGTGTATTCAGGGTGAATTTTCAAATAATCCAGCAAATCATTCACCTCATTATTCACCTTATCATTCACGTGAACAATCACTTCATCATTCACCCTTGATTGGGTTCCTGTGTCAGTATCTCTTTTCCGATACATATTTACACGGAAATCCCCATCAAAATCAACAAGCTCCGGCTTCGGCAGTCCATACTCCTCACAGGCTTCAAATAATCTCGGTATTCCTGTTCCCCACTTCTCAATGATCTTCATATATGCAAAGGCTCTTGCGATTGCCGGATTTCTCGGTTTTGAATAGCCTTCCATCATTTTTGAGATCGTGACATTATTCAAAAGCATTCCCGGAGAAGTCACTTCCAATCTATCATCAAACAATGCTACCTGGATATTTCCCGGTTCCAGATAACTGCGGTGTGCCACTGCATTTGCAATCAACTCCCGGATACTGTCTGTCGGAAGCTCATATACATCCTGTCTGTACATCCCCTTTATCGTCATTCCCATATTGATCTTTTCAAGGACATACTGATAAGCTGCTTCCATCTGCTCCTGAATAGAACCTTCAAATTCCCTACGGTCAACAAAGTATGCGCGATTCGTTCCTTTGAATACACCACATTGAATTACCGGCATTTGCGGCATTTTACCTGTTAAAAGTGCATAGGCATTTGTCGGATATACCTTACCCTCTGATTCCTTCAACACGCCCCATGAAATCAATGTATTCTTTGTTACATCTTTTATCTGTGCTTTCTCACTATCCTGCCATGTATTTTTTATGGCAGTTTCTTTCATACTTTTGCAAAGTTCCTTGATCTCACTGTCAGAAACAGTCATATTCTGACATATCTCACTGTCAAAATAGCGGTTCTGTCCCTCTAAAATCAGTTCCTTCAACATATATCCTTCCACATGTCTGGTTGTACCGGATACCCGCACATAAGTGCCATCCACCATTCCAAGTGATTTGACATAATATGGACGCTGTGCACCCGGAAGAATCTCCACTACAATCACTGTCTTGTCCTTAACAGTCTGTAACGCAACATCCGGTCTGATTGCCGGTTCACAGGCATCAGAAATAGCATTGGTAATGGCATCCATGGTTTTATAGATATTATCCTCATCCATTCCGACAATATCTAAAGTTTTATCATCTATCCCGAAAACAATCTTTCCACCTCTGCCATTGGCAAAAGCTACTACTGTTTTCATGTATTTTTCGCTTTTCTCTGGTACAGCAACCTTGTACTCTATATTCTTTGATTCGCCGGAAAACAGCGTATCTTCTGCCATATTACTACCTCCAAATTAAAATATAAATGTCATTCCCTGCTGCTCATATCAAACTTAATAATATCCTTATTATTTTTCTTAACAATTCTTAATATTATAACATGTCCATAAATATAAATCCATTCAATACAAACTACATTGCTAAAGCCAACTAGGATTTCCCCAAAAATTCTTTGTCCCTTTGCTGTTCCTTTCCCGGCAAAACAAAAAAGACCAGAACACCTGATTTTACAAGCATTCCAGCCTTTCCCAGAGCAGGGGATGAGAGAATC
>CAKRIZ010000019.1 GCA_934351445.1 uncultured Eubacterium sp.
TAATCTCTGCGTAAGAATCCATATTTACCAAGCTGCTCCATCTGATCACCAGATTTGTAGGTAAGGTTCGGAATCAGATATCCATTTACATTCGTATAAGTCAGTTCCATTTTATTAGCACTCTCCTTTTTTCTCTGATTTTTTACACCAAATTTACACCATTTGCAATTCATTTGACGATATTCTACGATACCAGACAAAATGACTGATTGCTCAGAAAGCCCGTAAAATAGGCATTTCTGCGATACACAAAGCAGGACAAAAATCGACTTCCATTATCAAGAGGTGAGTGCTAATTTTTTGTGAAGAATTTGTGAACTCCACAAGCCATGTAAATATATAGGGCGACAGCCCGACAGCGAGGGAATTTATTCCCGCGCTGTGCATGGCGTATCTCACAGCTTCACAGCGATTTTCTTGATTTGACCACATTTTTACGACAAATTCCTTATCTTCATCGTACCAGAAAATGATACGACGCTGGTAAAACTCAGGCAGAGATGCAGCAAACCTGCGATTCAAGTCCTGTATTACTTTGTCTGTATCCATGCTGCATTATCTCCCTTCCGTATTTTTTACATAAATAGTGCTTCGTGCCGCACCCTCTTTTCTCAAATAACCGTCCTTAACCATATTCAGCAAGACAGCTCTGGCTCTACGATGTTTTACATCTAAAATCTCTACTGTTTCAGCAGTAGTAATAGAGCCATTTTCCAATACATATTTATAGATTTGTTGTTCCTGTTCACTATCCGGCATTTTCTCAGTCTTATCTGGCACTTTGTTGGCACTATCCGGCATTTTTTTTATATTATCTGGCACTATTTCTGTTTTATCTGGCACTTCATTGCCACTATCAGGCATTTCATCAATAGTATCCGGCACTTTGACAGCGTTATTGAAGTCAACAGTGCCGTCAACTTGACCTCGATAAATATTGATACGCAAATCAACTTCGCCACCAATAAACTCCGGCTCCTGCAGTCCGGCAGCTTTTACTTTGTCTATAATTCTCGGAATGCCGCTTCCCCAATGCTCGATCAGATTCATGTAAGCAAACGCATGAGCAAGGGCTTCATTTCTGATTTTAGAATAGCCTTCTTTCATACGCTCCATAGTTTGTCCCATTGGAAGTTTTCCTGGAGAAGTGATTTCCAATCGGTTGTCATATACCGCCACCTGTATCGTACCATGATCCAGATAACTACGATGTACCATTGCATTGATAATCAACTCACGAATAGCATCCGGTGGAATCTCATAAATATCCTGCCGATAAATTCCCACAATAGTAGCACCCAAATGAATATTTCTCAAGACAAACTGAAATGCTTCGTCTATCTGCTCCCAAAGCGGACCGGTATATTCTCTACGGTCAACAAATACTGCTTTCGTTGTACCTTTGAACACACCACATTGCGTTGCAACATGAAGTCCTCCGTTGCCAGTCAAAATAGCAAAAGCATTAGACGGATAATCTTTTCCATCACGCTCAATCAAAATGCCCCAGGAGCGCAACTGCTGTCTTCCCACATCTTTAATCGCTGCTTTCTGTTCCTCTGTACGGGCATTTTTAACAGCCTGTTCCTTCATAGCTTTACAAAGGACATCAATATCTTCATCTGTAACATTTAACCCAGTACATAAAGCCTGATCGTAGTAACGATTACTTCCCTCAAACAATAATTCTTTTATCATATACTCATCAGCAAGACGTGTAGTTCCGGCAACACGGACATATACACCGCCATCTCTGCCAAGAGCTTTGATATAATATGGGCGCTGTCTGCCCTCAGAAACCTCTACCACAATGACAGTCTTACCATCAACCGTCTGTAAAGTAATATCCGGGATGATTGCCGGTTCACAGCTGTCTGATACGGCATTGGCAATGGCATCCATTTTCTTGAATACCTCTTCCTTGTCAAAGCCAACAACCTCTCTGGTTTTATCAGCAATTCCGAAAATGATTTTTCCTCCGATTCCATTTGCAAAGGCAACCACAGACTTCATATATTTGATGCTTTTCTCCGGCAGATTCTCTTTAAACTCTACATTCTTCGATTCGCCTGCAAGAATTTCTTCTATGGTCATTGTAACACCTCGCTCTCAATTTGCTACGCAGAGCATAGCCTTTTTATATTGATTTTTTCCCTTTAAACACCTATAATAACATTAACTCATCTAACACGTTTTAGAAGGAGAATCCGGTTTTCGTATTGCGATTACCGGTTTTTTATTTTGTCTCCCGAAATTGACAACTATCTTTTCATTTTACATACTGTAAATAGGTTTATAGAGCATCCTTTCTGGTATCTGTTTACAGATGCTATGTTGCCTGTATTCCAGCCGTCGAAGTCTCCGTGATGGTGTCTGCCTGCAGATGCTTGAATCACGGGGTCTTTTTTGCCCATACTTTAAATCATATATTCTAGTCTTAGTTCTTCTACCAGATACGCATCACTCATGCAGTGCATATCAGAAACACCGTCACGCATCAACTGATAGACTTCAGAATGATAAAATAATCCCAATGCCTCATCCAATGAAAATCCCCACTGTTTAGCAAAGCACTCAATGACACGGGCATATTTTTTCTGAAGCAAAATCGGATTTGCTGTCATAGTGTTTCACTCCCTTCAAAATGCAACAGAGACAGTGCTTTCTCTGTGCGGAAACATATTTGCAGGTTCGGCTTTTCATAACGCAGGCGGTTGATAGCTTCCGTTTTATCAATCAGTCCGTCAAAGAAAAGCTCCACGGTATTGAACACTTTATCATTGGCGACACCGCCTACAACAAGGTCATAATCCGTCAAATCTTTTCTACTGCGACAATTCAGAATAAAATCCAGCCATTCTTCGGAATAAGAATCAAATTTCCACACCCTTTTCTTTCATCACATCAAGGAGGTCATCAACGATATATTCTCGGCTCTGGGTATGCAGCACTTCATATTCCGGCACGATATAACCATTCAGAATATCGCTTTGTTCGGTAAATGCCTGATAAACACACTCTGCATCCACCCCCAGCTTTGCCGCTACATTTTCAATGCAAAATACAGCAAACTCCAGCTCCTTGGAATTTTTGATTTTTTCATCCGTCATCATGTGCAAGCCCCCTTACTTTATTTTAAATTGTTCATTTAATATCGTCTCAATATCATAAACCGGAACATTCTTACACATCAGTAGCATTTGCGTTATCTGCTTATATTCCTACTTTTTCTTAGTATAACATAAGAAAACTTTTTTACAACAAACGAAAAGATCTCCTGCAGCAATTTCTACAAAAGACCTTTCCTTTTCGTTCATTTAATTTTCAGCTGACTCTTTTCCTTTCGGCACATATGCTCCGGCTATCGCCACCCATATACAATTAATAGAATTCACAATCCAGGTACCAATACCGATATCCATACATTCCCATATCATACTTTTTCCACTGTATATTTAATTTCATCCGGGCACTCCTTCCCTCTCTACCTCACTGATAAATTTTTCTATAATTCTGTTTACTTCATCCGGCTGATCCGTATTGGAATTATGACCGGCATTCTTTATCCATTTAAACGGTAAACCTTCTCTCTGATGCCATTTTTTATTGTAGCTTTTGGCTGATCCCGCTTTATCCTTTTCGCCACAGATAAGAAGTGCCGGACAACTGATACGATATGGCAGATCTGCTTTGATTGCCTCAGCAAGCATTCTGTAACCAAAACCGGCAAGCCTTGCATATTCTTTAGGATCTGGATCATAGGACATCATCATCTTTCGCATAAGCTTCTGTCCATATTCCGTCTCTGCGCATCCTCTTGAACCAGCCCTAAGAAGTGCTTTCCATGGATATATCTTATATAATTGCTCTGCTCTTTCAAGAAGCCATATTTCCATTGCTGTCATATAAGACTTTTGAAGTGGTGCAGAATCAATGGAGATAAAGCCTTTTATCTTATCCGGATATAATTCCATATACATTTGAGCCAGATATCCACCCATAGACTGACCGATAATGATGGGATGATAAATTTCTTCTTTTGCTAAGATTTTATCAAGCCATTCTGCCATGTCTGATAAACTGTAATTATTCGTAAACGGTCTGGATAATGCATGTGATGGTGCATCCCATACAAACACATTCTGTTTTTTCTCAAAATATTCTATCTGTTTTTCAAAAAGCCTGTGATCTGCTGTAAGTCCCGGTAAAAACACTAACGTAATTTTCTGCTTGTCTATTATATTTACAAAATAATGGATGCAGCCACAGGGTGTCTTATAACTATTTTCTGTCATTTTCCGTCCCCTTTCCATAAACCATTTCCCAATGATTTATCATTTCCAGATATTCCTGCTCAAAAACAGCCACATCATAATTTCCTGTTCTGTTTCTTCCCATGATTTTTCCTTTCCAAAAAAAAATTGATTTTTTTGTACCCTCAAATATCACTTTTCATTATACCTGCTATCGCTGTATATTGAAAGCAATACTTATGCCTGCAGAAGAAAGGAGTGCCACATTTTCTCGGCACTCCAAACTCTATAAGCATCCATCTTACTTAAAAAAGACCATGTATTTCTACACAGTCCCTGTTTAGCCGACATATTTCTCAATCATCTCCATGATACGTTCCGTTTTGGCAGGCTTTAAAACATATCCCTCCGGTTTTAGCTCCAAAAGCTCCTGAATATACTCCCGATCCGCAACCGCAGACAGAAATATAACAGGCAGCCCGGCAAACTGCTGATTTGCACGGATCGCACGCAGGAACATTTTCCCATTTATCACCGGCATCTCATAGTCTAAAAAAATCAGATCCGGACAGTCCTTCTTCAAAATTTCAAATGCCTGGGCACCTGAAACTGCAATTGACACCCGATATCGGTCACTCACCAGTGCCTTCATATTACGCAGAAGCAGTGGATTATCATCTACGAATAATATATGCTTTCTTCTGTCTTCTTTTTCTAGTACCGCATTTTCATAATCCGTATAATCGATTCCTACTCCATCGCAAAGAGCCCGGATAATCCCCTGACTTCCAACCGGACGTGTCAGCTTGCGAAACCGTCCGTCATCTGCTTCCAGATCATACTCCCGGAACTCATATTTACTACCGACAACCACAACCGGTATCTCCCTATTTGCCTTCAGAACGTTCCTCAGTCCCTTTACATCTGCATAACATCCATTTAAAAAGATCAGTATAATGTCCGGTTCAAAGATCTGCACCAGTTTTCCAATCAAATTCTGGTCTGCCATGCTTAGCTGTACCTGAAAGTATGGCAGCATGGCTTCATTCAAGCTCTTTGTTATCTCATTCATTTCAGCAATAAACAGTACCCGTTTCATATGTATCCTCCTCTATCACCTGTATTAATCCTGTTCCAATCTCTACTGCCATCTGGTCATCCAGATTCCGGACAGCCTTCTGTATCTGATTTACCTGCTCTTGTATCTGCTCCGGATAACGATAGCTGCTCAATTTTTTCTCCAGTCTGTCCGCCTCATCAAAGTCCAGACTTCGCATATTATCTACCAGCAGCCTCACCAGAAGCAGAATCTGCTCCCGGTCTTCGCAAAGTGGCCGTTCTTCTTCCGAAAACTGTGCTGCCAGTTCTGTCTCCATCTGTTTCATCTCTTCGATCAGCAGCGGCAGAACCTGTTTTACCTTTCCGATATCACAATCTCTCGCCGCCAATTCTGTCACTCTTGCCAGCCCAAAGATCGTCATAGCACCGACGGAAGCCGCCAGACTCTTTAGAGAATGTGCCTCGATACGAATAGCCGCCAGATCCATCTCGGTTCCGGCATCATCTATTACATTGGTTCCTTTCTGTATATTTCTGTTCCACTCCTGTATCCGCTCCACCAGTGTCTGACGAAACCCCTTTAACAGCTCCCACAACATCTCATCATCGGAAATGTAAAGTCTCGCATATTCCCATCGAATACCATTCAGCTCAGGAAGCGGTCTGCCAGTTGGTTCTGATTTTAAAACTTCGTCTCCTCCAAATCTCAGAATCCGATCTTCACTTAAAAATTGACAAATTATCGCCTCCAGTTTCTTTGGATCAATCGGCTTCGACAGATAACCGTCAAATCCTGCCCGCTCATATTCTTCCTTCGCACCTGCTATCGCATTGGCAGTTAACATGATAATCGGTGTCTTGGTATTTTTCCCCCATACATCCGCTCTCAACCGCTGCATGGTCTCAATTCCATCCATATCCGGCATCATATTGTCCATAAAGATCAGATCATACTTCTCTTCCCGCGCTTTTGTCAGACTCTCCTGTCCGCTGGCAGCTTCTGCCACCAAGATATCTGTTTGTTTTAAAAGTCCCCGGAATACTCTTCGGTTCATTTCGATATCATCCGTCACCAGCACCTGCACATCCGGGGCACGAAAGCCTGCCCGATGCACCTCCTGTCGTTTCTCATTCTGCAGACGCTCCTCCAGATTGCCGATCGGCTCCCGTTGTATTACCTTCTGTTTCAGACGAAAAGAGAAACATGAGCCCTCTCCGTATACACTCTCCACATGAAGCGTTGAGCCCATAAGAATGAGCAGCTGTTGTGTAATATTGATTCCAAGTCCGGTTCCTTCTATCGTCCGGTTTCTTTTTTCCTCAATCCGTTCAAATGCTTGAAACAGCTTCTGTATATCTTCCTCCCGGATTCCAATACCGGTATCCTTTACCTGAACCAACAGCTCACAGGTCTCATTCTGTACAGTTCCCGTAATGTCCAATGTAACGCTTCCGCTTTCTGTATATTTCACCGCATTGGTTAACAGATTGGTTACTATCTGCTTTAACCGGATATCATCCCCATATAAGGTCGAAGGAAGAGACTCGTCTACATGAACCTGAAGCATCAGGTTTTTTTTCTCCGCCCGATCTGCAATCAGAAGATATATATCATGAATCAGACTGGAAAGCTGATAGGATACCGGCAGAATTTCCATTCTCCCGGACTCAATCTTTGAGAAATCCAGAATGCCGTTTACAATGCTCAGCAACGATCCTGCTGCCGAATGGATGTCCCCGGCATAGGATAGAATTGCATCTTCTTTGCTTTCCCGAAGAATCATCTCGCTCATTCCCACAACTGCATGGATCGGCGTCCGTATCTCATGAGACATACTGGCTAAGAATGTAGATTTTGCCCGATTAGCCCGGTCTGCCAGTTCCTTTTCTTCCTTCAGTTGTTCGATCAAATGAACATCGGGGCTTTCCATGGTCAGGAAAAATCCAAGATTCACCAGTGTAATTCCCAGACAGGAAATCAGGGATAGCGGAAAGATTGCCTGATAAGTCGATATTGCAACCTGAAAGATCACGGTAAGCATGATGATTTCCCGCTTCTTTTTCTCCATTTTCTTATAGTTTCTTATAAGTGAATACACCAGCATCACTGTGTATATCGCTACAGTGACATAGGTAACATACGCTGCCGGTCCATATGAATAATTTCCTTTTTTAGTTATCCGGTAATACAGAGGAAGCCCGCCCGCCGCTATAACCGATAGGATCAAAAGCACGAAGGAGCCTCTCCGTGTCGGACGTTCCTGAAAGATCATAAGCAATACATATCTGTATATCAGATAAATGCATGCTACCAGACTCATAAGAAAGCATCTGTGCATGATCTGGTTCCATAAAGCCGGAACTGTCTCGATATGATTGACGGTATACACAGTAACACGGTCAAACATCAAATATAAAGCGGATACTATCAGTAAAGCAGAATATACTTTATGTGATCTGGTTGAAATTCTCTTTACCGAAAAGTATAGAATCATAATAAAGCCTGTGATAATGAAACACCCTATCTGCAGCTTTCCCATCTGTCTCCCTCTCTATCGTACTGAAATCAACCTGTTATCCTTTGCTACCCGAACAGCCTGCTGTCTGGTTCTTACATGCAGCTTGGCATATATGTTCTTCGTATGAAACTTCACTGTATTAATACTAATGTCCATAAAGTCTGCAATCTCTGCATTGGACCGTTCATCTGCGATCAGATACAGAATCTCCTTCTCAGTTTCCGTTAACGGCGGATAATCCTCCTTTGCTTTTCGCAGGTAATCCGGATACAGCAGTGCCATTTTCTTTGATAGCTGAATCAACCGATTCAGATACTCGCTTTCCTTTTGCCGTTCCTTCTTATAATTTCGAAGCAGGAAGTAGACCTTTTCACCTTCATCTGCCACCAGACGGTCATATCTCCGTTCCTGAATTACCGGCAGAATCCTGTCTAATATGCTATACGCTTCCCCTGGCTTTCCGTCCAGAAAGTGACTAATCGCACACAGTAGATCCATTTCACACAGATCCATCGTACGCCCACCTTTTCTTAACGGTTCTCTCAGATATTCAGCCAGAGACAGCATCGCAAGATACCTCTCCTCCAGTATGTAAGCCCGCATTTTGATCATGTACTTATAGGTATCCAGCATGCAAAGCTCCCCCAGTTCATTGGGTGCTTCCTGTTCCATCCACTCTGATACGGTACGAACATCCCCATCATACATGAGTCCGTGTACCTTCATCGCACCGTAATTTTCTAACAGCCAACGGCTTTTCCCTGCATACAAGCGCTGATAGATCTTATCCAACATCGGATAGACAACAGCGATCTGTCCGGTTGCAATCATAATCTTCATCTGCAGACTCAATGCAATAAACAGCACTGCAATCTCACCCTCTTTTTCGATAAACGGAATCGATCCAACCAGTGTTGTAATTGCCTCTAAGCACTCGTCTCTCTGGTAACAGACCTCTGCATATGCGATCTCTGCCATGCCAACCGCACTGTCACCATAGAACTGCCACATGTACTGTTTTAATGGTTCCTTATTCTCCCGAACCCAGCTTCCATACATCGTAAAATCACGAAATCCATTTACAAGCGTCAGCCTTCCTGCTGCCAACGGCAGATTCGGCAGAAACCCCTGTGTCCGCTGTAATGCTGCCAGCTTCCCTAACGCCCGCATCACCCTTTCGTTATCCGTTCCCGGAATCATCACATCCAGATGAAGTTTCATGACCGGTTCACTTTCTACACAGGCGGCATACTGTTCTGCCCGTTCCAGATTTCCATAAATGGCACTGATAACAGAAGCTGCCGTTGCCAGATAAGGGTTCTGAACAATTTCCTCCTCTGTGAATGCCTGCAGATACTTTCTGCAGTGTTTAAATCCGTTCAGACAGCACGGGCATGCCAATATCCGGTTCAACTGATCCTTTAAAGCATCCTTATTTCCTTCCTGCATCAGTTCATCAAGCTCTTCTTCGATAAAAAACTCATTATCCCGATTCTTCATATTTCCCCCTTATATAGCACTCTTGTTTATCTATATGTATCATAAAATGATTTATAATGGTTGTAAACTACCCCCAAGGGTAGGGATACAAAAAAGCCCATCCCTTTGTCATCAAAGGAACGAGCTATCTGCTGATATTTGGGAAATTGGGATTTTCATGTATGGGAATAAAATCACAATCAAGGATTGTCTGCGGCTGCTTGCAGCATATGTATTCTCATTAGTTTGTGCTGATTTACTGCTTGCTGTTCAGACCGTTGGCTATTTAGCAGCATGGATTCAGTTGCATGTCAGACGCACCAAAAAACCCGGCACTGCATATAATGCAGTCCCGGGTTTTTATGAAACAAGGGATGAAATTATCTCTATTTTATTATCTACGATGATACCTGATTACTTGTTATCCGGTGTATGCCACTGCCAGTCACGGATCTCCTCGAGATCCTGACCATACTCAGCGATATACTGCTTGTGCTCTACGAGCTTGTCATTCATCTTCTGGATGAGATAAGCACCGCGGTTTCCAAGCTTCGGAAGGTGCATAATTGCATCCTTTACGAGATTGAAACGGTCGATCTCGTTCTGTACTCTCATATCGAACGGAGTCGTGATCGTACCCTCTTCCTGATATCCATGAACATGCATGTTCTGGTTATCACGACGATAGGTCAGCTCATGAATCAGGGTCGGATATCCGTGGAATGCGAAGATCACCGGCTTATCTGTCGTAAATAATGCATTGTACTCTGCATCACTTAATCCATGAGGATGCTTGTGGTTTGACTCCAGTTTGAACAAGTCAACAACGTTTACAACACGTACCTTTAACTCAGGGAACTCATCACGTAAGATCGTGACAGCAGCCATTGTCTCCAGTGTCGGCGTATCACCGCAGCAAGCCATAACGATATCAGGTTCTTCACCATTGTCGTTGCTTGCCCACTCCCAGATGCCTACACCCTGTGTGCAGTGCTTTACAGCCTGATCCATGGTCAGCCACTGATAGCTGGGATGCTTGGAAGCTACGATTGCATTGACATAGTTCTTGCTCTTGATGCAGTGATCAAAGCATGATAACAGACAGTTGGTATCCGGCGGGAGATACATGCGGACTACGTCTGCTTTCTTATTGGCAATATGATCCAGGAATCCGGGATCCTGATGTGTGAATCCGTTGTGATCCTGCTGCCATACATTGGATGTCAGGATGAAGTTCAAGGAAGCAATCGGACGTCTCCATGTCAGCTGGTTACATACCTTTAACCACTTTGCGTGCTGGGCTGCCATCGAATCTACGACACGGATGAATGCCTCGTAACTTGCGAAGAATCCATGACGTCCGGTCAGCAGATATCCCTCTAACCAGCCTTCACACATATGCTCACTCAGCATACCATCCATGATACGTCCGCCACGTGCCAGACAATCATCGGTAGGAAGGAGCTCTGCGTTCCAGTCTCTGTTCTCAGCCTCGAATACTTTGTACAGACGGTTAGACATACTCTCATCCGGTCCAAAGATACGGAAGTTCTTGCTATCTTTATTCAGATTGAAGATATCACGGATATATCCACCCAGCTCGATCATATCCTGAGCCTTTGTCTTACCAGGATCTACTTCGATGCCGTATGTACGGAAATCCGGAAGTCTCAAGTCTTTCATTAACAGACCACCGTTTGCATGCGGATTGGCACCCAGACGTGCAGCTCCCTTCGGTGCTAACTCTGCTAATTCAGGGATCAGACGGCCATTCTCATCAAACAGCTCCTCAGGATGATAGCTCTCTAACCACTCCTTCAACAGCTTCAGATGCTCTTCCGGCTTCTCCATAGAGATCGGCACCTGATGTGCACGGAATGATCCCTCGATCTGCTGTCCGTCAACTACCTTCGGACCTGTCCAGCCCTTCGGTGTGCGCAGAACGATCATCGGCCACTGCGGACGCTCAGGATCATTCTCTGTTCTGGCATGCTCCTGAATCGCCTTGATCTTCTCGATCGCGGTATCCATAGCTTCAGCCATCAGCTTATGCATGGTCATCGGATCATCGCCTTCTACGAAGATCGGCTCCCAGCCGCATCCTACGAAGTAGCTCTCGATCTCCTCATGTGAGATACGTGAGAAAATAGTCGGGTTGCTGATCTTATATCCATTCAGGTTTAATACCGGAAGTACGGCACCATCTGTAATCGGATTTAAGAATTTATTTGACTGCCAAGAGGTAGCCAGAGGTCCTGTCTCTGCCTCGCCATCGCCAACGATAACAGTCGCGATCAGATCCGGATTATCAAATACAGCACCAAATGCATGCGCGATAGAATAACCCAGCTCACCACCCTCGTTGATAGAACCCGGAGTCTCCGGTGCACAGTGGCTCGGTACTCCACAAGGGAATGAGAACTGCTTGAACATCTTCTGCATACCCTCTTCATCTTGGCTGATGTTCGGGTAGATCTCGCTGTAGGTTCCCTCAAGGTATGTATTGGCGATCATGAAGTTTCCGCCATGTCCCGGACCGGAAAGCAGGATCATATCAAGATCATAACGCTTGATCGCACGGTTACAATGTACGTAGACAAAGTTCTGTCCGGGTACGGTTCCCCAGTGACCAACGATTTTCTTTTTAATCTGATCCATGGTTAAAGGCTTCTTTAACAGCGGATTATCAAGCAGATACAACTGACCTGCAGATAAATAGTTTGCAGCACGCCAGTATGCATTCATTTTCTCTAACATTTCCTGGCAAAGCGGCTGCTTTTCAAGACAAGTATTCTCTGACATATGTTCCTCCTATACGTTTTTCGTTAATTTTTTGACAAACGCATCATAACATATTTTCTTTTATTCGTTAAATCACTTATTTTTATCCTGCCCATATCAATTTGGTATGGATGTAGAAATCAATCCAATACTCGCTTTATTTCAATCCGCCGTTTTGGATCGTGTTGCTATCTATCAGAGACAGTGGCAGAAAAGTGTCATGATCTGTGGATTTTGTCAATCAACGATTTGTTTACCTCGCGTTAAAGCACGGTTTTTTAAGCCATTGGCTTCTCTAAAATACGAACTACCTCTCCACCGTCCAGTTCCAGAAAAAACGGCATGCCCGGTTTCCCATCTGTATAAGTGTCCAGATATTTTTCAAATATTTTTTTATCTTTTGTGATCACGCGGATATCTTCATCTGTTCCACCAAACTCCCTTGTCCAATCCAAAAAAGAATATTCTGTCTGCGCCGTTAATCTTACATTTTCAGTTTCTTCATCCTCATTATACAGATAATAACCATCCGGCATATCATCATCCGTGTGTTTGTAACTTGCAAAACGGTCGCTGTCCTCAGCGCTGATGTATTCCACCGGATCAATCACCAGTATGTCCCCTTCAACCGCTCTGATATAGGCACATACCTCGGTCACATCCGCCTGTGCATGTTCCATTGCCTCCCGGTTTTCTATGTCCTCTTTTCCGCATCCGACGAGCAAAAAAATTAAAATACCTATGATAACCATCATCCATTTTTTGTTCATGCTGTCCCCTCCTTTACCAAATCCAATGTTTATATATTTTCTGTATTTCATCTGTTTTGATACTGTCTCCGGCTAAAATATAGATGCTGTTTCCATACTCACCATATGCCCAGAATGTATCATCCTGATACCAGTATACCAGAACCGTCATCCCGTTGATTGTCATTCGCTCCATACGATCAAAGCTCATATCAAAAATCATTTTCTCACTTGAAATGATCTTTTGATTATGGATCAGGTGCCGGTTCGCTTTGCTGTATTCCAGAACCGTTGACGTAGCTGTATGGTTTTCATCTGTCAATTCATAACCATCCGGAATATAGCTCGGACGCAAAATCGTATCTGCCAGCTTCCCATCTGTGATCGCATACGATTCATAGGAATAAATACCTATTTTTCCGTCAAATATTGTTTTTATCGTGTGAAAAAGCTGCGACTGATATGCTTTCACGCTCATTGGCACGGCGAGTGCTCCCAGAAACATTATTAGTACAATCACCGCTGCTCTCTGTGTGATTTTTTTAACCAGCTTCGCAGCATCCATATATGTTTCTCTTTTTATCAGCCGATGCATCGCCTTTGTAAATTGATTTGAAAAAACATAGTCCTTGCCCACATGTTCTTCCAGCCGCTGTATGATCGCTGCATCCACGATCGGCATTTTTTCGTAAAGCCATTCATCCGTTACCTGCATGTGATTTCCCCTTTCCTGCTCATTTAGGATCATCTTTCTGTAGTTCATGTTCAATCAGGCGCTTTCCCCTCGCCAGCCGCTGCCGGACTGTTCCCTCGCGGATGCTGCATACTCTCGCGATCTCTACATTTTCCAGATGTGCAGAATATTTTAATAAAAAGATATCCCTGTACTTCGGAGGCAGATTTTTCAAAATATTGAGCACATCATAGTCCTCCTCCGGTGCCATATACGTGAGTGGCTTCTCATCATCCGGTAGTTCATCCATATAGATTTCCCGGCTGTGCAGTTTGTTCCTTTTTCGGTAGAGATCAATCGCCGCATGCTTCGCAATTGTAATCAGATACCGCTTGGTGGCATTTTCATCCGGCTGTCCGATCTGTTCCATATGCTTTGCCACCCGTACAAACGCTTCCTGCACCGCATCCTCTGCCAGCTGATAATCATGCAGGATATCCACCGCCACCTTCAGCATCAGATACCGGTATGTTTCGTATAGGATCAAAAATTTTCGTTTCTCCTCCGGTTCATCCACTATCATAAGTATCATCATGTGTGTTCCTCACTTTTGTTTCTCTATAAATTATAACGAACATTTAAGGGCTTTTTGTTACAAGAGAATAGGGAAAAACTCCCGCGGAGCGTTTTATGTGATAGGAATTTCCTATCACATAAAAAAGGCAGGTGTAAGCCATATTTCTATCACTTACATCTGCCCTTGTGCATATTCATTATTATACGCCATCAATAGCTAATGATCAATTCAACTTCCACTCCGCAGCGGCCTCCAATATGCTAGATATGAAAACATTTCTGTATCTTTTTATACTCTCCCAGAACCAATAACGTAATATTCGACGTCAAATAAGTGTCAGTAGAAATTGCTACGCTGATTTCTCCATTACTTTTGATTGCGATAATATTAATATTATATTTCTTGCGGATATCGAGCTCACCTACCGTCTTTCCAATCCACTCTTCCGGCACTTCTACCTCAAAAATTGCATTGGTGGCATCCAGTTCCATATAATCGAGAATATGGTCAGCGGCATATCTTATTGCTGCCCACTTTGCCACCTGCTTTTCCGGATAAACCACATGATCCGCTCCGTTACGCAGCAGGAATTTTTCCTGTACATCACGCTCAGCGCGGGAAATAACCACTTTCGCCCCCAACTCCTTAATCAATGAAGTGGTCTCCAGCGAATTCTGGAAATCACCTCCGATTGTGACAAAGCACATATCGTAATTTCCTACACCCAGAGATCGCAAAAACGTAGCATCTGTGCTGTCTCCGATCAATGCACTGGTAACATATGGCAACACATTGTTGACCCGTTCTTCATTGATATCTACCGCCATGATCTCATGTCCAAGTTCACTAAGCTGCCTGGCAACATGCCTTCCAAATCGTCCCATTCCAATAATCAATACATTTTTCATCTTTTTTCCTTCCTGTGTTCTATCACAATCAGCCTACAGTCATGTTCTCTGCCGGGAACTTCGCATTCATTGTACGTTTGTTCGAAAGCACGGCATAAATAAGCGTCAACCCTCCGACGCGTCCCAAAAACATCAAAACAATTAAGATCACCTGCGAGAACAGATGCAGCCCCGGGGTCAGCCCAAGCGTCAGCCCCACCGTTCCAACCGCAGAGGCTGATTCGAAGAAACACAACGACAACGGAAGTCCCTCGTAGACACTGATGGCTATTCCTCCGGCAAAAAACAACGTCAGATACATCATAAGAATGGTAGCCGCAGTCCGAATCACCTGCGGATCCAGCCTTCGTCCGAACACTTCTACATTTTCCTGGTTTTTAAAGGTTGAACATGCATTCAGAATCAATACTGCGACCGTTGTTGTCTTTAATCCGCCAGCCGTAGATCCCGGTGAACCTCCGATCAGCATCAGTGCGATCATGACCGCCTGCGAAGCTCCTGTCATCTGTGATAAATCTGCCGTATTAAAGCCTGCCGTTCTCGTCGTGACCGATTGGAATAGCGCTGCCAGCAGCCGCCTGCCAAATGACATTCCAGCAAAATCATTCACAAAGAAAAACACCGCCGGAACAACCACGAGCAATGTGCTTGTGAACAGAATCACCTTGCTCTGCAGCCGATAGCGTTTGAAATGCCACCGGTTGGTACAGACATCCTCCCATGTCATAAAACCAATACCACCAACCACAATCAAAAGCATCAGCACAATATTTACAAGCGGATGGCCCACATACCGGGTCATTGACACAAACGGCTGACTCACCGTTCCCATCAAATCAAAACCACCATTGCAAAACGCAGAGATGGAATGAAATACAGCCAGCCAGATCCCCCGTATGCCAAAGTCACGCAGAAACGCCGGCAGCAACAAAATAGCACCGGCCAGTTCAACCAGAAACGTTCCCTTTAAAATGAATTTGGTCATCCGCACGATCCCACCGACCTGTGGAGCTGAGATCGCATCCTGCATCGTACTGCGCTGCATCAGCGATATTTTGCGTCCTGACAGCATAACTACCGATGTAGCGACTGTCACCACTCCCAGTCCTCCGATCTGTATCAGGAGCATTATCACGGTCTGCCCAAAGGCAGACCAATAACTCCCTGTATCCTGCACTGCAAGCCCTGTCACACACACCGCTGATGTTGCTGTAAAAAGTGTCTCATGAAAGGGCGTGACCACTCTCTCTGCCGACGCCACCGGCAGCATCAGAATCAATGCCCCCAATAATATCACACCGGCAAAGCCTGCGATAATTGTCTGAAAAGAGGTCAGATGCCTGTTTTTACGTAAATTAATCTGTAGTTTTCCCGACATAGCTATTTCAAACTCCTGTATTCTTCACTGTTATTTTTAGATTCATAATTATTGTAAGTGTACTCCACATGTCAGAAAAAATCTACAAATAAAATCAGTTTCTTTTCTTCATTTGTAACAGTTCAGCCCGCGCGATGTTACGTGTCCAACGCACAGACATAGAGTGTGCTGTTTTCCGTGTCATAGATCCCCAGTGTAAAATTGAACGAGCTGCGGTGAAACATATCCGCACCACTTGCCATCCCCGGATCTGCTCCCCGGTCTATCAAAATATAATAACCTTCATTCACAGATGGCAGTAAAGAACGACCTTCACAATCCGTCAGATAATTCTCCAGTGTGCCCACAGGGGCAGGCAGACTCCCGCCTGCTGTCGCGGTAAACTGCTTCCACTGCGCATTTTCCTCAATCTGTCCAATCACCTGCTCTGCTGAAACCTTTAATACAATACGACTCGCACCATCTCCATGAAATCCACCATGATCATCATAATGTGACAGTTCCTGCGCATAAGCAATATGCACTCCGAGCTGTCTTGAAATTGTACCTAAGGTGTCAAAAAAGCCATAGCTAGCCAGAACAAGCAGCAACGCAAGTATGATAACCAACATGCGATTTTTTGCTTTCATCTGTATCTACCTCCTTCATATCGTCATGTGCAAAACCAGCACATGATCAACATTCGTCACTCGTCAATCATGCAAGCATGTTGACTCGTTTGCACTCATTGTATTGTGATTATATCATATTTGTGTAGAAATACATATCCATAGTTCCTTTTTTACTTAATTCTGCAACGGAATCATAAAAATGACAAAAAAGCTGGAAATCAGCTCTGCCCCCGCTGTATAATAGGCGAAGAAAATAAATAACCGGAAAGTGAAACTTGAGAGAGGTACTTACAATGACAAAAAAATGGTGGCATGACAAAGTCGCATATCAGATCTATCCGAAGAGCTTCTACGACAGTAACGGAGACGGTATCGGCGATCTGCGCGGCATTATTTCAAAATTAGATTATCTGAAGCAATTAGGCATCGATATAATCTGGCTCTCGCCGATCTACAAATCACCCTTCGTTGACCAGGGCTATGACATCTCCGACTATTATGCAATTGCAGAAGAATTCGGCACGATGGAAGAATTCGACGAATTACTCGCAGAAGCAAAAAAGCGTGACATGTACATTATCATGGATCTCGTGATCAACCACTGCTCCGACAAGCATGAATGGTTTCAGAAAGCTCTGGCTGACCCGGACGGTGAATACGCGGACTACTTCTATTTCCGTGAGGGAAAAGACGGCAATCCTCCCAGTAACTACCGCTCCTATTTTGGCGGAAGCTGCTGGGAACCGGTGCCCGATACCAACAAATACTATTTTCACATGTTCGCCAAAGAGCAGCCGGATCTCAACTGGGAGAATCCCACTGTACGGCAGAAGCTGTATGATATGGTCAACTGGTGGCTCGATAAAGGTCTGGCAGGGTTCCGCATCGATGCGATCATCAACATCAAAAAAGATCTGGACTTTACCGATATAGAGCCGGATGGCTCCGATGGACTGGCAAGCTGCTTTAAGATGGTAGACCGTGTGACAGGCGTTGATGAGATGCTGGAGGATCTAAAAATAAATACATTCCAGAAATACGATGCATTTACCGTCGCAGAAGTATTTAATATGAAAGAGGGCGATCTCGCCAAATTTATCGGTGAGAACGGCCATTTTTCCACGATCTTTGATTTCAGTGCACATCTGCTCACCGAGCACGGTGAACACGGCTGGTATGATGCACCTGCACCGGACTTCAAAAAATGGCGCGAAACCATCTTTTACGCTCAGCGCGAAGCACAGGATTGTGGTTTCCGGGCAAATATTATCGAAAACCATGATGAACCGCGTGGTGCGTCACGCTATCTGCCGGAATATGCCCAGACTCCGGATGGTATCAAGATGCTTGGCACGGTGAGTATCCTGCTGCGTGGTATTCCGTTTATCTATCAGGGGCAGGAGATCGGCATGAAAAACGCCATCTGGGACAGTGTCGATGCGTTCAACGACATCAATACCAAGGATCAGTACCACATCGCACGTGAGGCAGGACTGAGCGACGCGCAGGCACTGGACGTGTGCAACCGGCTCAGCCGTGACAATGCAAGGACTCCGATGCAGTGGAGTGATGACGCCAATGCCGGATTTACGACCGGTACACCGTGGCTGCCGGTAAATGCCAATTATCAGACGACCAATGTCGCTGCACAGGAGACAGATGCACATTCGATCCTCAACTATTACCGGCAGCTGACCGCTGTCCGCAAATCTCCCGAATATAAGGATGTATTTACTTATGGCGAATTTGTACCCACATATGAGGATACCGATACAGTCATGGCTTATTACCGCAAAGACCGCGAATCAGGCCAGCGCATCCTCATAGCCGCCAACTTTGGTGCAGAGCCTGTGACCCTGACACCGGAATATCCGGCGCAGCGCGTGATCCTGTCTAACATGGGCCGCACGGACTGCCCGGATCAGACTCTTGTACTGGAGAGTTGTGAAGTGATCGTGCTGGAGATGAGGCTCCCGCAATCGTAAAATGCGCGACGATCGTGAGCAGCGCAGATAATAATAGCTCGGTATAGTAGCTGAGACCCCTGCTGAGTACCATTCCGGGGAGTAGGAGTCTCGCTCCGAATACCGGAACAAATATTGTCAAAAACAGTTTTTCGCTGATGCCCATGCCACCCGGCAACGGCAGCATATCGACAGAAATCGAGATCACCGCCTGCAGCAGCATGATCGTCATCACTGAATACCCGTGTAATCCAAATGCACGATACACAAAATAAGTCGATAAAAACAACGCAAACCGCTGTGCAAACGTGATCAGCAGCACATTCACTACCACATGCTTATGTGTCTTAAAATATTCTGCCGTCTCCCGATATTTCGTCATTCCATGTTCCAGCACTTCATGACGGCTCTTCTTATAACGCAGGAGATGTATCTTTTCCAAAAAACACAATCCTCTGCCAAGGATCTTCCCCGCCAGAGTCGTGTGGAATACGAGCAGCATCATGAATCCGACGCATCCTACATTCAGCAGAATACCGAGCAGAAACACCGGCATGATCCCGGTCAGATAAGCATGTATAAACGACTGCCCAAATACGAGCAGACCCAGCCCGACCAATACGAGCACTGCCTTATAGGTAATAGTGATCACCATAAGAACGAGCGTTGCGACTGGAATCGGTATATCCTTTTTCTTCATATAATAGATCTGCGCAGGTTGTCCTCCGGTCGCTGAGGGCGTGATGCAGCTAAAGAAAAATCCCACCGATGAAAACAAAAAACAAGTCCATTTCTTCAGGCGGATACCCAATGTTCCCATCATGTAATATATGATGATCGACTCACCCCAGATAAAAAAGAGTACACAAAAAACAGCCGGAATCAGGTATCTCTTTTGCACCTGTCCGATGATCTGTATGCTCTGTCTCCAGTCCTCGCCATGAAACACGCCATAGACCGTTCCGGCAAATACGACGACCAGAAACAATATTTCCCAAAGCAGTTTTTTCTTCTGTCTCACATTCTACTCCATTCCACGCATACTACACCTAACACTTCGGAAACATCAACGTGATCATATATACGCTCTCCGTCTGCTCCACACTGCAGATTCCATGCATGCGGTTCATCATCGTCCGGATGCTTTCGACACCGATGCCGTTACTCTCTATCACAGTCTCCGGCTCATCCTCCGGTGTACATACATTCAGCACAGAAAATCCACTATATCCGTCTGCATCGATCGAATCGACCCTGATCTCGTCCACAGTCTTCGAATATTTTACGATGTTAGAAGCGATATTTTCAAGTATCCGGTGCATGTATTCTCTGTTGATCTGCACAAAACAGGGGCTCCATGACAAGTTCAGACATACCGCATATCCACGCGCCTGCAGCTCATCCCGAAAATCCCGCAACAGATCCATGACAGCCGGCTCCATGCGCATCGGCTCTGCCTGTTTTTCAGCAGTGTGCTCCAGCGAATACTCAAATAAATGATCGGAGATGACCTTCATGTGATGCGCCTTGGCAGCTATTTTTTCCAGATAATCCTGTAATTCCTCCTCAGTTGTATAGCGGTGTGAACGCAGGATCTCCAGATACAGCATGATGCCGGTCAGCGGTGTGCGCAGATCATGGGACATCTCCGTGATCAGCTTCCGGTTCGCCAGATACAACTGCTGTTCGTTCTCCATCTGCTGCTGAAACGAGAGGCGCATCCGGTTCATACTGTTTGCCAGATCCGTAAGCTCATCATTGCCTTCTACCGACACCTCATACTCCAGATTGCCGCCTTCCAGGATCTGCACTTCATCATTCAGACGACAGATATAGCGGATCAGTTTCCGGTTGCTGTACAAAAAGATTAGCACAAATACGATCAATGAAATAAGGATCGCCATAACGGTCGTGACCGTATGGTAGCGGTAAGTAAAATCTGAGTACAGCACCGCCTGCACCGTCATATCCGCCAGCCTGATCTCTATGAGATCATCCAGTTCGTCCGGCTCATAATAGCCGCTCTCATTCTGCGTATTATATCCATCATTATAAGAACTGTAGATACAATAATCTCCGTTATACAGTTCCAGCAGAATGATCGGCTGGCGTTTCTCCCATAGTTCTAATTGCGACAGATCTTCACTGGAAATATTGTTTTCGTCTATAAAATTCTGCAGGTTTTCCGCCTGCCGCTCGATATGTTTCTCCTTAAAATCCGACTGCGTAAAATAATCTGTCAGGCAATAATCCGTGGTATAATACAGCCCCACAAACACGACCGCGCACGCAAGCGCCGAACATACCAATGTCAGCACAAACCGCACACGCAGTCCGTATGGTCTAAAATTCAGTTTTTTCTGTCTCATAGCGGTATCCTTTTCCCCAGATATTTTTGATATACACAGGATTCTGCGGATCGTCCTCGATCTTTGTCCTCAGCTTTCTGATATGCACCATGATCGTACTGTTCGCGCTGTAGGTATAAGTCTCTCCCCAAACGCTCTCATAGATCATATGTGTCGAAAAGACCCGCTGCGGATGCTGGATCAACAGTGCCAGTATCTTATACTCGATCTCTGTCAGATCCAGCGGCATGCCATCTTTCCAGACCTCGTTGCGGTCAAGTGCAACTCTCAGACGCCCGGATGTCAATATCTGATCCGTGTCCATCGACATCGCCTGTTTTTTTCCGCGATACACACAATATCTGCGCAGCTGCGCCTTCACACGCGCGATAAGCTCCGCATAGGAGAACGGCTTGGCCAGATAGTCATCGCCTCCCGCCATCAGTCCGAGCGTCTTATCGGATTCCTGTGATTTTGCTGTCAGAAAAAGGATCGGCACGGTAGAGGTCTTCCGGATCTCTTCGCAGACCTTCAGACCTGATATTCCCGGCAGCATAATATCTAAAATGACCAGATCGACCGCCTCATTGATCTGTGCCAGCGCTTCCTCTCCGGTCGCCGCCTCCAGCACGACATATCCTTCTCCTCCCAGAAGGATTCGGATCCCTTCACGGATCGAAGGCTCATCCTCAACGACTAATATCACCTGTGAACTCACGTGATTACCTCTCTTTTTTTATTTTACCCAGACCTGCCCTGTGCCTGCAGCCACCAATAGTTCCCGCGCACAGCCAGCTCACCTCTGCCAGTATGATTCCTGCCGCCACATCCGCGATCACATGCTGCTTAACTGTAAGCGTACTCACGCATACAGCCACCGTCATGACAAGCGAAGCTGCCTGATACCATCGGGGTATACGCCGGTTCCCTCTCACGCCGATCCAGCAGAGCCAGCTCACAAAACAATGGATCGACGGCAGGAGATTGTCCGCCGCATCGACCGCATAGGTCAGCGCGACGAGTCTGCTCCAGATATCGTCTCCTGTGATCTGCGGCCGTACCATGGTGGTCGGATACAACACAAAAGTCAGAAAACACACCGTTTCTCCGATAAAATGCGCAAGGATCATCCGGCGTTCCCCGCGCTCGTCCCAGGCAACGCCCAGACAGTAATTGGCGATCCAGTACAGATAACATCCCCAGTATATGAGGATCATCCACGGCACAAACGGTATCGCATGATCAAGTGCCGTCGACAGATCTGCATGCACCCCGGCACCTGACAGGTACCGTCCCAGATTGTAAATCGAAAAATTATAGACTACTGCCGCGATCAGCCACAACAGATCCTTTTTTGTCAGGAAACAACGCTCATGCATGTCGTAACGCTCCTATGATCTCTCCCATTTTCACCGGGATCTCGATCCCTTTACCATAGCACATCCGAACCGGCAGTGACAGCTCCAGACGGTTTTTCGCCTCTTCCGGCAATAATAAAATGATCGTCGAACCCGCCAGTTCAAAACGACCCATCTCCTGTCCTTTTTTGAGCGATCCGCATGTTTTGGCGAATGTCACACCCCCGACCAGCATCGCGCCCACCTCGATCTGTACGGCTGTACCAAAATGCTCTGTCTCCAGAACACTCCACCATCTCCGGTTCAGACGGTATACGGGCACAGTCTCGCAGGCGATCGGCTGCACGCTGTGAAGCTGTCCCTGAATAAAATGTGCCTCTGACATAAAACAGTCATCAAAACTGCAAAAATGGTGGTAGTCACTCGCCTGCAGCCGGAAAACCAGACATAAGCCATCCCGGAACATCTCAGCCATTTTACGCTCCGGCAGCAGATCGGCCAGCCGGTAATATGAACCTTTCATCGACAGATTCATCCCCCTCGTGACCGGATAGACAGACAGCAGACCATCACACGGACTGATCAGGCAGCCCGGATCCGTATGTTCCACAGAGCCATCCCGAAATCTCGCGAAAAAATCCGCAAAAGACGCATACTGCTGACCACGAAAATCACGCATATCGATCTTATATTTTCGGATATAATGCGGTATCAAAAGACGGGACACCCGCGTGTGCAGCAATCCTGCCGCGACACGAAACAGTCCCATATTCTGCAGGATCTTCAGGCCGGCTCGTCCGGCCGCCGTGCGGTAAAAAATATCTACACTCATATCATTTCCCCTCTAGCTTCTTACAAATAACTGGCCGATCAGACACAGCTTTGCGGTCAGCTGCGGCTTTTTGATCTGAAACGGCAGCAAAAACAACACAGCCATGACAGCCAGAACGCCCGCCATACCGACATAAGACTGTACGCCGAACCGGTTCGCCAGCCAGTAGATCACCGGTACAAACACTGCAGACAATGTGACCGGCATACCGTAATATACTTTTCTGCCCTCTGTTGTACTTTTCTGCCGTTCCTGCTCATCTACATTAAAATATGCCAGACGCATCAATGCACACAATACATAGACGGCAGCGACACCCAGAACCACACGGTTGTATTTATTCAGATTATATATGATCGATGCGGGCAGTACACCAAAACAGATCAGATCACTGAGCGAATCGATCTGAATACCAAAACATTTTTCACGGCTGTCTCTCTTTTTCGTCGATGCGATCGTTCCGTCGAACATATCACACACCCCTGCGATCATCAGACAGACCACTGCGCGCGTAATATTCTCTTCAAACGCATATACCACACCCAGAAATCCGGTCAGCATCCCTATGTAGGTCAGCACGACCGTGTAATTATAATACCCCAGCAATTTTTGTTCCTTATTCATGTTCACTTCTCCTTCTGTTACGCTACTGATACATTTTTATCATCTGTACTCCTCTATCATAACGATAAACGTGGAAAAAAACCCTCTTAAAATTCTTAAAAATTCTAAAGAGTTGTTATTTCACCGCGTAAATGGTATAATAGATAGAATTTTTGATGATCGGAGGAATCCTATATGAACATAGATGTCATGGGGCTGATCGGAGCATGCTCCTATGCACTGGACTGTGTCGAGGCAGAACTGACACAGGTCACCAATCAGCACTCCAAACGTGTCGCCTATCTGAGTGTCTGCATCGCGGAGCAGATGCACATTCCGGAACGCGAGTTACAGGATCTGGCAGTCTGTGCCCTGCTGCATGACAATGCGCTGACACAGTATATCCGCGAGGAGCTGCACGGCGATATTACTTCTACGGCACCTGCATCAGGCAGACCACTGATCGGTATTCACTGTTCCATGGGAGAATCGAATCTAAAGCACCTCCCATTTCTCACGGATGTCAAAGATGTCATTCTGTATCATCACGAGAACGCAGATGGCAGCGGCCCGTTTGGAAAAACATGGCAGGAGATCCCCCTGTTTGCACGGATCATCCACCTGTGTGACCTGTTGGATGTCTATTGCCGTGTCAGGACGTTCACCGCTGACACCTGGCAGAAAACAAAACATTTTTTAAGCGAAAACACGGATACGCTCTTTGACGCGGCATGCATCCAGGCATTTTTTGCTGCGTTTACAGAGGCGCATTTCTGTTCACTCGGTGATGATGATCTGGAAAAACGCCTGTGGTCTAAGATCCCCCGGATCAGACAGGAGCTTAGCTTTTCACAGATTCAGGCGCTGGCAGACTTTTTTGCGCGCATCGTAGACTACAAATCCCCGTTCACGAGCACACATTCCATCGGGGTTGCCACGGATGCACAATTATTAGCGCGCTATATGGGATTTGATGAAGAAACGGTGGAAAAAATGTATCTGGCGGGGGCATTGCATGATATTGGGAAAGTAGCGATCGGCAATGAAATCCTCGAAAAACCGGATCGGCTGACAGATGAAGAATTTGCCGTAATGAAGCATCACGCCGCATATACTTATTATATTTTATCAGATGTGGAAGATTTCGAAGAAATCCGCGACTGGGCAGCCTTCCATCATGAGCGTCTGGACGGTAGCGGCTATCCGTTTAAAAAGACTGCTGCCGAGTTAAATACGCAGGAACGCATGATGGCTTGCGTCGATATCTATCAGGCGCTGACCGAAAGCCGCCCGTATAAAAAGGGCATGCCACATGAAAAAGCCAGCGCGATTCTGCATGATATGGCAGATCGCGGCTGGCTCGACCGTAAAATCGTCGCAAAGGTCGACGGCTGTTTTGGCACTGCATCATAGATTCTTCCGCAGCTTTTCATTATACACCGATCAACTCCGCCAACGATGCAAACACCCGCTCCGCATACAGCCGCTTGATCTCATGGCGGCTCATGCCGGTGACATCTGCGTTGATCTCATATCCGTGCGCGATGTCACCTGCGGCAATACAATAATATGCTTTTCCCTGAACACTGTCCGCATTATTCGGATCAACATTCCCGGTCGTACCGGTGATGCCGATGGCGATAGCGGTATTCAGATTTTTTTGTGCCGTGCGGGCCATCGCCTCGGCACATTCTGCAGAATAGACACCGTATTGCCTGATCACATCCGCATCGACACCGGCGAGTACCTTTGTCTCGTTTAAATATGTGATATAGCCGCCGGGATAGATCGCGGATGCACCTTCTGTATCCGTAATCATCGACGCGATCAGACCGGACGTACAGCTCTCCATCGTGGATATGGTTGTCTGCGTATCAATCAATTTTTTTACGATCTGATTTCGTGTTTCCTGTTCCATCCTATCATTCCTTTTTTCTATAAATATACATTCTCCGTAACTGTTCCGTACCTTCACAGTTACCATTCTCCTTTGTAGGACCTCGATACCTCCCACACGGCTTACCCTGTACCTTTTATACGAGCTTTACCGCAGTTCCGTATGCGATCACTTCTGCCGCACCGGTCATCACCTGCGAAGAACCGTATTTCACGCCAATGACTGCATCAGCGCCCAGCTCCTTTGCCTCGTCCACCATCCGCTTCACGGCAATCTGGCGTGCTTCATTCAGCATCTCCGTATAACCGACGATCTCTCCGCCGACCAGTGTTTTCATCCCCGCCATGAAATCGCGCCCGATATTTTTTGTCTGTACAACCGTTCCTTTTACCATTCCAAGTGCTTCGATCTCCTGACCCGGAATATATTCAATACTTAGCAGCTTCATCCTCTTCTCCTCCTTCGATCTCCTGTAGTCTGCTTCTCAGTGCAGCGATAACACCTGCCATCACACCGACCGTAGCTACGATAAAAAATACCAGCAGTCCAACCGGCATCGAATCGGTACGGTTCATCCACAGCAATACACTCAGAATAAACAGCATCCATACGAACACAACACCACCGCCTGCCACGGCTCCCAGTTTCTTTTTCATGCGAACGTCAACTTTGCTTAAATCCACAAAATCTATGCCCTCCTTTTCCATGTTTTCCATCTGATCCAGCCAGTCATCCGTGTTCAGGTTTCCGATCGTACATCCGGCTTTCATCATCCCGGCAGCAAGCTGCTGCATATTTGCCAGCTTGTCACGTTCACTTTCCAGCAGATCAATATGCTGCTCCAGACACTCCCGCAGAACAGTCTGCTCATCCAGAACCGCCTTGATTTCTTCAACCGGAATATCCATCTTTCTCAAAAGTTTAATCTTCTTTAAAGTTTCGACTTCTTTCTCATGATACTCCCGATAACCGTTGTCCGCACGTTCCGGCTTGAGAAGTCCCTGGTCTTCATAAAATCTGATATTCCTGCTTGTGATTCCGATCAGTTCTTCTACCTGTTTGATCTTCATGTGCCTGCCTCCGTTATCTTTTCTTTTTTCGGTTGGTTGAATCATCAACCCACCGGTTTCCTAACCGGCTGCATCTGATGTGCCTTATTTATACAGCTTCCACAAGGTGGAAGGTCAATAGATTTTGTAAATTTTTTTATAAATGAGGAGCATTTTATATCACAGGAAGGAATTTCCTATGAATTAAAAAAGAGATTGTCTATCTGCTCGTTCAGTATAGCAAATTGACAGCCTCTTTTCACCATTCTTCCGCAAAATTTATTCTGCATCACACGCTATGATATTTTTGCACTCCCGATATCGCTCCGGACATGTTTCCGTCAGGATGACTGCATCGTCAAAGCTGGCGAATGTGACCGAACTGACCTTATCAAATTTTGAGGAATCACACAGAATATAGCCCTGCTTGCACTGTTCGAGCGCCGTCTGCTTGATCAGCGCCTCCCCCGCATCGGGTGTCGTCAGACCCTCCCTGCGGCTCGCGCCGTTTGTGCCGAAAAATCCCTTCGTAAAATGATAGCTGCGCAGGGTATTCATCGCCTGACTACCGACAACTGCTTCGGTAGAGCCTTTGAGTTCCCCGCCCACCAGATACACATGCATCCCATGGGCTGCCAGCCGCTGCGCATGCATGACTGCATTTGTCACAAACGTAGCACTCGTCTCTGTGACCGCATCCAGCATAAAACCGGTCGTCGTCCCGGCATCCAGATAGACAAAATCCGACGGCTCGATCAGAGCTGCCGCATAGACAGCAATCTGTCTTTTTTCTTCAATGTTGCGGTCCATCTTCTGTTCTACCGTCGGTTCCCTCGATTCAAAATTCAGATCCGATGCAACTGCACCGCCAAAAACACGGACCAGACGCCCTGCCTGATCCAAGGCATTGATATCTCTTCTGGCAGTAGATTCAGAGATCCGGAATAATTCACAGATCTCTGCCACTGTCACGCTTTTTTTCTGCTCTACGAGCTTTAATATTTCTTCGTATCGTTGTTCTGTCAGCATATGTATCCTTTACTATCCTATCACACGGGCAACCCCGGCACATGATCCACATCCGCCACCTGTCAATCATGCAGGCATGTGACCGCCTGCACGCATTACATCCGAACGATGCCGATCACACCCGGGATACATCTGTCTCCCGGATAATCTTGCGCAGCGTCAAAATACGTCCGGGGGATACAGATAATTCGTCCACACCCATCTTTAGAAATGTCTGTGTCAGCTCCGGATCTGCACCCAGTTCTCCACAGATGCCTGCCCAGATGCCTTTTTCATGCGCATGATCCACAACCATCTGTATCATGCGCAGGACTGCCGGGTGATGCGGGTCGAAAAATTCGTCCAGCTTTGTATTCTGACGGTCGATCGCCAGTGTATACTGCGTCAGATCATTCGTTCCTATACTGAAGAAATCTACCTCCTCAGCCAGCAGGTCACTAATCATAACAGCTGCAGGTGTCTCAATCATGATTCCCTGCTCGACCTCACCGTATGCAACGCCCTGTGCATCCAGTTCGGCACATACCTCTGCCACGATCTCTTTGATGCGACGTACCTCTGACACACTCGTGATCATTGGATACATGACCGCCAGTTTGCCGAATGCGCTGGCACGGAATAACGCACGCAATTGTGTCTTGAAGATCTCCGGTCTGGTCAGGCAGATACGGATCGCACGGCATCCCATCGCCGGATTTTCTTCTTTTTCCATCTCAAAATAATCGCACTGTTTGTCAGCGCCGATGTCCAACGTCCGGATGATCACGCGCTTGCCAGCCATCGTCTGTGCGACCTGCTTGTAGATCTGGAACTGCTCCTCCTCGGTCGGAAAATGGTCGCGCTCCAGATAAATGAACTCACTGCGGAACAATCCGATACCACCAGCATCATTCTGGATCACAGTCGCGAGATCCTTGCTGTTTCCGATATTCGCATAGAGCATGATCTTTTTGCCGTCCAGAGTGATATTTTCCTTGCCCTTGAGCGTCTCTAACAATTCCTTCTGCTCCTGGAATTCTTTCTTTTTCTGTTCCAGCATACCTGTGGTCTCTTCGTCCGGCTCGACATACAGTTTACCGGCTGCACCATCCACGACGGCATATCTGCCATCCAATGCGTCTGCTTCCGCGATGTCTGTTGCGACCAGTGCCGGTATGCCCATCGTGCGTGCAAGAATCGCTGTATGTGAATTGAGCGAACCATGCACAGTCACAAATGACAGTACTTTACTCTTATCCATCTGGACAGTCTCCGACGGTGCCAGATCATCCGCCACGATAATGACCGGCTCATCTGCTGCGATACCATCTGCTGCGGCACCATTTAGAATACCAATCATACGCTCAGAGATGTCACGCACATCCGCTGCGCGTCCCTGCATGTACTCATCGTCCATCGACGCAAACATTTGTGCGAAATTGTCTCCCGTCGATGCAACTGCATACTCTGCATTGACCTGCTCTGTGCGGATGATATTCTCTACGGATTCGTTATAATCATCATCCTCGAGCATCATCTGGTGAACCTCAAAGATCGCCGCATTTGTCTCACCGATCTCCTGCAAGGCTTTCTCATACAGTTGCTGCAGCTGCTGCATAGCAGTGTCACGCGCCTGCATATAGCGTGCAATCTCTGCCTCTGCATCCGTGACCTTCACTCGCTTTACCTGCTGTGCGTCTTTTTTATACACGCGGATCTTGCCCATGGCAATCCCGCCAAAAACACTCTTTCCCTCAAATATCTGCATAGCTGTTCTCCTATCTGGTTTCTGTTCCGTTCATTCACAATAGCCTTGTTACAGGTTTTCCTTCATAAATGCCTCGATTGCCTCACATGCAGCGTCCTCATCCGCTCCCTCAAAGGACATGGTCACTTCATTGCCATTTTTTACTGCCAGTCCCATGATTCCGAAAATCTTCTTGCAGTCCCCGGTCTTGCCATCTTTGGTGAGCCTAACCGCACACTCATACTTTTTGGCTTCCTTTACGAGTTCTCCTGCGGGTCTCGCATGGATTCCCTCCGGATCTGTAATTACATACTTAAATTCTCTCATGTTGCTGTCCTCCTTATATTTTATAAAAATCATAGGCGTTTGCGAAACTATTTTTGTCAGGTTTTGTGTCATGCAAGCACATGATCAAGAGTCCGCAGCTCCCGCAAGCTATGTGTGTGAGCAAAGCGAAAGACACATCGAGCCAAGGCTGAAGAGACAGCGAGACACCGCTGGGCAATCGGAGCAGCTTGATCAGAATACTACTGTGCCCACAGCCAAGTAACCCGGATCATAAAATTTGTTATATTAACTATACCACACTTTTCTTCAGAAATCCAAGTAGTAGAGTGGAAATTGCTGTACCAACGAGCAGTGCTGCCACGTACATCCAGGGATTGCCGACTACCATGAATACGAAGATACCTCCATGCGGTGCCATCAGTGTACACTGGGATGCCATAGAGATCGCTCCTGCGACTGCCGAACCTGCAATACAAGCCGGAAGCACGCGCAGTGGATCAGATGCCGCATAGGGAATCGCTCCCTCTGTGATGAATGCAAGTCCCATGATAAAGTTCGTCGGTCCTGCCTCACGCTCCTGCTTTGTGAATTTGTTTTTAAATAGCAGTGTCGCCAAAGCGATCGCACAGGGCGGTGTCATACCACCGATCATAACTGCCGCCATAATGTCATAATTACCAGCCGCAATCGAGCCTACACCAAATACATATGCTGCTTTATTGAACGGGCCACCCATATCAATCGCCATCATACCACCGAGCACAAGGCCGAGTACGACTTTACTCGTCTGACCCATATTGGTAAGCATCGAATTCAGTCCGGTATTGATACCACCCATGACCGGCTCTACAATAAATGTCATGAGCAGACCGATCAAGAGTACACCAACTACCGGATACAGCAGGACTGGCGCGATCTTCTCAATCGCCTCGGGGAGTTTTTCAAATGCTTTCCGGAGTAAGCGGATAATAAATCCTGCCGCAAATCCGGCTACCAGTGCACCTAAAAATCCACTCTTTCCATTATATGCCATCATACCGCCAACAAAACCGAGCAGCAGCGCCGGACGATCACCGATCGCCATACCGATAAATCCTGCCAATACCGGCAGCATGAAGCCGAATGCGGTGCCACCGATTCCCTTGAGCAGTGCAGCAACCGGAGTGATCGTTCCAAAATCTCCCCGCTGGTCTGCGGGCAATACGGACAGATCTACGTTCAGACCATCGATCAGAAATGCAAGTGCGATCAGTATACCACCACCTACGACAAATGGCAGCATATGTGAGACACCGTTCATCAGCCAGGTGTAGACCTGATGACCGGCTCCGCCGCCCTGCTTACCTGTCTGGGGTTCAGCACCCGCCGCATCATGGTACACAGGTACATCCCCGGAGATTGCCTGTGCAACCAGCTCATCTGCCTTGCTGATACCATCGGATACCTGTCGGACAATGACCTTTTTGCCGTCAAAACGGCTCATAGGAACCTGTGCATCCGCTGCGATAATAATGCAATCCGCCTCATCGATCTCCTGCTGCGTCAGCACATTTTTCGCACCGCCGGAGCCTCTCGTCTCCACCTTGATATAACAGTTTTTCGCCTTTGCTGCCTTCTCGATACCTTCGGCTGCCATATAGGTGTGTGCGATACCAGTCGGACACGAAGTGACTGCGAGCAGTCTGCAGGCTGCATCTGCCACCGCGCCTGTATCTGCCAGCCGCTCATCGATACCGTTTTTCTCTGCATCCGCCTTGTCAATGATCTCCAGAAACTCATCTACAGAAGCGGCATTTCTCAGTGCATTGGAAAAATCCTCGTCCATCATCAGCACAGACAACTTGCTGAGCACATCCAGATGCACATTATCCTCCGTATTTGGTGCCGCAATCAAAAAGATCAATGTAACCGGCTCATCATCCAGTGCCTCAAAATCCACACCATTTTTTACGACCATTGCTGCGAGTCCCGGCTGTCTGACAGCGTCACATTTGCCGTGCGGAATCGCAATTCCCTCTCCGATGCCGGTCGTGCTCTCTTCCTCCCTGGCATAGACCTGTCTGCGATAACTCTCCACATCGCTGATCTTGCCACTGCGGGCCATCAGCTCTACCATCTGATCCAATGCATCCTTTTTCCCTGTGGGTGCCCCATCCAGAGAGATACTGCGCCGATCGAGTAAATCTGTGATTCTCATCGTCTCACTCCTCCATATGATTTTCTATAATTTTTTATTCCATATTTTCTGTCAATGCTTTGTATACTGCATCGACTTCCGGTCTTGTAGCGAGATATTCCGAAAACGCACTCGCGCTGCCTGTCGCGACTCCCATATAAAACGCATGCTTATATGCAGTCTGCTCCATCCATCCGGCGAGGAATCCTGCTACCATCGAATCTCCCGCTCCTACTCCGTTGACCAGCTTGCCCTGCGGGGCCGGCGACGTAAAAATCTGTCCATCTGCAGTAACAAGTACCGCGCCCTCACCAGCCAGCGATACAAGGACATTTTGTGCGCCCATCTCCTGCAGCTTCTTTGCAAACGGAATACACGCCTCTCTTGTCTGTGGCTCTGCCCCAAAAATCTCTGCCAGCTCGTGATTGTTCGGTTTGATCAAAAAAGGATGGTATGGCAGCACATGTAACAGCAGATCCTGTGTCGCATCCACTACCGTCATGATTCCTTTTCCCGACAACCGCTCCATGATCGTGCTGTAGATGTCATCCGGCATGGATGCCGGTATGCTCCCGGCTAACACAAGGATATCCCCCTCCTGCAGCCGTTCGAGCCGTTCCATCAACTGTGCGGTCATATCTTCGCTGATATCCGGCCCATTTCCGTTGATCTCTGTACCATCGATTGATTTCAGCTTCACATTGATTCGCGAACATCCCTCCGCGCTGTAGATGAAATCCGACTTGATATGCATCTGCTCGACTCTGCGGACAATCTCGTCTCCGACAAATCCTGCCACGAATCCAAGCGCTGTACTTGGAATGCCCAGATTCCCGAGTACGGTCGATACGTTGATCCCCTTTCCACCCGGCAGCATGAGTTCAAAACTCGTGCGGTTTGTCATTCCAAGCTGAAAATCATCTACCGAAACAATGTAATCCAATGAAGGATTAAATGTCACTGTATAGATCATAGTTTTTCCTCCGTTCTGTGCTCTCTCTTTTGATAAATCCATTATAGATTCATATTCAGTCAAAATCAATCAAACTAATTCACAAAGTTATTTGAACGTTTTTGGCTACTTTGCACAATTTTTCTCCAAAATCAATCATAATCAGTCACATTATCTTCTTTTTCTTGAAAATCCAAATACAAACGATCACGACAAGCACACTGATACCTGCCACATATGGATATCCGTGTGCCAGCTCCGGCATATGTTCAAAATTCATGCCATACCAGCCGGTAATGAGTGTGAGTGGGAAAAAGATTGTCGATACAACGGTGAGAAACTGCATATTCCGGTTCTGCAGTTCATCGACCTGCCCCTGATATACCTCTTTCACCTGCCCTGCATAATCGATCAGATTCAGGCATCGATGCAGCAGACGTTCCGCGCGTGCACTGCATGTCCCGAAATACCGCCTCTCGTTTTTCTCAAACAGCTCGTTTTCATTTTCCTCCAGCTCGCGGCCGACCTCGATCATCTGCTCGTAATAGCCGCGCAGCAGCAACAGGCGTCTGCGCATGTGCAGCATATGCGTCATGAACAGTCCGGTCTGCCGGCACAGTGCTTCCTCCTCCAGGTGCATCAGCTCCTTCTCATATTTTTCCAGCAAACTGACATCCCCCACCAGCAGTTCTGTCAGAATCAGAAACAGCATCCGCCCAACCTGTGCCTGCACATCGATCGACTTTTGCTGTAACCGCTCGCAGATAGACTGCGCATATCCATCCTCGCCCACGAGCAGCACACATCTTCGGTTGACAAAAAAGAGCATCCGACGCGGCTCTGCCAGCACATCCGCATGATCCGGCACCACAAGGGTGCCATGATAATAATCCTGCTCTACTTCAACTTTGCAAAATGATGCCTCTTTTAACAGTTCCTTCCATACATGTACTTCGCCCTGCTCCCCAAAGCCCATCTGCCCCAGCACCGCCTGCGCATGCATGCAATCTGTGAGGATCAGCACTTTTTCTTCCTCCGCCAGATACGCTTCCTCTATTTTCTGTAAACCATGTATGCTCCCATACACCATAACCGCTTGTTCCATTCATTCTCCTGCCAGTGACCGTCTCCACAGTCAGATTCGCCCATGAATCACATTTATTGTGTAGTATTCCCGTTTTTTTTAATTATAAAATTAAGCGTTTGCGAAACTATTTTTGTCAGGTTTTTGGTCATGCAAGCACATTGTTAAGAGGTCGCAGCTCCTGCAAGCATGTCTGTTTTGCTTTCGTTGCACGAACCATTCCGAGGAGCCTCGGAAAAACCTAACTCGTGTTCAGCAGAGGCTTCCACGAGTTACGAGTCTCCTCTCCATCGTGCAAAGGCAGCAAAATCAGACACGCCTTTGCTCGCGCTGCTACTTCCTCATCT
>CAKRIZ010000020.1 GCA_934351445.1 uncultured Eubacterium sp.
GAGCCAAGGCTGAAGAGACAGCGAGACACCGCCGGGCAATCGGAGCAGCTTGATCAGAATGCCACTGCGCCCACAGCTAGGTAGCCCGATGATTAAATAGTTTCGCAAACGCCTATTTTTCTATATATGCGGAAAGGAGCATTTGATGGGAAAATATACAGTGACAGACAATCTGAGACATAACAAGCATGTATTTGAGGAGATTTTCTCAGACTGCTCAGACATCAAGATGGTCACGATGCAGTTGGGACAGGATGGGCAACTGGCATGTATGGTTGCCTATATAGAGATTGCCATGTCAGCTTCAAACTATGGAAATTCTCAGATCGGAAAACTTCTGGGGACATTATCCGGGTGCAGCAGGGAGACGGTTGCCGGTTTTTTGTTGGAAAATGGTCGTGGTATGACGGATGTGCAGATGTACCGTGATCTGGAGGATGCCGCGGCGGGGCTGCTCACAGGTGGTCTGATTTTGTTTGTGGACGGTGTCGACCGCGTATTCAAGATCTCGGACCGTGGATATCCGGGTATGGGTGTGCAGGAGACAGCATCGGAGAAGGTCACAAGGGGATCGAACGAGGGATTTTCAGATTCGGTAAAGATGAATACGGCACTGATCCGGAAACGGCTGCGTGCGACAGAATTGAAGAATGTAGAAGCAACGGCGGGGCGCAGGACATCGACGCTGGTGAATCTCATGTACATGCAGGGGATTGCCCGTATGGAAGTGCTGGAGGAGATCCGGCATCGATTGGAGCGATTTGAGATTGACGGCATATTGGACAGCGGAATGCTGGAGCAATTGACAGAGCGGCGCTGGGCATCTCCGTTCCCGCAGTTCCAGACGACGGAGCGGCCAGATCGTGCAGTTCATGCATTGCTGGAAGGCAGGATTGTGCTGCTGTGTGATAATTCACCGGTTGCATTGATTCTGCCGACGGACTGTAATGCATTTATGCAGACGAGCGATGACTATTATAATCGTCCGCAGATCGTCACGCTGGAGCGGATCGTGCGCTATCTGGCAGCTTTTTTTGCATTGTCATTACCGGCATTATATCTGGCAGTGATCAATTTCCATACCGGACTGCTGCCGACTGCGATGCTGCTGACCTTTGCCCAGGCGCGCGCGGGAGTGCCGTTCTCATCGTTGACGGAGCTGATACTTATGGAATTTGGATTTGAACTATTGCGGGAGGCAGGCGTGCGTGTGCCGGGAACGATGGGCAACACAATCGGTATCGTGGGGGGACTCATCATCGGAACCGCTGCGGTAGATGCCGGTATAGCAAGCCCGGTTGTAGTGATCATAGTGGCATTTACGGCACTGTGTTCATTTGCTATTCCAAATGAAGCATTTGCAACGGCATTCCGGCTGCTAAAATTTGTGATGATTCTGCTCAGTGCCTGGCTGGGTCTGTTTGGTTATCTGCTGGGACTGTTGGCGTTGTTGATTCATCTGTCCGGGTTGTATTCCTTTGGCGTACCGTATCTGATGCCATTTGCCGTGTCAGGCGTGGAGGATGGGGCGCAATGGAAGGACAGCATCGTCCGTTTTCCGTTATTCTGGCTGGATCGGAGACCGGCATATGCCAGAGAGAGTAACCGGATACGTTTTCGCTGGCAGAAGAAACAGAAAAAATAGGGAAGGTGTCGGTATGGATATCAAAAATGGGAAAATGTCCGGCAGACAGGCCGGATACATGTTTTTTTACAGTTTTCTGGCATTGCCCGTATTGCTGCTGCCACAACAGCTGACGCGGATGAGTGGCATGGATGGATTTTTTGCACTTGTGATAGGAAGCCTGTCCGGGTATCTGTTTTTACGGATCGTACTCCTATTGATATCGCACATGGAGTGCAGCTACAGCGAACTGCTGCAGAGGTATCTGGGCAGATGGGCAACATGCATGGTAGAGTTATTGTATCTGCTCATTGCCTTGTTTACCGCTGCCTACGGACTGCAGCTTCTCTGTCAGGTTGTCAGTATGTATCTGATTCGCGACACACCGGCCTGGCTGGTTATGGGGGCAGTAACGATACTGATACTATATGGACTCGGAACAGATACGGAATGCAGGGGGCGTAGATGTGAATTGCTGTTTTGGTTTGTGGCAGTACCATTGCTGCTTATGGTACTGCTGGCTGTCTGGAATATCGAATCGGATCACTGGCTGCCGGTCGCGCAGATCAGCGGGCAGCAGTTGTTAGGCAGCAGTTATGTTGTGTTCGGCTATACGATGGTGATTGCCTGTTTACCAATCTATGCGGATGTGACCAGTCAGCGTGAACAATTGTGCATGCATCTGAAGCGCAGTTACCTGTTCAGTATGATTTTGCAGATGATTCTGTTTTTGACGCTTACCGGCATCTATGGTGCACCTACGGTGGCAGTAATGGATGATACCTTGATGGAACTGGCAGCAATGGTGAAAGTACCGGGAGGTTTTCTCGAACGACAGGATGCATGGATGTGTGGAATCTGGTTTGTAGGGATGTATGTATTTGTGGAAACAGCGTGGCATGCGGTGACGTGGAGCATGGAACACATAGGTGGCCGGCAGCAGCGCCACTGGTCGCTGATCGGAAGCGGTGTACTGGTATATCTGGTGGCACTGCTGCTCTATCGTTACCGGAAATGGAATCTTGTGTTGGGGCATATATATCTGGCAGCTGCAGTGCCGGCACTCGTGCTGATTCTGACCGTGTTGACGGTTGTGGTGGTGTGGAGTACGCACAGAAAGGTGGAGAAAAAATAGGAATGGCAGACAAAATCACGCGCAGATGGAAGGTCACAGGACTGTTGTTGGCAGTCAGTATGTGCCTGAATGGCTGCGGGCAGCTTGAGATTGAAAAACGGTCTTTTCCATTGGCTCTTGCTGTCTCACCGGCAGTGGGGCAGGATAGCTATGAATTTACATTTTTTTTCGAGGAGATGGAGAGTGCGGGCAGCAGTCTGTATCAAAAAGACAATGTCACGTTGACTGCCGCCGGTTATCCGCAGGCATATGCAATGTTTGGACGCTTGCAGGCGGCACAGCCGGATGACAGCCATATGCAGACTATTTTATTGTCGGAGGCATTAGCAGACGATACGCAATTTCTCGGTTCGTTTTACCGATATGCAATGAAGGAACATCATTTTTCATGGAATACGATTGTCTATTTTATACAGGCTGATAGTCTGGACAAAGAAGAACTGGCAGATGCTACAGGAGACCATCCGGGCAGCTATCTGATGAATATGGCGCAGAGCGACGAACAGGAAAAAAATGCCGGAGTTCCTACGCTGGGAGATCTGTATATGGAACAGCAGAATCGGGAAAAAGTGTTGTTGCTGCCGGTGCTGGGGGAGCATTGGCCGCCGCATGTAGATCATTATGTCGTGCAAAGCTGTGGTCTGCCTCAGCAAACGGTCGCCCCGGATACGGCCAGACTCATTCAACTGCTACAGGGAAAACTGCGCAAGATGCAGTTGGGGCTTGCAGATGGTACGATCGTCGAACTTAGTGGAATCAGAAGTGAACGCAGATACCTGCCACAGAATGGACGCTGGTGTGTAGAACTGCATATGGACGCTGTGGCGCAGAACCGGCTGCAGCTATCAGAACAGGAAAGAGCACGCCTGCAGCAGGAGAGTACCGACCTGTTATGTAAACGTCTGGCACCCGTCACAAAATGGGCACAGATCAGGGATTCGGATGGGCAGCTTGTGCAGCCGCAGTATAGGATTGATCTTCAGGTACTTGAATAAGTCTGTAAAGAGGCGGCTATACTTCTTTTTAGGATACACGCGGTGTGTTGTGTGCCAAAAGGAGGAAAATCATGGAAAACACAGGCTTTGTAATCAATGAAAAAAGGAAGACCGTTAATCGGGTATTATTTGTTGTGTGCACGCTGTTGTTATTGACAGGATGTTATCTGTTTGCAGCAAATGCAGTGCGGGCACGTCAGGTCGAAGCAATTTCTGATAAAGTGCTGCGTTTTCATGTGATTGCCAAAAGTGACAGCGAAAACGACCAGCGCCGAAAACTGCTTGTGCGGGATGCTGTCGGTGCGTGGATGGAACTTAAGCTGCAACATGCAAAAGACAGGGCAGACTGCGAACAGATCATTGATGAAAATATGGACCAGATCCGTGCAGTTGCAGAGCAGACGCTGGAGCAGGACGGAGAAGCGGAGCAGGTGCGTGTGCAGCTTGCAAATGTAGAATTCCCGGATAAGGTGTACGGCGATTATACATTTCCTGCCGGCACGTACCGGGCATTGCAGATCATAATCGGAGATGGTGAGGGCCATAATTGGTGGTGTGTGCTGTATCCCAATCTGTGCTTTTCATCGGAGGGCTATGACGTGACTGGTGAGAAAGCAAAACAGGAACTCACACAGGTACTCAGTGCCACAGAATATCAGACATTGCTGCGGGAACACCGCTACCGGCTCCGGTTCCGTTTCCTGAAAAAATAGTTGGAATGAAGCAATAAAGGTTTTCATAAGGGATAAAAACTGATATACTAAATGAGAAACAAAGGAGGCATACATGACAAAGGATGTATTAGTAACGATCTCCGGTCTGCAGTTTTCAAAGGACAGTGGAGAGACACCGGAGCCGGTCGAGGTGACATGCCCGGGTACATATTATAAAAAGAATGATAAGCACTATGTGATCTATGATGAGATCATAGAAGGGTTTGACGGAGTGACGAAAAATACACTGAAGCTGCAGCCTGGCTCACTCGATATCATGAAGCGTGGTGTCAGCAATGTGCACATGGTATTTGAGAAAAATAAAAAGAACCGGACATGCTACAATATGCCGTTTGGCAGTCTGATGATGGGGATCGATGCCAGAGGCGTGACGTTTGAGGAGTCAGAGCATCATATTCATGCCAGTGTCAGCTATGAACTGGAGATGAATTTTGAAAAAATGGCGGATTGCGAGATCCACATAGATATCCGTTCAAAAGGAATCGGGAATTTTCAACTGGCGTAGAGCCGACAAGGGGGAGGATACAAATGAAAGTCAGAAAAGCAATTATTCCGGCAGCAGGGTTAGGGACCCGTTTTTTGCCGGCAACAAAGGCACAGCCGAAGGAGATGCTGCCGATCGTTGACAAGCCGACGATCCAGTATATTATTGAGGAGGCTGTAGCTTCCGGTATCGAGGACATTATTGTCGTGACCGGACGAAATAAGCGCTCGATCGAAGATCATTTTGATCGTTCGATTGAGCTGGAGCTGGAATTGGAACGCAGCGGAAAGACAGAGATGCTGCAGATGGTGCGTGAGATTCCGGAGATGGCCAATCTGCATTATATCCGGCAGAAGGAGCCGCGCGGACTCGGACACGCGATTCTCGCAGCCAGTCATTTTATCGGGGATGAGCCGTTTGCTGTTTTGCTCGGTGATGACGTGGTTGTGTCAAAAAAACCGTGTTTAAAGCAGATGCTCGAAGTGTATGATGAATATCAGACGACGATCCTGGGTGTGCAGACGGTCGCGCATGAAGCTGTAAATAAATATGGTATTGTAGACGGTCATATGGTAGATACGCGTATCTACAAGGTAGATGATATGATCGAAAAACCGAATCTGGATGAGGCACCGACGGATGTGGCAGTACTCGGCCGCTACATCATCACACCGCAGATCTTTCCACTTCTGGAGACGCAGGACGCCGGAAAGGGTGGCGAGATCCAGTTGACGGACGCGCTGCGCAGGCTGGCAAAGGAGCAGCCGGTCTATGCATATGATTTTAAGGGACACCGTTATGATGTCGGAACCAAGATCGGTTTTATTCAGGCCAATATTGAGTTTGCATTACGGAATGATTCGCTGAAAAAAGAGATGAAGGAATATCTGGATACACTGAACCGTTATATGGATGCAATGCTTGAATATGAATAGCTAAAAAAAGAAGCCGTACGGCTTCTTTTTTATAGCTATTTTACATTCCTGCTTTTTCTTTTAACTTTGTCATGAAACTCTTCTTATGGGGAACTGTCTCTAACGGACCGCGCATACCCTTGATACCGGTAATATACAGACCACTTACGGTAGCCTTGATCTGCTGCTTGACAGGAATCTGCTCGAAGATCTCAGCATCGCACAGGAATGTCATGACCTTCGGTCCGACCTTTGCCTTTACGACAGGCATCTTGGAGCGGCGCATCATCTTGGGTGTCTGGTCAAGTACTGCCTGAGGCAGACCGGACTCGGTTAGTTTTAATTTTTTCTTATCTATGACGAGCAGAGGGATGGTCTGGGCAACGGCTGCCATCTGTGCATCCTGCTCCTCCTTTCTTTTCTGCATTTTCTTTCCCAGAAAGTACAGAACGACCATTACAACGATCAGTACTGCTAAGATGACCAGAAAAACGATCATAGGTGTTGACATAATTTATCCTCCTTGCTTTCAAATCCGAAATCTATTGTACCATTCCATTGGACAAAAATCAATAAAACCTTTTCATTTCATGGTTTCTATGGTAACATTTAAATTAATGTCCGCGCAGGATCTTGCATTTTCTGCAAAGTCCGTGAGAAAATAGTTCACCGTGTGGGCAAACAGGAAAGGAAGTAAGCGTAATATGAAGCAAACAATAAGACGACAGATAGCGGCAGCCGCACTGGCAGTCGTGCTGACAGTGACTGCGGCAGGCTGTGGCGCTGGAAATACAGATGGAAAAAAAGTCAGTAACGTGCGTACCTATGATGTAGAAAAATATGTGACGCTCGGTGCCTATGACGGTATGGATGTTACGGTAGAGGGAAAATTCGATGTCACGGATGAGGATGTCGAGAACTATATTGATAACATGCTGACCTACTATCCGACTTATGAGGACACGGACAAGCAGACAGTAGAAAACGGTGATTGTGTCAATATCGATTATGAAGGGAAAAAGGACGGTGTTGCGTTTGACGGCGGTACAGCACAGGATTATGTGCTGGAGATAGGATCACATACATTTATTGATGGGTTTGAAGAGGGTCTGGTCGGTGTGGATGTGGGTGATACCGTAGATCTTGACCTGACATTTCCGGAGGATTATCAGTCTGAAGAACTGGCTGGCGCAGCAGTTGTATTTACGGTCAAGGTCAATAAGATCGTGAAAAAGCTGGATACCAGCTATGAGGAGCTGACAGACGATTTCGTAGCCGATAACCTCAATTATAGCACGGTGGATGATCTGTACAATGAGACAAAGTCTTATCTGGAGAAATCTAATGAAGAAAACCGCACGGTAGCAGCGCGCACAGCGGTTCTGGATCAGCTGATTGCAAACAGCAAGATCGCGATCCCCGATGGACTGCTTGATCAGAAAGTAGATCAGTATATTCAGCAGTTTACCGCACAGAATTGTACGGATGGCAATACCCTGTCAGATTATCTCTCAGCAAATTACAACATGACAGAGGACGATTTTAAGTCGACGATCACAAATGAGATGGAATCCAATCTGGATGACGAGCTGGTGCTTGAGGCACTCGTAAAAGCAGAGGGCGGGACACTGGATGAAAAAGGCTTTGCTGATTATATCGCAACTGCGATGCAGAGCGGTAATTATAAGACAGAGGATGAACTCTACGCTGCCTATGACAGTGATTACGAAGATGGAAAAAGCTATCTGGAGCATCGTTATCTGCTCACGACGGCACTGACCAATCTGATTGACGAATGCAATATCACATACACCGGTGTAGATGCGGGCAGTACAGATGCTTCGGACAGCACACAAAAAGCACAGTAAAAACCGCAGCAGGAAACAGCGATCATTATTTGATGACTATTTATTATAGAAGGGGATTAAAACAATGGATTTAACAAATGTAAGAGAATTGTTCAGGAACAGAGAGGCGTATCTTGGCAAAGAGGTCACGATCGGAGGCTGGGTACGCAGCAACCGTAACTCAAAAAACTTCGGCTTTATCGTAGTTAATGACGGTACATTTTTTGAGCCGGTACAGGTTGTGTACGGAGATGGATTGGACAATTTTGAGGCTATCAGCAAATTAAATGTAGGTGCGGCAATCATTGTCACCGGAGAACTGGTGGAGACACCGCAGGCGAAACAGCCGTTTGAGATCCAGGCAGCACATGTGGAAGTAGAGGGTGTATCTGATCCTGGTTATCCGCTGCAGAAGAAGAAGCACAGCTTTGAATATCTGCGTACCATCTCACATCTCCGTCCGAGAACCAACACATTTGAGGCTGTATTCCGTGTGCGCTCACTGATCGCATATGCGATTCATAAATTTTTCCAGGAGCAGGATTTTGTATATGTGCATACACCCCTGATTACCGGCAGTGATTGTGAAGGCGCTGGTGAGATGTTCCAGGTGACAACGATGGATCTGAATCAAATACCGAAAAATGAGGACGGTACCGTCAATTACCGTCAGGATTTCTTTGGAAAGCCGACGAATCTGACCGTTAGCGGTCAGCTCAATGGAGAGGCGTATGCGATGGCATTCAAGAACATCTATACATTTGGCCCGACGTTCCGTGCGGAGAATTCCAACACGACGCGTCATGCCGCAGAGTTCTGGATGATTGAGCCGGAGATGGCATTTGCAGATCTGCAGGATAACATGGATCTGGCAGAGGCAATGCTGAAATATATTATCAATTATGTATTAGAGCATGCACCGGAGGAGATGAACTTCTTCAATAATTTCATTGATAAGGGACTGCTCGACCGTCTGCATCATGTGGCGGAGTCCGATTTTGCACGTGTCACCTATACAGAGGCAATCGAGATTCTGGAAAAGCACAATGATAAGTTTGAATACAAAGTATCCTGGGGCGTAGACCTGCAGACAGAGCATGAGCGCTATCTGACCGAGGAGATCTATAAGCGTCCGGTATTCGTGACAGATTACCCGAAGGAGATCAAGGCATTCTATATGAAATTAAATGATGACGGCAAGACTGTGGCAGCCGTAGACTGTCTCGTGCCGGGTATCGGTGAGATTATCGGAGGCTCCCAGAGAGAGGACGATTATGAGAAGCTGCTCGCCAGACTGGATGAACTTGGCTTAAAAGAAGAAGATTACAGCTTTTATCTGGATCTGCGCAAGTACGGCAGTGCCAGACATGCAGGCTTTGGCCTGGGCTTTGAGCGCTGCGTGATGTACCTGACCGGAATGAGCAATATCCGCGATGTCATTCCGTTCCCCCGTACAGTCAATAACTGCGAGCTGTAGGATATCAGCTTGGGATTTTTAGTAAAATGTGCTATAATTTTATAAGTTATCGCGTATAGGATACAAACTTGAAAAGTAAGGCGTGGCACAGATGGAGGAGGTACTGTTGTGGATCAGGTTCAGCCGAAACAGACACTTCTGATCGTAGACGATCAGGAGATAGACCGGGACATATTATCGAATATCTTAGGGGCAGATTATAATATTCTGACCGCGAAAAATGGGAAACAGGCGCTGGATATTGTAGATAAAAAAGGAAATATTCTGGCGGCTATCCTATTGGATATTATTATGCCTGTCATGGATGGATATCAGGTTCTTCAACAGCTGCATGAGGAGAATGGTGTATCGGAGATTCCGGTTCTGGTGTTGAGCCAGGAGAATACCGGGGAATCTGAACTCAAGGCGCTCACGATGGGTGCGAGCGATTTCATCCCCAAGCCGTATCATGCGAGTGTACTCAAACATCGGCTGATGCGTGCGATCCAGATGCATGAGGCGAGCAAAAAGATCGATGTGCTGCAGCGTGATGAGATCACCGGATTGTATACGAAAGTGGCATTCGCAGAGCATGCAGCCCGTATTCTGAAGGAACAGAAAGAGGTTGAGTGGAACATGATTGCACTCGATATCGACCGCTTCAAGCTGGTGAATGAATCCTATGGACAGCAGGTGGGTGATGAGCTGCTGGCATATTTTGCAAAATTGTTAAAACATTATTCCGAGACACAGAATTGTATCTGTGCACGTTCTTATGCAGACCACTTTTTCCTGCTGGTAGAACGCCGGGAGTATAGTTATATTAAACATCGTTACGATCAGATGATCAGCCATATAGACAAATTTCCGCTGGATATGAAGGTCTCACTCAAATTGGGTGTATATGAGATCCATGACCGGAACATGGAGATCGACAGTATGTGTGACCGTGCACAGATTGCCGTCAATCAGGTCAAGGGACAGTATGTAAAGGAAATTTCATTTTATGATGATTCGCTGCGCAAACAATTATTGCGGGAGCAACGGATCACGGACGATATGGAGCAGGCGCTCCGTGAACACCAGTTTCACGTGTATTTTCAGCCGAAATATGATATTTTTTCTGAGACACTGTCAGGGGCTGAGGCATTAGTCCGGTGGATTCATCCGCAGAATGGATTCATGTCCCCGGCAGAGTTTATCCCGGTATTTGAGAGCAATGGTTTTATTACAGAAGTCGATATGTTTGTCTGGGATGAGACATGCAGGAAGATCAGAGAGTGGCTTGACCGGTATAATTGTTATGTGCCGATCTCTGTGAATGTCTCACGCAAGGATATTTATAAGCCGAACCTGCCGCAGATCTTACTGGATACGGTACACCGGCATGGGTTAGAACCGGGGCATCTGCATCTGGAGATCACGGAAAGTGCATATGTAGAGAATCCGGATCAGCTGCTTGAGGTTGTGGATGAACTGAAAAAAGAAGGGTTCAAGATCGAGATGGACGATTTCGGAAGTGGCTATTCCTCACTGAATATGCTTGCATCGATGCCGATTGATATGCTCAAGCTTGATATGAACTTTGTGAAGAATTATTCCGAAGAAAATAATTCCAGAGGTATCATGAGCTTTGTCATCGGACTGGCAAAATGGATGAATCTCTATGTCGTGGCAGAGGGTGTCGAAACCAAAGAACAGCTCGACCTGTTGCGGGGAATGGATTGCAATCTGGCGCAGGGCTATTATTTTTCAAAACCGCTGCCTGCGGCAGAATTTGAAACAGTGTTGTGCAAGTTCGGAAAAAATCTGGAAAATGTTGCGAATCAGACGATCCGTTTGTCGACGGCGCATGAGGGCGAGTACCAGACAATGCTTGTCGTAGATGGTCTGGCGGTCAATCGCGCGATCATTACCGAATATTTTAAAGATGCCTATTCGATTGTGGAAGCGACCGGAGGTAACGCTGCGTTACAGTATCTCAAGCATGTAAAGCGTGCAGATATTGTGTTGATGGATGCACATCTTCCTGATATGAATGCGAATGAACTGATTCGGGAGTTGAAAAAAGATCCGCTGATGGATCGTATCCCAATTGTGGTCACGACGCATGGCAGTGATGAGACAATAGAGAAGATCCTCTCGGCAGGTGCGGATGCATATATCACCAAGCCTTATACCAAGGAACAGATGTATAAGTGCCTGAACCGTGTGATGTCAGCACAGGGAGAGCGGTTTAAACAGGAAGAGGAGCAGATTCTTGATAAGATCCGGATGATGGAGATGCTGTCTACCAAGGATTACCTGACCGGATTGTGGAACCGTGTAGAGTTAGAGAAACGGATCGAGGGACATATTGTACATTCACCGGACAGTGAGTTCTATGTGATCAGCATCGACATTGACAATTATAAGGAATTGATCAACCGGCACGGCTATTCGGCAGGGGATAAGGTACTGCATGAGGTAGCAGACCGGATGCAGGGCTGCTTTAGTGACAGGGATGCTGTCGGACGGATCACAGGAGACCGTTTCGGTGTATTTATGGACGAGGCGGTAGATAGTGATGAGCTGCTTGTCCGGATGACGCATTTACAGAGCGAACTTTCATTTTCGATTAAGGATGTCAAGGTGACCTGTTCCAGCGGAGTCAGCAAGTTCCCGGATTGCGGAAAGACATTTGATGAGCTCTACCGCAGTGCGGAGCAGGCAATGGAAGAGGCAAAGAAGAACGGAAAGAATAGTTTCCGGTTGTGCGAGCAGTGCAAAGATATGGAATCACAGTAGAATAAAAATATTATCTATTATATAGGAGCGTTAGAAAAAGGCGTATGCAGCTGCAAGCTGCATACGCCTTTGTTACATCTACATTTAAATCAGATTGCAGAAGCATACAGATAGTGTTCCTGCTCAGGAGTGAGTGTATCGATCTTCTTGCCAAGGAAGTTCAGTTTGCGTACTGCTACTTCGTTGTCGACTTCTTTCGGTACGGCGATCAGCTTTTCAGTCAGCTCGCTGGCATGCTGAACCAGGTAGCGTGCAGACAGTGCCTGAATTGCAAAGCTCATATCCATGATCTCTGCCGGATGACCGTCACCACAGGCGAGATTCACGAGACGTCCTTCACCGAGCACGTAGATATTTCTGCCGTTCTCTAAAGTATAGCCCATAATATTATGGCGCTGCTCATAGGAAGCAGTGCACATCTTACGCAGACCAGCCATATCAATCTCTACATCAAAATGTCCTGCATTACATAGAATGGCACCGTCCTTCATTACCTTCATATCTTCACAGGTGATGACTCCGGCGCATCCGGTTACGGTGATAAAGAAATCGCCGGCTTTGGCTGCCTCATGCATCGGCATGACATCGAAACCATCCATGACTGCCTCAATTGCTTTGATAGGATCGATCTCAGTGATGATGACACGTGCACCCAGAGCCTTGGCACGCATAGAGACACCTTTGCCACACCAGCCGTATCCTGCGACAACTACGATTTTGCCGGCAACGATGAGGTTGGTTGTACGGTTAATGCCGTCCCAGACGGACTGACCGGTGCCGTAGCGGTTGTCGAACAGATGCTTGCAGTCAGCGTTATTGACCATCACCATCGGAAACTCCAGCTTGTCCTCTTTGGCCATGGCCATCAGACGGATGATACCGGTTGTCGTTTCCTCGCAGCCGCCAATCACATACTGCAGACGGTCGCGCATGGATGTATGTAGCATATTGACGAGATCACCGCCGTCATCAATGATGATGTTACAGTTATTTTCCAGAACCTTTGTAATGTGTCTGTTATATTCTTCTTCTGTGGAATTGTACCACGCGAATACATTCAGACCGGCTTTGACGAGTGCAGCTGCCACATCATCCTGTGTGGAGAGCGGATTGCTTCCGGTGATAAACATCTGTGCACCGCCTGCTGCCAGTACCTTGCACAGGTAGGCTGTCTTGGCTTCCAGATGGATAGAGAGTGCGATGCGCACACCTGCAAACGGCAGCTCCTTTGCAAAATCTTCTTCCAGTGAACGAAGAAGGGGGCAATTTTTGCGTACCCAGTCAATTTTATGCTCGCCGGACTCGGCGAGATTTATATCGCGGATTTCGTAACTCATAATTTCCTCCTAAAAATATGTTATATTTATTCTAGTGGATTTCCTATGGAAATGCAATGCGTTTTTTGGTATGCTATAAGTATATAAACAATAAACATATGAGTATCAGGATGGAGTAAAAATATGAAGAAAAAAAGAGGACTGGCACTGGTGCTGCTGCTCTGTGTCGGTTTGAGTGTGACTGGATGCGGTAAGGACCGCACAAACGACGAACTGGCGTACCGCAAGATCGGTATCCGGTCTATGGAGCAGGGCAATTATAAGGAGGCTGTTGACAGTTTTCAGAAGGCACTGGATCAGTCAAAGGGAAAGATCCGCAATCTGGAGCTGGATATCTGCATGAACAAGGCAGAAGCACTCTATCAGAATGGCCAGCCGGAGGATGCCATCGCTGTCTGTGACGCGGTGCTGGATTATAATGATAAATATGCAAATGCATATTATCTGCGGGGAAATATATACTTACAGGAGGGGAATGTGCAGCAGGCGCTCAGTGATTATGAACTGGCGGCAAAACATGCGGATGCGGATTACGGGATCTACATTCAGCTCTACGAGAACCTGAGCCGGGCAGGCAGGGAAGAGGATGGTGTCAAATATCTGAATCAGGCAATGGAACTGAAAGGTAAAGGGCGGGGGTATCTGGCAAGCCGTGGATACATCTATTTTCTGCAAGGAGATTATGCAAGTGCAAAAGATGAACTGACCCAGGCAGTCGCTATCGAGAAAAAAGAGGGCGAGGATGATAAGGCGGAGCTGTATCTGGCACAGACCTATGATCAGTTGGGCGATCAGAATGAGGCAGCCAAATATTACGAACTCTATGCAAAGGATCATGCCGATGATGCGGTTGTACTCGAAGAACTCGGCAATATGGCGATGGAGCAGGAAAATTATGGACAGGCACTGACTTATTATCAAAACGGACTGGCAACAAAGTCTCCCGTGAATGAACAGAAGCTGCGCCGCGGTGAGATCGCTGCGATGGAGCAGCTATATGATTTTGAGCAGGCGAAAGAGAAAATGTCACAGTATGTGCTGGATTATCCGGACGATGAGGAAGCAGCGCGGGAATATCTGTTTTTAAAGACGAGGACGGCTGTGGCTGACCAGTTGGAAGAAGAAAAGCAGGAGCAGACGGAGGGAATCGTAGAGATCGAGAACTCCGGGGAAACAGAGGACGTAACGAATGCATGAGAATAAACAAATAGAAGAACGCGTGATTCTGGTCGGTGTTCAGGAACAGGATGGCGATGATACAGAGGACTCGCTGGCTGAACTGGCAGAACTCGTCCATACAGCAGGGGCTATCGTGTGTGACACGGTCATTCAAAAAGTGGACAGGCGCCATCCGGGAACCTATGTAGGTACCGGAAAGGTGCAGGAGATCAAAGAACTTGTAATGATGCATGATGCGACGGGTATCGTATGTGATGATGAACTGACCCCGGCGCAGATGCGTAATCTTGCAGATCTGCTGGATACCAAGGTTATGGACCGCACACTCATCATTTTAGATATATTTGCGGCACGGGCCAGTACCAGTGAGGGAAAAATACAGGTAGAGCTGGCACAGCTTCGTTACGAGATGACGCGCCTGACCGGTTATGGGCGATCTATGTCGCGGCTCGGAGGCGGAATCGGTACACGTGGTCCGGGTGAGAAAAAACTCGAGATGGACAGGCGTCTGATCACCAACCGTATCTCGCAGTTAAAAAAGGAACTCGAAGAAGTCCGGCAGCACCGGGAGGTGACACGCAGCCGGCGCACGAGGCAGAATCAGCCGGTTGCCGCGATTGTCGGATACACGAATGCAGGTAAATCAACACTGCTCAATACGCTGACCAATGCACAGGTGCTGGAGATGGATGCGCTGTTTGCAACCCTTGATCCTACAACCAGATTGCTGACCTTGTCTGGCAAGCAGGAGATCCTGCTGACCGATACAGTTGGTTTTATACGGAAACTGCCGCATCATCTCATAGATGCATTCCGCTCGACATTGGAGGAGGCAAAGTATGCGGATTATATCATACATGTGGTCGATGCCTCCAATCCGCAGATGGAAAAGCAGATGTATATTGTATACGAGACATTACGGCAGTTGGGTGTTGAGGGCAAACCGGTATTGACACTGTTTAATAAGCAGGATCTACGCACGGATACAGAGGCATTGCATGATGCGAGAGCGGATATGACGCTCCATATATCGGCGCGGACAGGCGAGGGAATGGAACAGGTCAAAGAAGCATTGGAACAGATGCTGCGGGGCAACAAGATCTATATGGAACGCCTGATCCCCTATACAGAGACAGCTATACTGGCTAAGATCCGGTCTGCGGGGGAACTGGTATCGGAGGATTACCGGGCAGACGGTATCTACATTCAGGCATATGTCCTAAGGAAACTCTATCCACTGGCAGCCTTTGGCGAAAAGTAGTGGCTGCAGCCGGTTCAAACTGCGTTGCGGTTTTACTGGCGGTGTGCTACAATAATCGCAGATTGCTACTTGTATAGAGCAGTGTAGAAAACAGGAAGATACAAAACAGTTATGATAGAAATAATCAGAGGAGGAAAAGGAATGTCACTAATGATTAGAGGCGGCCGTGTACTGGATCCGGCTACCAATACGGACGAGATCGTGGATATCTATATTGAGGACGGATCCGTAAAAAAAATCGGAACAAAGCTGACTGAAAAAGCTGACGAAGTGATCGATGCAGCCGGAAAATATGTGATGCCCGGTTTTGTGGATCTGCATGTTCATCTGAGGGATCCCGGACAGACAGAAAAAGAGACAGTGGAGACCGGGGCTGCTGCAGCCGCTAAGGGCGGTTATACGACGATTATGGCGATGCCAAATACCAAACCTGTTGTGGACAATTCGGATGTACTCAACTATGTCATGAACAAGGGCAGGAATGTGACACGGGTGCATATCTATCAGGCAGGCGCGATCACGGTCGGTATGAACGGTGAAGAACTGACGGATATGGAGGATATGGCTGCGCATGGCGCGATTGCATTCAGTGAAGATGGCAAGTCCGTGATGAGTGCGGATCTGTGCTGGAAAGCAATGCAGATGCTGGCGAAGCTGGATCTGCCATTTTTAGACCATTGTGAGGAAAAGTCATTGCTCTATGGCGGTGTAATCAATGCGGATGCCAATTGTGAGCGGCTGGGGCTGCCGGGTATTATGAACGCGGTAGAGAACGTGATTGCATCACGTGATTTTATTCTGTCATCAGAGTCAGGAACGAGGCTGCATCTGTGCCACTGCTCGACCAAAGAGGTCGTAGAGATGGTGCGTGCGGCTAAGAAGCGCGGCTTTACGAAGTTAACGGCAGAGGTATGTCCGCATCATTTCACATTGACATCGGATGATATACCCGATGCACCGGCACCGAGAGGCAATCATGATGACACGCCTACCTTGTCAGCGATTCCTTCCAATAAGGAAGGTTATGAGATGGTCAACTACAAGATGAACCCGCCACTTCGTACTGCTGCGGACCGCGCAGCGTTGATTGAGGGACTGCGCGATGGTTCCATTGACTGCATCGCGACAGACCATGCACCGCACAGTGCACAGGATAAAAATAAAGGAATGCTGGATGCGCCGTTTGGTATTGTAGGATTAGAGACAGCGGCAGCACTTACCTATTCGGAATTAGTGGAAAAAGGAATTCTGACTCCGCTGCAGATGGCAGAGAAAATGAGTTATAACCCGGCAAGAATCTTGCGTCTGGAGGGTGGAGCCGGTGAAATCGCGGTCGGAAAAGATGCGGATCTGGTGATTTTTGATCCGAAGGCTGTCTATGTGATCGACAAACAGACGTTTGTATCAAAGGCCAAAAACACGCCGTTTAACGGAAGAAAGGTCACAGGCCGTGTAGATACAACGATCATTGGTGGTGATATCGTATATCAGTATGAGAGTGAGGAAAAGGAAAATGATTGATCAGTTAATTGAAAAGATACAGAAAACCAACGCGCCGATTGTGGTTGGACTCGACCCGATGCTGTCTTATGTGCCGGATCACATTCAGCAGGCGGCATTTGAGCAGTTTGGGGAGACACCGGAAGGTGCTGCAGAAGCGATCTGGCAGTATAATAAGGGCATTGTGGATGCGGTGTATGATCTGATCCCGGCAGTGAAGCCCCAGATTGCGATGTATGAGCAGTTTGGGATCGAAGGTCTGAAGGCATTTCAGAAGACTGTGGACTACTGTCATGAAAAGGGACTCGTGGTGATCGGTGATGTCAAGCGTGGGGATATCGGATCGACTTCAGCAGCTTACGCGACAGGACATCTGGGTAAGGTGCAGATTGGAAGCAAATCATACCGTGCGTTTGATGAGGATTTTGCAACGGTCAATCCGTACCTTGGCACAGACGGAATCAAGCCGTTCGTGGATGTATGCAAAGAGGATAAGAAGGGTATTTTTATCTTGGTCAAGACATCTAACCCGTCCAGCGGAGAATTTCAGGACCGACTGATTGATGGTCGTGCCCTGTATGAATATGTGGGTGAGAAAGTAACGGAGTGGGGCGCTGACTGTGTCGGAACATCCGGTTACAGTTCTGTTGGAGCTGTTGTTGGTGCAACATATCCTGAGCAGGGAAAGATCCTCAGAAAACTCATGCCAAAGTCCTATATCCTGGTGCCCGGTTATGGTGCACAGGGTGGACAGGGAAAAGATCTCGTCCATTTCTTCCATAAAGACGGACTCGGTGCAATTGTTAATTCATCACGCGGAATCATCGCTGCTTACAAGCAGGATAAATACAAGGATCAGGGGATTACACCGGAGAATTATGCAGATGCATCACGTCTGGCAGTGAAGGATATGATCGCGGATATTGCAGGTGCATTGCAAAACAGATAATTATAGGAGTCTAAGATGACAGATAAAGTATTAGAGGATGCGATCATTATCCGTCAGGAAGAGATCGCGACAGATGTGTATAGTATGTGGCTTCGGACGGAACAGATTGCAGATCTGGCGAAGCCCGGACAGTTTGTGGCAGTGTATTGTTCGGATGGCAGCCGTCTGCTGCCGCGTCCGATCAGTATTTGTGAGATTGACCGCGCAGATCATGCGATCCGTCTGGTATATCGCGTGGCAGGCAAAGGAACCGCAGAATTTGCCGGATATCATACCGGTGCACAGCTTCGTGTGGTAGGACCGCTGGGTAATGGTTATCCGAAGAAGAGTAAACGTGCATTGCTGCTCGGAGGCGGTATCGGTGTTCCACCGATCCTGCAGCTGGCAAAGGAGCTGGATTGTGAGAAGCAGATCGTGCTTGGCTACCGGGATGAGCGTTTTCTGGAAGAAGAATTCCGCTCACAGGGCGCAGTGTACATAGCCACTGAGGATGGCAGCTTTGGTACACCGGGAAATGTGCTCGATGCAATCCGTGAAAATGGTCTGAATGCTGAGATTATCTACGCATGCGGACCGATGCCGATGCTGCGTGCAGTCAAGGCATATGCGGCTGAACATGGCATGGAATGCTGGATCTCGCTCGAGGAGCGTATGGCATGTGGAATCGGTGCATGTTTAGGATGTGTCTGCAAGAGCACGAAAAAAGATGCACATACACATGTCAACAACAAACGGATCTGTACAGAAGGACCTGTATTCCGGGCTGAGGAGGTGGATATCTGATGAATACAAGTGTGAATATAGCAGGTGTTACCTTTAAAAATCCGATTCTCACAGCATCCGGAACATTTGGTTCCGGACAGGAATATGCACAGTTTGTAGATCTGAATAAGCTCGGAGGTGTTGTGACCAAAGGTGTGGCCAATGTTCCTTGGGAGGGCAATCCCACACCGCGTGTTGCCGAAGTGTACGGAGGCATGCTCAATGCGATCGGTCTGCAGAATCCGGGTATCGATGTGTTTGTCGAGCGTGATATCCCGTTTCTGGCAAAGTATGACACACGGATTGTTGTGAATGTGTGTGGCAGAAGTGAGGCTGATTATGTTGAAGTTGTGGAGCGCCTTGCGGATCAGCCGGTTGACCTGCTTGAGATCAATATTTCCTGCCCGAATGTGAAGGAGGGTGGTATCGCATTTGGACAGGATCCAAAGGCGGCAGCAGCGATCACAAAAGCGGTGAAAGCAGCCGCAAAACAGCCGGTGGTCATGAAACTCAGCCCGAATGTGACAGATATTGCATATATGGCGCAGGCAGTCGAGGCAGCCGGTGCAGATGCGGTATCGCTCATCAATACACTGACCGGTATGAAGATCGATGTAAACAAGCGCAAATTTGTGCTGGCGAATAAGACCGGAGGTATGTCTGGCCCGGCGATCCATCCGATCGCTGTGCGTATGGTGTATCAGGTTGCGCAGGCAGTCAGGATTCCGATCATCGGTATGGGAGGTGTCATGAATGCCGAGGATGCACTGGAACTCATGTTGGCAGGTGCAACGGCAGTATCTGTTGGTACGGCGAATTTTGCAAATCCAAAGGTCACGGAGGAGATCATAGATGGCATCAGGGAATACATGGCAGCACATGAGATCGAAGATATCCGTGAACTAATCGGAGCAGTTCAGTAGGAAATAGTTGACAGATTTTCTCTTTATGCGATACAATGTAAACCAAATGTTGAATTGTGGTTAACATTATATGGTGATTTACCGGAAAGGGATAAAGAGAAAATGGAGCATGCATTAGAACTGGCAAGAGAGATTATAGGCGGCAGACGGATTACGAGAGAGGATGACTTGTCATTTTTCTTACACTGTGACCTCAATGAATTATGTGAGGGGGCAGATCAGATCCGGGAGTATTTTATCGGAGCGAAAGTAGATCTGTGTTCGATCATTAATGGACGCAGCGGACGATGTCCGGAGGACTGTAAGTATTGTGCACAGTCAGCACATAATCATACGGACTGTGAGGTCTATGATTTTCTGCCGGAAGAACAGATTGTGGAGATGTGTAAGCTCAATGAGAGCGAGGGAGTCGATCGTTTTTCAATTGTAACGGCTGGACGTGCACTGACTGGTGAGGAATTTGACAAGGCGATCCATGCCTACGAGACGATGCACCGTGAGTGCAGGATCGATTTATGTGCATCGATGGGCTTTTTAGATGAAGAACAGTTACATCGTCTGCACGAGGCAGGTGTCAGCAGTTATCATCATAATATTGAGACATCAAAGCGGAACTTTCCGAATATCTGTACGACCCATACCTATGAGCAAAAGATCGAGACATTAAAAAAGGTCAAGGCAGAAGGCATGTGTGCATGTTCCGGTGGGATCATTGGCATGGGTGAGACCTGGGAGGATCGTCTGGATATGGCAATCAGTCTGGCAGAGCTAGGCATAGATTCTATTCCGCTCAATGCGCTTATGCCGATCAAGGGAACTCCGCTTGAGGATCTGCCACAGCTTACAGAAGATGATATCCTGCGGACAATCGCATTTTTTCGCTATATCAATCCAGAGGCAAACATCCGTCTGGCAGCGGGACGCGCTCTGCTGACCGGAGATGGTGAGATTGCCTTCCGTTCCGGTGCATCGGCGACAATCACCGGAAACATGCTCACGACAGTTGCATGTGCGACGATCCGCAGTGACAGACAGATGCTGGAATCCTTGCATCGGGATGTGACACCGGAATATTGGAAATAGACTACCTGATCAACAGGGAACCGAATAGAACCTCTTTGCATAGAATAACAGAAATATGCAGAGAGGTTTTTGATTTATGAAAAAGAAAGTATTAGCAGTGTTATTGACGGCAGTGCTGCTGCTGCCTGTCCTGGGTGGTTGTGGAACATCCGGTCAGACTGATCAGGCAGCTGCAGGAAAAGAAACGAAGGTAGTACTCAATGAGGTGGCACATTCCCTGTTCTATGCACCAATGTATGTGGCTATCGAGGAGGGTTACTTCAAGGAGCAGGGGATCGATCTGGAACTGGTGACCGGATTTGGCGCTGATAAGACGATGACAGCGTTGCTTTCCGGAGAGGCTGATATAGGCTTCATGGGACCGGAGACGACTGTGTATACGAGTAACGGGGGCGCAGAGGATCTGATCGTCAACTTTGCACAGCTCACACAGCGCGCTGGCAACTTTCTGGTTGCCAGGGAAGCAGATGATGACTTCGACTGGCAGAAACTAAAAGGTAAGGATGTGCTTGGCGGCCGGGATGGCGGTATGCCGGAGATGGTGTTTGAGTATATCTTAAAGAAAAACAATATGGATCCGGCTACTGATCTGAATATTGATAAGAGTATTGATTTCGGTTCGACGGCGGCTGCTTTTTCAGGGGGAAGTGGGGATTTCAGTGTGGAATTTGAACCTGGCGCGACTGCACTCGAACAGGAGGGAGCAGGTTATGTCGTAGCATCCCTCGGTGTAGACAGCGGTTATGTGCCGTATACGGCATTTTCAGCGAAGGACAGCTATATGAAGGAACATCCGGATGTCATACGTGGTTTTGTGGCTGCTTTGAAGAAAGGTATGGAATACGTATATAATCACAGTGCAGAGGAGACCGCAGCAGTGATCGAACCGCAATTCCCGGATACCGATAAAGATACGATGGCAAAGATCATTAAACGTTATGCGGATCAGGACACCTGGAAGCAGGATCTCGTATTTGAAAAGGATGCTTACCAGTTGCTGCTGGATATTCTCGACGAGGCCGGGCAGCTTGAAGAGCGGCCGGATTATGAGCGGCTGGTGACAACAGAATATGTGAAAGAATAGCGGGATACATTGTGTATCGGAGAAAAATGTGCTATACTAGACGCGAATTTGAAATGAAGTCAGAAGAGAGGTATTGCAAATGATAAGAGATGTTATGGATCTTCATACGCACACACTTGCCAGTGGTCATGCATACAGCACGATTCTCGAGATGGCACAGGCAGCCAGGGATAAAGGGCTGCAGTTACTCGCGATGACTGAGCATGGACCGGCGATGCGTGGAAGCTGCCAGCATACTTATTTTGAAAATATTAAGGTGATTCCGAGGGAACGGTTTGGCGTACGGACATTATTTGGCGTGGAACTCAATATTTTAGACCCGGAGGGACATGTGGATATAGAGGAGCGTCTGTTGCCGGCAATGGATATCTGTGTGGCGAGTCTGCATATCCCCTGTTATGCACCCCGCAGCATGGAGGAAAATACGAATGCATATATTCGTGCAATGGAAAATCCCTATGTGAATATTATCGGACATCCGGATGATCCGAGGTATCCGATTGATCTGAAAGCTGTGGTCGAAGCTGCAAAAGAGAATCATGTGATTCTGGAGATGAATAATTCGTCACTGGCACCTACGAGTTTCCGTAAGGCGACAAAGGAAGGTTACCTGGAGTTTTTAGAACTCTGCCAGTCTTATGACCAACCGATTATTATGGACAGTGATGCACATGTGGATATCGATGTCGGAAATCACTGCTATGTATCAGAGATTTTGGAGGAAGCACAGTTTCCGGAGCATCTGATCATGAATACAGATGTCGAAAAGGTAAAGCCGTATCTAAATTATTATCGGCGATAATCGGTAAATGTTAGCAAAAACGGTTTACTTTCACACTTTTATGTAGTAAAATGAAAAAGCGTTAAAATTATGATGCGCAAAGAAGAAAAGGGGTGTGGAGAAATGAGTAAAGACATTCATACAGATGCGGTGAATCATTTGTTTGATGCAGTGTTGTGTCTGCAGAATAAAGAAGAATGCTATACTTTTTTTGAAGATATCTGTACGGTAAACGAATTGCTGGCATTGTCCCAGCGTTTTGAAGTGGCTCATATGCTGCGCGAACAGAAGACTTATCTGGACATTGCGGAGAAAACAGGTGCTTCGACAGCTACGATCAGCCGTGTCAACCGTTCCCTGAATTATGGGAACGATGGTTATGATCTGGTATTTTCCAGAATAGAGAAAGATGAAAACAAAACTATTTGAGATCAGTTTTTTTCATGAATTTAAATGTAAGATAAACGACTGCCCATATACCTGCTGTAGAGGCTGGCGTATCGTATTTGATGAGGAGACTTATCAGCGATATCTCGCAGAGCCTGGAAAGTTAGGCCGCAGGCTGCGCAGTTCCATAAAGAAAATCAATGGGGAGGTCTATTTTCGGGCCTCCCTAAAACAGTGCATTTTCTACGAAAAAGGCAGTACCTGTCAGTTGCAGAGGGTGGTAGGCACAGACTATATGCCGCTTGTGTGCCGGCAGTACCCCAGAGTCTGGCAGCATTTTGGACCGTTTGCAGAGGAGGCACTTTTTTTGTCGTGTCCGGAAGCAGCACATTTATTTTTGGAGCATTTAGACGATCTGGAGTATGTGGCGTCAACAAGGGAGGTCATGTACGAACGCTGGGGCACGAATGATGATGAACCATATCTATTCTGGCTCAGGAAACTGAGGGGAGCGATGATCTGTGAATTGTGGGATACGTCGCGCAGCCTGCCACAGATTCTGGCAGGATGTCTGGCAGCCATGCGTGAGATACAGCAGGATTTTATAGATGGGAAGGGATTACAGAATATTCCGGAGATTATGCAAAGGTATAAAAGCGAAACCGGGTTGCATATCCATGCACAGATCACGGATCAGATGCTGACCAATGGTCTGTATCATGTGAAGCTGCGGCGGGTATCGCCGCTTCTGTATCGCCTGTGCAGATATTATTTTTCGTGTTTTGATTCACTGACATCCGGGCAGGCAGATGCGTATATGGATGAACTGCGGGAACGGCTGTATCGCAATCATCCGGAAGTCGGACACATGATGCGGGGATATGTAGTGTATTATCTACAGATTTCATTTCTGGATGTCTATGAGGATTACAGCTTTGTGAAAAAGATGATCTATGGAATTATGCATATGCATATGCTGGAACTGTTCCTGATGTTGTACGAAAAACAGAAAAATAGCCTGACCCATGAAGAACTGGCACTCTTAATTGCAGTGTATGACAGACGGGGCAGGCATAATGAGTCAGTAGCAGCGGGCATGTACGAAAAACTGTATCCCGCGTTATGATTCTTTTTCCCGGTCGAGATCAATCATTTTTTCTATGATCATCTTTTTCAGAAACGTATCAAAACTGAGCATACAGATCAGTGAAAAGATCTGCAGTGATTCGCGATCCTCTTCCGGGGCATCTAAAAATGTTTCTTTACTGCGGTTGAATTTTTTCGTGATATCTTTGGCAAGGTATTGCACTTCGTCTGTTTCCAGACTGAATACTTCGTTATAGATATCTGTCAGATTCATGGCATCCTCATTGGAAAAATATTTTTCAACCAACGGATCTAAAATATGGTGCAGATCGTTGATGCAGAGGATGTTTTTAAAATAGTAGATAAAAATAAGCAGCAACATGTGCTCTTTGGAATATTTCTTTTTATGCGGGGGTGGCAGCAGACCATCCTTTGTATAATTGTTGATCATGGTCTTGGTCAGAACCTTATCATCCGGATAGCGCTTGGATGGTGCGAGGTTGCTCTCCATAAAGGTTGTCACCTGATCCATGTACAGGTCAATATCCGGAATGGAATCCGGTTTGATATGATTGACGCGCCCGAGACTGGCGAGAATGCTGTTTAATAAGTCTTTATCATCGATCGTCATAAGCTGTACTCCTTTTTTTGCTCAACAATTATATTATATAGTATTAAATACCAGATGACAAGATGCATTTTCTATGTCTGGTAAATGACACTGGAATGGGAGTTGCTGCATTGTAATACCCCTTGCACTTTCCGGGGGAAATCGGTACAATAACATAGATGAACGGCAACATATGATAGGGAGATTTTATGGCAACATACGATACATTAAATAATGAACAATATGAAGCAGTGACAGCGACAGAAGGCGCATTGCTCATTATCGCGGGTGCCGGTAGTGGGAAAACCCGTGTCCTGACGCACCGCACTGCATATCTGATCGAGGAAAAGGGTGTCAATCCCTATAATATTATGGCGATTACCTTTACGAATAAGGCGGCGGCAGAGATGCGTGAGCGTATCGACCAGATGGTTGGCTTTGGATCGGAGAGTATCTGGGTCACAACGTTTCACTCGACCTGCGTGAGGATCCTCAGACGGTTTGCTGACCGGATCGGTTTTGATACGAGTTTTACGATCTATGACGCGGATGACCAGAAGCAGGTCATGAAAGAGGTGTGCAAGCGTCTGGAGATCGATACGAAAATCTATAAAGAGAAGTCCTTCCTGAATGTCATCTCTTCGGCCAAAGATAATCTGACTGATCCGACAGAGTTTGCATTGAATGCGGCCGGAGATTATGGCAGGCAGCGTCAGGCACAGGTGTACCGTGAATATCAGGCGGTATTGAAGAAAAATAATGCGATGGATTTTGATGACCTGATTATGAAGACAGTGGAATTGTTTAAGGCAGATCCAGAGGTGTTGGATTATTATCAGGAACGCTTCAAATACATTATGGTCGATGAGTATCAGGATACGAACACGGCCCAGTTTGAGCTTGTACGTCTGCTGGCAGGCAAATATGGCAATCTGTGCGTGGTTGGTGATGATGATCAGTCCATCTATAAATTCCGGGGTGCCAATATACGCAACATTTTGAATTTCGAGCAGTATTTTCCGAAGGCGAAGGTCATCAAACTGGAGCAGAATTACCGCAGTACACAGAATATTTTGAATGCCGCAAACAGTGTGATTGCGCACAATGTCGGGCGAAAGGCAAAATCGCTATGGACGGATCAGCCAGCAGGAGAAAAGATTCATTTTAAACAATTTGACACTGCTTACGAAGAAGCTGATTATGTGGCACGTGATATCGAAAAGCAGGTGCAGGCGGGCGGCAGCTACAGTGACAGTGCCGTGCTGTACCGGACAAATGCGCAGTCACGTATGTTTGAGGAGCGTTTTATCAATGAAAACATTCCTTATAAGCTGGTCGGTGGTGTGAATTTCTATGCCAGAAAAGAGATCAAGGATCTGTTGGCCTATTTAAAGACGATCGATAATGCGAAGGATGATCTGGCTGTCAAGCGAATCATCAATATTCCAAAACGTGGCATCGGTGCAACAACGATCAATAAAATACAGGCATATGCCGATGAGCATGAGATGAGTTTTTACGATGCAGCAAAGATGGCAGATGAGATCCAGACACTGGGACGTGCAGTAGCCAAGGTACATCCGTTTGTGACATACATCCAGACGATGCGCAGCAAAGCCGGTTTTTTGCACGTGTCCGAGTTGATCAAAAATATTATAGAGGATACTGGTTATGTGCATGAACTGGAACTGGAGGATACACCGGAGGCAGCTGCACGTATTGAAAACATTGATGAACTGGTTTCAAAGGCAGCAGCTTATGAGGAGACAGCAGAAGTGCCGACCTTATCAGGATTTCTGGAAGAGGTAGCGCTCGTAGCGGATATCGATGATGTTGTGGAGGGCAGCGATTATGTCGTTCTGATGACATTGCATTCCGCAAAGGGACTCGAATTCCCCAATGTCTATCTGGCAGGGCTCGAAGACGGATTGTTCCCCAGTTATATGACGATCACGAGTGACAATTCGGAGGAGGAGATGGAAGAGGAACGCCGGTTGTGCTATGTCGGAATCACCCGTGCAAAGAAACGCCTGACGATTACCAGCGCAAAGATGCGTATGGTGCGTGGGGAGACTATGTTTTCCAAAGTATCCCGGTTTGTATCCGAGATTCCGGTCGGGCTGCTGAGTGGGACAGTGGCGACCGGAAGGAGTATTCCAAGACCGGAACAGTCACAGCATACATCGCCTTTCGTGAGCAATGCCAAGCAGATCCTGCGTGAAAAACCGGTTATAAAATCCGCAGCAAAGACCTTTGCTACACAGTCAACAGCTCAAATGGAACTCTCCTATCAGAATGGCGACCGCGTACATCATATGAAGTTTGGTGACGGAACAGTGCTTGCGATCAATGCAGGCGGCAGAGATTATGAGGTGACGGTGGACTTTGACCGTTTTGGAACGAAGAAAATGTTTGCAAGCTTTGCAAAACTAAAAAAAATATAAAAAAATTCTAAATTGTTAATTTTCTCTATGCGATTTGGATAAAATATGTTAGAATAATCAGTAAATAAAACTGTTGTCACGGACGATACCGGCAGCAGACAGAATGTAGATGCGGAGCACGTAAATATGCGCTCCGGAATAAAAACAGATAAAGGAGCAGATTGTATGAACAAAATCGAAGAATTACAGAACTTACTTGCAACAAACATCAGCAAAGTATCAGAGCTGATTAATAAAAAAGAGGAAGAAGAAAAGAAAGGGCCGAAGGCAAAGACTGTATTTGCGATTATCGGTATTATCGTTGTTGTAGCGGCTGCTGCATATGGCTTGTACCGTTTCTTTGCACCTGATTATTTAGAGGATTTTGAGGACGATCTGGACGATGAGTTTGAGGAAGACTTCTTTGATGATGAAGATACTGCAGAGGAGCCGGCACCGAAGAAGGAAGAAGAGGCTAAAGATGAGGAAGAGCCTTTTGTAGAAGAGTAAGATTTCAGAGAGCTTCGCTTTTGGGCGAAGCTCTTTTTCATTCATAGGAAATTCTTTCCTATGAATGAAAACACTCCGCAAGGATGCGCATACCGCTCAGGCGTGAAAACCAGAAGGCGAACGTAGTAGAAACGAGATAAGAGGAGAACACTGGGATGAAAAAAGGACAGATCTATGACGGAATTGTGACACAGGTATCTTTTCCAAATAAATGTGAGGTAACTGTAGAAGGCGAAGAAAAAAAGGTAATGATCAAAAATGCACTGGTGGGAGAAAAGGTGCGCTTCCGTCTGAGCAAAGTCAGAAAAGGAAAATGCGAGGGCAATCTGCTGGAAGTATTGGAACCGGCTCCGCAGGAATTGTGCGGAGAGCAGATTTCATGTGTGCATTTTGGCGCATGCGGGGGCTGTACATATCAGCATTTGTCCTATGAGGATCAGTTAGCACTCAAGAAACAGCAGATCCGGGAACTGCTCGAACCTGTCATCAGTGAAGGAGGGCGGCCATTTGACGAGATATTTGAGGGTATCATGGGCAGTCCGAGACAGTTTGGCTATCGCAACAAAATGGAGTTTTCTTTTGGAGATACATGCAAAGATGGTGACCTTGCGCTTGGCATGCATAAGCGTGGTAGTTTCTATGATATCGTGACGGTATCGGAGTGTCAGATTGTCGATGAAGATTTTCGCAAGATACTGACTGCGGCACTCGCTTATTTTTCAGAGAAAAAGATCCCGTATTTTCATAAAAATACCCATGAAGGATATCTCAGACATCTGCTTGTGCGCAAGGCGGTAAAGACAGGAGAGATTCTGGTGGATCTCGTGACAACGACACAGACTGGCGAGCCAAGTATCGTATATCGTGCGGAGAGTGGCGAACCGGATCTGGCTGCAACAGCGTTTTATCATACACAGGCACGCATTTTGGGAGATATTATCCACGAGGAACAGTTACTGCATGGGTTTGTGCAGGTGCTGACCGCACAGGAACTGGATGGAAAACTGACTGGAATTTTGCATACGCATAATGACAGCGTGGCAGATGTGGTGAAGGATGAGGGCACAGATGTTTTGTACGGACAGAGTTATTTCTATGAAGAATTATTAGGTCTCCGCTTCCGAATCAGTCCGTTTTCATTTTTCCAGACGAATTCACTCGGTGCAGAGGTACTCTATGATGTTGCCAGACAGTATGTAGGAGATCTGCATGGGAACAGCGGCGGTGCAGTCGTCTACGACCTGTATTCCGGCACTGGTACGATTGCGCAGATTCTCGCTCCTATTGCAAAGAAAGTCATTGGTGTGGAGATTGTCGAAGAAGCGGTCGAAGCAGCAAAAGAAAATGCTGCACGCAACAAATTATCCAACTGTGAATTTCTCGCCGGTGATGTGCTTAAGGTACTCGATGACATCACGGAAAAACCGGACTTTATTGTCCTCGATCCACCGCGCGATGGCATCCATCCTAAGGCGCTCGAAAAGATCATCGCATATGGTGTCGACCGCATGGTCTATATCTCCTGCAAGCCGACCAGCCTTGCCAGAGATCTTGAAGTACTGCAGGCAAGGGGCTACCACGTGGAGCGTGTGCGGTGTGTGGATATGTTTCCGGGGACGGTGCATGTGGAGACGGTAGTATTACTAACTCGGGCAGATTCGTAAGAATCCTTGATTTTAGGCACTTTGAGCCACATTTTATGTTTAGTGGTGGTGACCGGAAATCGTATAAAAAGGCGATTTCAGACGGTGTAAATGTGTCAGTTATTATCGATAGCGAGTCCGGGAACAATTCAAAATAAGTTAACAATTTCATTCATTATACGACAGAAAAGTCATGATTTGAGACTACTCATTTTCAGAATAGGAGATGGGTAGTCTTTTTTTATTTCAAAATAAGGAGATGGCAAGATGGAAGAAATCAAGATGGTAAATGTTAATAAGCTTCATAATTTCAAAGGACATCCTTTTTGGTAGAGACAAACGCAGAATTATTTGAACTTATGCAGAGCATTGAAAAGGAAGGTGTCATAGTTCCGTTACTGGTAAGGAAGAATCCATATGGTGATGGATATGAGATGATTTCGGGGCATCGTAGAAGAGAAGCGGCTAAGTGGGCTGGTCTACTGGAAGTTCCGGTGGTGGTAAGAGAACTTGATGATGATCAGGCTGTTATTGCTATGGTGGACTCCAATCTTCAAAGAGAGCATTTGAAGCCAAGCGAGAAAGCATTCGCTTATAAAATGAAAATAGATGCATTGAATCATCAGGGGAAAAAGTGGAATGGCTCTTTGTGTCAAGTTGACACAGAGTATAATCCGACAATCAAACTTCATAGTATAGGACTGGAAAAAAGAGAGGATGGGTATCAGCTGGTGAATGAAGATACACATGTTCATAGCAGTGATATGTCAGGAGACGTAGTCAGTCGTCAGGTTGGCGAGAGCCGGAGACAAGTATATAGATATATCAGGTTAACCTATCTCATTCCAAAGCTATTAGATTGGGTGGATCAGGGAAAAATTGCATTCAGTATAGGTGTTGAGCTGTCGTATTTAACGGAAGATCAACAATATGAGTTATATGCAGTTATGGATTTGGAGCAATGCACGCCTTCTTTATCTCAGGCAAACCGACTTAGAAGAAAGAGTCAGCAGGGAGAATTTGATATGGACGTGGTTTACTCTATTTTAGAGGAAGAAAAGCCAAATCAGAAAGAACAGATAAAAATAAAGGCAGAGGCACTTAATGATTACTTTCCCAAGGATTTTACGCCAAACCAAAAAGTTGATCTGATTAAGAAGCTGGTAAAGGACTGGTATATGAATCAAGAAAAGAGTGAAAAAGCGAAGGTAAGATAGAAACACCCATACAGTAAACAAAACACCATTTCAGTCTATAACAAGATGAATGAAAATAGTATATGATTGTCTCAGCTTAAGGGAAGACCTTTAAGTATGCAATTGAATAATAGTTACAGATAGAGTGAAAATTACGGGGCATTTACCTGGAGGATAGAAATTCACAGTTTTCACATTAGTAGTCTTATGAATCCAAAAGATGACGGACGAGGAGCTGGAAGGAATATCTGGTAAAAGGATGAAGAATGTTGCGTAAGGATAATAGCCCACAGAGGTCGTAAAAAGACCTTATCCTCACAATGGCAGAAGAGGAGGAAATTCATTGCACGATGGATGCCGTGAACATCAATAGGATGGCTTATCAGTAACTCCCGGAAGTGAGAACACTTCTTGGCATACGGGGCGAATGCAAATAACGTATGCATACATGCACCAGATTGGTGCAAGTACGACAGGAGATGTAGCGAGAGAGGAATAGTCGCTACTGTTTCTGCCAGAATGTAAGAAGGAGGGAGAAGATGGGAGATACCACATTAAAGAATGATGCCGGGAGTACAGATGAGTCGGAAACTGAGATGTATGACGCTCTGCGTCGTGTGGTTTTTCAGAAACAGAAGTGCAGTCTGAAGGGTGTGGGCAATATCAGCAGAGAGCAGTTTCAGAGCATGGTATTCTGTATCAATTCGGAGATTGAGCTGATCAATTCCGTTGTGCCTGAGGACGGCAGGATTGAGTATCTGGATCAGCAGTTTCTCTTACAGATCTTTGACAAGATCAAGTACCGAATGGAAAGAGAGGCATTCCGAAAAAAGTACGGATGTCTGGACTGCCTCTACTATGAAAAACCGCGACGATGCTTTGAGACGAAGTATTGTCCGTTGGAAGATGGCGAAGAGCCGAAGAAAACAGAGCAGCTTCCGAAGCCACGTTGCCCGAACGATAGCAAAGGGAATTGCCCTTACGGAAATGAGATCGGGACATGCTTTGGATTCTGCTGGCAGGAGATTTTGAATGAGCACAGAGAAAGGAAACGCAGACATGAACAGATCAAGGAGGAAAAAGCAGATGGATAACATAGAAGTAATCGGAGTAGATCACGGATGGTCCCAGATGAAAACAGTGCACACCATTTTTTCGGCAGGCATCGAAGAAATCCTCTCAGAACCGGCATTTTTCGATGATGTTCTGGAGTATGAAAACCGTTATTACAAGGTCGGAACCAAGCGGGATGCAGTGATGGACAATAAGACAGTGAATGACGATTATTATTTGCTGACACTTGCATCGATTGCGAAGGAGTTGAAGCTGCGTGGAAGCAGAGAAGCAACGATCGTTTTGGCAGTGGGACTTCCAGCAACCAGATACGGAGCTGAAAAGAAACAGTTTGTCGAGTACCTGTCAAGAAAAAAGGAAGTGATGTTTACTTTTGAGCAGGAGCAGTACCGCATCCGCATTGAAAAGGTGGCTGTTTTTCCGCAGAGCTACGCAGCGGTGGTTGACCAGATCCCGAGCTTTGGAAAGAAAGTGATCGTAGTGGATATCGGTTCATGGACAATCGATATCTTTCCGATTATTGATAAGAAGCCGGACGATGCAAATGCAAACACGATCTCCGAGGGACTAATTCCCTGCATGAGACGGATCAATAAGCACAGCGTGAGGCTTTTCAATGAAAAGATCGACGAGGATGTCATCCAGTCTTATATCATGACCCGGCAGGCAGATCTGGATGAAAAACTCGTAGAGATCATGGACAAGGAACTGGTGGATTTCGCAAAGAATCTGTTCAATATGCTGCGTGAGGAAGGTTACAGCCTGCAGACGACACAGTTTTACTTCGTAGGCGGCGGAGCAGTTGTCATGAACACGTTCGGAGAGATCGACCAGCGGAATGTAAAGTACAACTTTGATGTTAACGCAAATGCAAAGGGATTTGAGAAGCTGGCGCGGATCGCGCTGAACCGGAATGCGAGGAAATAAGGATGGGAAAAGAGGATGTATTTCAGCACAATTTCCGTCTGAACCTCAATAATCCGATGGATCTTCGCATTCACCAGCAGCTGCTGAATATCAACCTAGATGCCTACAAATCAAAAAACAACTACATGGTCAGAAAGCTGTATCAGGGAATCTTTGGCGAGGGGGACGGGTTAGAGGAGATTAATGAGGAATCCGGAAAAGTAGACACGCTGATCAGCAGGGAAGAACTGGAGGATATGCGTACCATGCTGACACAGAGTCTGGCTGTGCTGATGCCTTTTAATGTGCAGGAATTAAACGACGGGAGCGGCTGCTATTACGGCATCAACCAGGTATCAAAAAACATCAACATCGGAAACCGCAAGAAGCTGATCAACGGAAACGGCTTTGTATTCGGCGTGCCCGGCTCCGGCAAATCGTTCTTCTGCAAGATGGAGATGGGAGATGTGTTCCTCGGAACAGAGGATGAGATCATCGTCATCGATCCGATGAACGAGTATTTTGACATCGCACACACCTATGGAGGAACCGTGGTCAATATGTCCACCTATACGGACAACTATGTGAACCCGCTGGATATGGATGTCTGGAGCCTGGACTTGAACGACAGCAAAGGCATGATCCGGGAAAAAGGCGAATTTATGCTGGGTCTGTGTGAGCAGTGTATGGGCGAAGCATTAAACTCCCGACAGAAATCCATCATTGACCGCTGTGTGCGCAAGCTCTATATTGAAATCGCAAAAAGCAGGGAAAAATATGTGCCGATCATGTCTGACTTTTACGAGATCCTGATGGAGCAGTCGGAGGAGGAAGCAAAGGACATCGCCCTCGCACTGGAACTGTTTGTCAACGGCTCCTTAAATATCTTCAATCACCAGACCAACGTGGATGTGGACAACCGTTTCACGGTTTACGGTATCCGTGACTTGGGAACCGAGCTGTCACCGATCACCATGCTGGTCATGATGGAGAGCATCCAGAACCGGATCATTGAAAACGGAAAGCGCGGTGTTGCCACATGGCTCTACATCGACGAATTCCATGTGCTGCTGAATTCAGAATATTCGGCAAAATATCTGCAGCAGCTGTGGAAAAAGGTCAGAAAGCAGGGCGGCTTATGTACCGGCATCACCCAGAATGTGGTGGATCTGTTACAGAATTACACAGCAACAACCATGCTTGCAAACTCGGAGTTTGTCGCACTGTTAAAACAGGCAAGCACGGACAGCGCAAGGATGGCAGATGTCATCGGTATATCGGAAGCACAGCTGCGCTTTGTCACCAATACCCAGAGCGGCATGGGACTGATCAAGTGCGGAAACGTGGTCATACCATTTGACAATCAGATCAGCAAGGATACCGATCTTTATAGGCTCTATAACACAAATATTCATGAAATAATCGAGAATTCTCGATTAAATGAGAAGCTATGAAATGGAAGGATAGAAACTGTTAGCAGAAGCTGATAATAATGAATAATATCTATATCCCCCATTTGAAATGGGGGCCGAGGCAAAGCCGGAGTGTTACCTAGAGTACTAAAAAACTCCTATGCTATAATGATATTGGTTTCGCAGGCCATATCAAAAGCATAGGAGGTATCCAAAATGGATAATCAAAGTATAACACATACACGATGGAACTGTACATATCATATTGTTTTTATTCCAAAGTTTCGAAGAAAAATAATGTATGGAGAAACAAAAAAGGATTTAGTGGAAATCATAAAAAAATTGTGTGAGATGAAGCAGGTGCAACTTATTGATGGAAAGGTGTGTGTAGACCATGTACACATGTATGTGGCTATTCCACCAAAGATGTGTGTTTCTGAATTTATGTCATATCTAAAAGGAAAAAGTACATTGATGTTGTTTGACAGACATCCTGAGTATCGGACAAAATGGGGAGACAG
>CAKRIZ010000021.1 GCA_934351445.1 uncultured Eubacterium sp.
CATATTCTTACATCTCCCTGTGTGTATTCTTTGATTTTTCCTGCTCTTTGGAATCTTTCTTGCCCTGTGCCACTTCCTTCTGCTTAGCTGCCAGACGCTCCTTTAAGGAAGTACGAACCTGCGGCTTTTCCGCCTGTTCTTTCTTTTCTTCCTCACGATTGAATTTCTCCACACCATTATTAAGCCTGTCATCAATCATGTTATAATTCTGCTCCTCCAGTTCCTCAATCTTAGCAAGCGGCTTGTATTCTGCCAATTTCACAAGCAGTTCCTTTGCCTGTCTCTCACTGTCCTCGTCTATCCCCTCCTCAATAGATGCCTGTAAGAAAATACTTAGAGGTTTCACATTGCCAGTTCTTATATCATCAGCAATCATTTGTATACCTGATCTGTATTGCCTGCCAGAAAAACGGTGCATAGCAACAACAGAACAAATCCTCTGCCGAATATCTCCTACACTCATCAATCTGCTCCTCTGCATCCAACTCATCATCTACACTCGGTGTACCATTGCAATACAAATTGAACGCCATTCTGACAACCTTTTCGCTTCCACTGGTCTGCCAACCATCGTGCAGGCACTCTGGTTTTACGCAGCCAGTCTTAAAGTCATAAATTCTGTTGATATTTCTTCTCGTATCATCGCTGATGCCAAGACAATAGCAAAGTGCTTTGTGATATACATCCACATAACGCACTTCTTTTAATTTTTCATAGTAGAATTTCTCATGTGCTTCGCTAATAAAGCGAATGTTCTCTTTCTTGTTACTTACTGCTCCTAACGCTGTGTTGTTCATAGTGAACCTCCTCTAAAAATATTTATTTTTGCATATAAAAAAGGACTAAGTCCTTTTTAAGCCATAGCTTTAAGGATTTAGTCCTAATCGAGAGATATAAGAAAGGGAAGCATTGCGCTTCCCTTTCGAGTTATATATAGATTTTGCAAACAATATCTTTAAATCGGTTCGCCTTCGTGTACTCAGCATGATATTTCATGTATTCATTCACATCATCCCTTGTAACGATTAACGTCGTGAAGTAAAAATATTCACGCTCTTCTACTTTCCTGCATTGGCAATCGCTGCCTGTGCTGCTGCAAGTCTTGCGATCGGCACACGGAACGGTGAGCATGAAACATAGTCAAGACCGATCTTGTGGCAGAACTCTACAGATGAAGGATCTCCACCGTGCTCTCCACAGATACCTACGTGAAGCTTTGGATTGACAGGCTTACCAAGCTTGATAGCCATCTCCATCAGCTTACCAACACCGGTCTGGTCTAACTTAGCAAACGGATCGTTCTCGAAAATTTTGTTGTCATAGTAAGCATCTAAGAACTTACCAGCATCGTCACGAGAGAAGCCGAATGTCATCTGAGTCAGGTCGTTGGTACCGAAGCAGAAGAAGTCTGCCTCTGTAGCGATCTCATCTGCAGTCAGGGCTGCACGAGGGATCTCGATCATAGTACCTACTTCGTACTCTAACTTAACGCCTGCTGCTGCGATCTCTGCGTCTGCAGTCTCAACAACAACCTTCTTAACATACTTCAGCTCTTTGATCTCGCATACTAACGGGATCATGATCTCAGGCTTCACATTCCAATCGGGATGAGCCTTCTGAACCTCGATCGCTGCACGGATAACAGCCTTGGTCTGCATCTTAGCGATCTCAGGATAGGTGACTGCCAGACGGCATCCACGATGACCCATCATCGGGTTGAACTCGTGCAGAGAAGCGATGATCGTCTTGATCTCCTCAACGCTCTTGCCCTGTGCGTCTGCTAACTTCTTGATATCATCTTCCTCAGTGGGAACGAACTCATGAAGCGGAGGATCCAGGAAACGGATCGTAACCGGGCATCCCTCAAGTGCCTCATACAGAGCCTTGAAATCTCCCTGCTGATAAGGAAGGATCTTCTCTAATGCTGCTTCACGCTCTTCTACAGTGTCAGAACAGATCATCTCACGGAATGCTGCAATTCTGTCTTCCTCGAAGAACATATGCTCGGTACGGCAAAGTCCGATACCTTCAGCGCCCAGCTCACGAGCCTTCTTAGCATCTGCGGGTGTATCAGCGTTTGTACGAACCTTTAATGTACGATACTTGTCAGCCCAAGCCATTACACGGCCGAACTCACCAGCGATTGTAGCGTCTACAGTGGGGATGATTCCTGCATAGATGTTACCTGTTGTACCATCGATAGAGATCTCAGATCCCTCTGTGAACTTCTGTCCTGCTAAGGTGAACTGCTTGTTCTCCTCATCCATAGCGATATCGCCACATCCGGATACACAGCATGTTCCCATACCACGTGCAACTACGGCTGCGTGAGAAGTCATACCACCACGAACAGTCAGGATACCCTGTGCAGCTTTCATACCGGTGATATCTTCCGGAGAAGTCTCAAGACGAACAAGGACAACCTTCTCACCGCGCTCGTTCCAAGCTACTGCATCATCAGCAGTAAATACAACCTTACCACAAGCAGCTCCCGGAGAAGCGCCAAGTCCCTTTCCGATCGGTGTAGCAGACTTTAATGCTGCAGCATCGAACTGGGGATGTAATAATGTATCTAAGTTACGAGGATCGATCATTGCTACTGCTTCTTCCTCAGTCTTGTGTCCCTCATCAACCAGATCACAAGCGATCTTTAATGCAGCGGGAGCGGTTCTCTTACCGTTACGGCACTGAAGCATGAACAGCTTCTTGTTCTCTACGGTGAACTCCATATCCTGCATATCATGGTAGTGGTTTTCAAGGATATCACATACCTTGATGAAATCTGCATATGCCTCAGGGAACTCCTGCTCCATCTGAGCGATCGGCATAGGCGTACGAACACCTGCTACTACGTCCTCGCCCTGTGCGTTGATCAGGAACTCACCCATCAGTTTCTTCTCTCCGGTTGCAGGATCACGCGTAAATGCAACACCTGTACCAGACTCATCATTTAAGTTACCGAATACCATCGGCATTACGTTAACAGCGGTTCCCCAAGAATACGGGATATCGTTGTCACGACGATATACGTTTGCACGAGGGTTGTCCCATGAACGGAATACAGCCTCGATGGCCAGCTTCAACTGCTGTACAGGATCTGAAGGGAAGTCCTCTCCCAACTGCTTCTTGTACTCAGCCTTGAACTGCTCAGCCAGCTCTTTCAGATCAGCAGCGGTCAGCTCTACGTCGAACTGAACACCCTTCTTCTCTTTCATCTGGTCGATTAACTGCTCGAAATATTTCTTACCAACTTCCATTACGACATCAGAGAACATCTGGATGAAACGTCTATAAGAATCATATACGAAACGCTCGAACTTGGGATCAGGGTTACCAGCGATCATAGCTGCAACAACCTCGTCGTTCAAACCAAGGTTTAAGATGGTATCCATCATACCAGGCATAGAAGCTCTTGCGCCGGAACGTACAGATACTAATAAAGGATTCTTCAGATCGCCGAACTTCTTGCCGTTGATCTCTTCCATCTTCTTAACGCCTTCCATAGCCTGTGCCATGATCTCGTCGTTAATCTTGCGTCCATCCTCATAGTACTGTGTACAAGCCTCGGTTGTGATCGTAAATCCCTGAGGAACAGGGAGTCCGATGCTTGTCATCTCGGCAAGGTTTGCACCTTTTCCACCAAGAAGATTACGCATGCTCATGTCGCCTTCGCTGAACATGTAAACCCATTTGTTTGCCATTTTGACATTCCTCCTAAAATATAATATTGAGTGTGAAAATATGTCATGCGGCTTGTCCTAAGACAACCGCTACAACACGCAATGAGCGGACCTTTTCTGACTTATAACATACAAAAAAGGTCGCACATAAATTATTTTACCATATATTTTGTATTTCGCAAGTATAAAATAGACATTTAGAACTCAAATTTATCTGCAAAATATGCATCCAACTCGTCGATCTTCACGCGCTCCTGCTCCATAGAATCACGGAAACGCACAGTCACTGCGCCGTCTTCCTCGGAATCAAAGTCATATGTCACGCAGAACGGGGTTCCGATCTCATCCTGACGGCGATAACGCTTGCCAATGTTTCCACGGTCATCAAACTCGCAGTTGTATTTCTTTGAAAGCTGTGCAAATACTTTCTCTGCGCCCTCATTCAGCTTCTTCGACAACGGCAGCACGCCGATCTTAACCGGAGCAAGTGCCGGATGGAAATGAAGCACGGTACGCATATCGGGCTTTTCTTCTGTGCCGATATTCTCCTCATCATAGGCAGCGCATAAGAATGCGAGAACAACACGGTCTGCACCGAGTGAAGGCTCAATGACATACGGAATGTATTTTTCATTCTTTGTATCATCAAAATAACTCATATCCTGACCGGATGTATTCTGATGCTGTGTCAGGTCATAGTCTGTACGGTCTGCAACGCCCCACAATTCTCCCCAGCCGAACGGGAACAGGAACTCAAAATCTGTCGTTGCCTTGCTGTAGAATGCAAGCTCCGCAGGATCATGATCGCGCAGACGAAGCTCCTCATCCTTCATGCCAAGACTTAATAACCACTCGTGGCAGAAGTTTCTCCAATACTGGAACCACTCAAGATCCGTGCCGGGCTCGCAGAAGAACTCTAACTCCATCTGCTCGAACTCTCTGGTACGGAACGTAAAGTTACCGGGTGTAATCTCATTTCGGAAAGATTTTCCGATCTGGGCGATACCAAACGGCACCTTCTTACGAGAGGTACGCTGTACATTCTTGAAGTTTACGAAGATACCCTGTGCAGTCTCAGGACGTAAATACACGGTATTTTTCGCATCTTCCGTCACACCCTGGAATGTCTTGAACATCAGGTTGAACTGACGGATCTCTGTAAAATTGTGTTTTCCACAGGTCGGACAGGGAACATTGTGCTCCTCGATGAAGTTCATCATCTTCTCCTGTGACCAGCCATCTACAGATTCTTCTAACGTAATACCGTTCTCCTCTGCAAAATCCTCAATGATCTTATCCGCACGGAAACGCTCATGACACTCCTTGCAATCCATCAAAGGATCTGAAAAACCACCGAGATGTCCGGAAGCAACCCATGTCTGGGGATTCATTAAAATCGCACAGTCAACACCTACATTGTAAGGATTCTCCTGTACGAACTTCTGCCACCATGCTTTTTTTACATTGTTCTTCAGCTCAACACCGAGATTTCCATAATCCCATGTGTTTGCGAGGCCGCCGTAGATCTCTGAGCCGGGATATACAAAGCCTCTTGCCTTTGCCAGTGCAACGATTTTGTCCATTGTCTTTTCCATGTTTATTTATCCTCTCTTTATTCAGGATCAGAAAACAGATTGCAAATATACGATTTTCTGATCGTTTTTAGATTACTCTTATTTATATACGATATATGCCGGCTGTGCTTCTTCATCCAAGATGTCATAAGTCACATTTACTGTATTTTTGTCCACTACCTCTGCATTCGGTGTGACGAATAGAATCGTTCCGTCAACCTTCACCTGCGTCTGCTGTCCAATGATCACAATCTTGTTACCATCCGCATCCCAGGTCGTATCCTTATCCGTAGCAGCATTAAATTCCTTCGGTATATCATAACCGTCTGCCTGCGAATCAAGTACGGTACCTGCGTAGAAATCAACGCCATTAAACTGTGCATAATCTTCTGCACTTGCATAATCCAGATAGACATGCGCCACGCCATCTGCTACCGCAAACTCCGTGACGGCCACCGTACCCTCCCCTGCTTTTGCTACATATGTATCCACTGTATCGTTAATAAAACTCTCCAGCTCGTCCTGTTTGTAATAATCCTTATCAAAAGCAGCTACATTTGCACCCTTGACCGTTCCTTTCTTCTGCACATAAACCGTATCCGTATCCGCAGCAAATTTCTTTCCACATCCGGTCAGCACTGCTACTGTCAATACAAGCAGTACTCCGACACGCATCATTCGTCTCATACCATTTCCTCCAACTGTATCTCAAATACGCTTTATTATACTATTTCTTACGTTCTATTTCAACACAAAGTGTCTATTAACTGAAGAGAATGGAATTCCCTGTCTGTGTACCGGTGCAGGCACATATTTAAAATCCGCTCCAACGCCGTCAGCACATCCTCCGTGACCTGAAAGCTATACAGCTTTGCAAGTGGTGTTGCAATAATATACTGCATGGTATACAGGGTCGATGCATCCACATCGATCCCACCACCGGCCACCGCTGCACATCCTGCACAGAGCATTCCCCCACGCGCGATATGGAAGGTATGTAAATCCTCTTTTGTGCCACATGATACACAACTAAATACATTCGGATATTCCCCGGCCAGCACAAACATACGCAATTCATATATACGACGTACAAGCCGGTTTGGAAAGACCGGCTTTGTAAGCGCCCGCAGCGATGCATAGAGCAGATTGCACATATCCTTTGCCTCTATATTTTCCACGGCATAATAATCTGCCAGTTCCAGAAAATAAAAACCATAATATGCCATCTCTACATCCGCTGTCAGTTCCCGGAAATAATTTTTGACACTGATCCTGCAGGCATTGTATGCAGTTTTTCCCTCAAATAACTCAAACTCTCCAAATGCAAATGGGTTGGTCGATGCTAAAAGTGAACTGTTGGGGCGGCGTGCACCGCGCGCAAACACGGTGATTTTTCCCCGCTCTCTCGTGAGCACGACCAGCCTCTTGTCATAATCCCCAATGGGCATTGCAGAGAGCACCATTCCATTCAGCAGAACTGTCTGCCCCATGTGTGTGTTCCTCTCTTGCAGCCTGACTGTTTTTTACGCTGACCGCATCACACTGATTCTGCGTTCTGTCCGCGCGGTATTCCAGATAATCCCGCACACTCCCAGTCGCTGCAAACCGATTCCATTTTTCCTCTGACATGTACCTTTCCCCCTATTCTTTCGATTTCGGAAGCTACTGCTTATTACTAGGGTATGCGCCTGTCAGATGATCCATACAAGATAAAAAGTGGAAAATCGGTATTTAATTTTCTTCTTTATAGCCAAAATTCTTGAGCAGGATGTCACTGTCGCGCCAATCCTTTTTTACCTTGACCCATAACTTCAGGTTGACCCGGCAGTCTAATAACCGCTCGATCTCGTAACGTGCATTTGTGCCGATCTTTTTGAGCATACTGCCGCCCTTGCCGATGATGATGCCTTTATGCGAATCACGCTCACAGATGATCGTTGCATCGATATCTACAAGATTTTGTCCCGGACGATCCTTCATCCGCTCGATCGTGACAGCGATACCGTGCGGAATCTCATCACTCAGCGCATGCAACGCTTTCTCCCGAATCAGCTCTGCCACAATCTGGCGCTCCGGCTGATCCGTAACCGTATCCTCATCATAAAACATCGGCCCATAGGGCAGATATTTAAAAATCGTGTTCCTCACATCATCCATGCCCTGTCCGCGCAGCGCACATGCCGGGATGATCTCAGCGAAATCATAGGTCTTGCGGTAAGTATCTATGTATTCAAGCAGCTGTTCTTTTTTCTCTACGGTATCGATCTTGTTAATGATAAGAATGACCGGTGTCTTTACCTTCTTTAAAACCTCAGCAATATGCTGTTCTCCGGCACCGACATAATTGGTCGGCTCTACCAGCCACAGAATCAGATCCACCTCATCCAGCGTATGTTCTGCCACATTGACCATATATTCACCGAGTTTGTTTTTGGCCTTGTGAATACCCGGTGTGTCTAAGAATACAACCTGTCCGCGCTCCGGATCCGTATAGACCGTCTGTATCCGGTTGCGCGTTGTCTGCGGTTTATTAGAAGTGATCGCAATCTTCTGTCCGATCAGATAATTCATCAGCGTTGATTTTCCTACATTCGGCCTTCCGATAATCGTCACAAATCCCGATTTTAATTTTTCTTTTGTCTGATTCATGCAAACAGATCCTCCACATTCATAAACATATCTTTTTCCTTTTCCAGCATGTCTTCATTTCCGATGACGCACAGGCAGTCATCCGCCAGCACACTCGCCACAAGCGGCTCTAACGCACGAATATCAGCCGGTGTCGCCTGCAATACTTCATCTCTGTTTTTCTGTACCACATCCTGGGTCAGCCCGGACAGATAAGCGCTCATAGCCCGCTGCCCCTTCGCGGCAGGCGGAAGTGGTGTATCGAGCATGCTCATCGTTCCAATAATAAATTTGGTCATGTCACGCTCATCCACATCGAATTCATGCAGATATGCCGGAATCCCTTCGAATACCTCATTTGTTTTCCGCAGGTTCGGATCACGGTAAGATGACAGATACGAATCACCATTTCTCGAAAATCCACTCATACATCCGTAAGCACCGCCCTGCACACGGATATTCAGCCACAGATATTCATAATTCATGATAATTTTCAAAATATTCAATGCCCCGGTATATGCAAAACCAGCCTTTTTAAAATTGCCGCTTCTGGACACATACTGAATCTGTGCAGCATTTTTTAATCCCTCGTTTTTCTTCTCACAGGTGATCGTAAGCACCTGTTTACGTTCTGCATGTGCCGGCAGCACTGCACACAGCTTCTCCAGCTCCGGTGCGAGTGCGTCCCTGTGGGCAATATCTACGGTCTCACTGACCAGCAGAGCGTCACGCACAAAGATCTGTCTGATCAACGTCGCCAGACGCTTCTGCAATGCGGCTGCATGCGCATCAAAATCACGTTCGATCTCTGCGGCCAGCCGGTACAGTCCAATGCCTCCTACCGCATCGCTGAATGCTCCTGACGGCGAAAAATATGACATCGCACGCACTGCGGATACTGCATGCCCGGATGTCGTCATACTCATCTCCAGACGCGATTTCACCTGTGACAAAATCTCATGCAGACGCTTCCCATCTGAGAGATCCGTACTGCAAAGTATCTCAGAAACCAGTTCCATCGCACGCGGTAATTGTGAATCAAGCACTTTCACACATATCTCAAAACGTGCATCCCATTTATGCTCATCAGCTGCATCAACAAACAGATTCAGTGTCGATGAGATCCCTCCGGTCGCCAGATTAATCTCATTCGCCAACTCACTATAACTGTAATGCTCTGTATTCATGTAACCGAGTACCGCCTTTAAGATGCCCAGATATGGCAGATCTTCCTCACTCAGATGATTCAGTTCAAACAACAGATCAATATAATAAATGCCGTTGGTATGAATATCATGATGCACCACAGTGACACCCGCCATCTTGCACTCCTCATTAGAAAAGCGCGGTGCTTCCTGCTTCATATCCGCACGTGTCAGAAGCGGGATCTTCTCCAGATCCTCTTTCGGTGAAGGCTCTGCCTGATACTCTTTGAGATGCGCCGTGTCGGCCACGAGCTGTCTCAGCTGCGCATCACTGAGTGTCGCCTTATATGCTGCCAGTTTTTGCTCCAGCGCACGGTCATTCTCAGCAGTCAGTCCACGTTTCGGATTGACCGCGACAATCGATGCATGGTTGTTATCTAGCATCCATGTTCGGATCAGTTTTTCAAAATATCCAGTCTCCTGCTCTGCCTGTGCACGAAGATAAGCAAATGTCTCCCCTGCTTCGATATGCATAAATGGCTCTGCCTCATCATACAGCCAACTATCCATACACTGCAAACCATAGATCAGCCCCTTCGGGTACGCACCAAAATCCGCCTCGCGGTATTTAAATTCAGCACTGTTGATACCCGCAAGCAGTGCCTGCTTATTGATTCCATTCTCTACGATACCGGTCAATGTCTCACGAATTATCTGTACGAAGCGCTCCTTATCCTTTGCATTCGCATTTTTTGCCACAATTGAAAAAACAGGCTGATAGGTCGAATTATCATATGAACTCATGATATCTTTCCCGATACCCGCATCTAATAATGCCTGCTTGAGCGGTGCCCCGGGTGCACCGAGCAGCGCGTAATCAAGCACATCAAATGCCAGATAAAACGCTTTGTTTAATACCGTATCAATCACCATATTGTAAGCCAGATAAGCGTTATCCTCCAACGGTTCACTGCTCGCTACCGGATAATCCTTTGTGACCTCTACCGGCATATCAAACGGCATCTGCCTGCCGATCACTGAATCAACCGACTGTTGCTCATAATGAGAGAGGTAATGTTCATCCATCCACTGCAGCTTCTGTGCCATATCCATATCACCGTACAGATAAATGTAGGAATTGGACGGATGATAATAACGTCTGTGGAAATCCAGATACTGCTCATAGGTCAGTTCCGGAATCACCTCCGGATCTCCACCCGACTCATTGGCATAAGTCGTATCCGGGAACAGCGAGTTGAGTACCACGCGGTCAAGCACACCTTCCGGTGAAGAAAATGCACCCTTCATCTCGTTGTATACGACACCATTTAATGTGATCGGTGCATCGATATTCTCCAGTTCATAATGCCAGCCTTCCTGCAAAAAGATCTCTTTATGCTTATAAATATTCGGATGGAATACCGCATCCAGATACACATGCATCAGATTCTGAAAATCCTTATCATTGCAGCTCGCCACCGGATAGATCGTCTTGTCCGGATAGGTCATTGCATTCAGGAATGTGTTGAGTGATCCCTTGGCGAGTTCCACAAACGGATCCTTTACCGGAAAATCATCCGATCCGCACAATACGGTATGCTCTATGATATGCGGCACGCCCGTCGAATCGTCCACCGGTGTCCGGAATGCGATGTAGAATACTTTATTTTCATCATCATTTTCCACGAGTGCGATCCGCGCACCACTCTTTTTGTGCCGCAACAGCGTTCCTTTTGATTCGAGGTCCGTCAATTTCTCTTCGCGGATCACTTCATAAGCTGCCAACTGTGATATCTGTGTGCTGTTCAATCTTAAATTCCTCCAACTATCTCTCTTATCATTTAACTTTTATAGCTATTATTTCCAACTAACTCCAATAGTATAACACGTTTGTACGCTGAAAAAAAGGAGAAAAAAACAGTCATCTGAATCAGATGACTGTTTTCTGTGTGCAAAACAAAATATTGTGACGAATTAGATTCTGGTAACGTTTGCTGCCTGAGGTCCTTTTTCTCCCTCTACAACTTCGAACTCAACCTTCTCGCCATCCTTCAATTCCTTGAAGCCGTCCATATTCAGTGCTGAGAAATGAACAAATACTTCGTTGCCGGCTTCATCAGAAATAAATCCGTAGCCTTTTTTTGCATTAAACCACTTTACAGTTCCCTGCTGCATAATACTTCCTCCTAAACTCAATTAGATATTGCTTGAAATTCCACGCCTCTTTGGTGCAGCTTTTTCAACGTTAGATTCAAATTAGCACATTTGAACAATTTTGTCAATTCTTTTCAGTAAAAAACACCCATTTTTATCGAACATGTACATCCAACTGTGGAAATGCAATCTCTATTCCTGCCTTGTCAAATTCCAGCTTGATCTGCTCATTGAGCTGAAATAATTCATCCCAATACTGGTCGGGTGTCGTCCAGACGCGCACACAAAGTTTGACACTGCTCTCTGCCAGTTCCGACACAACCACAACCGGAATCTCAGCATCCATACGAAAGCACGAGCGTTCCGCGATCGCCAGCAGAATCTGCTTTGCCTGTGCGAGATCTGCGCCATATGCGACATCGACCGTGATATCGAGTCTGCGTCTGCCACTTTTCGTCAGATTTGTGATACTGTTGTTCGCGAGCGTTCCATTTGGAATGACGATCAGAGTACCATCAAATGCCCGCAGCGTCGTATAAAAAATCGATATTTCCTGAACCGATCCCTCATTTTTTCCGGTCTGTTCAATGATATAATCTCCCACAACAAACGGCTTAAGCATGAGAATCAGTACACCACCCGCAAAGTTTGACAAACTCCCCTGCAGGGCGAGTCCGAGTGTCAGTCCCGCTGATCCAAGCACTGCTACGACAGATGCGGTCGTGATCCCGAAAAATCCTAAGATCATCAATATGAGGACAAAATAACCCGCAAATTTTGCGATCGCATCTAAAAACTGCTGGACACCCTCGTCTACACCGTGCCTTTGCAGCATACGTTTTAACAGACGCCGCAACAGCTTGATGATACGTGCTCCAATCACATAGACGATCACCGCACCAACGACCGACAGTGCAAAGCTGATCACTGCCGGCAGTGCATCCTGCATATATTTCTGAAAAACCGATAAATCTTCGATCTGGAGTCCGCTTCCATCAGATTCCAGTTGTTGTAATCGCTCAAGCTGTTCCATCTGTCTGCTCCATTCACATATTTCATATCACATGATCTGTTGCATCTGACATGTATGAAGGCTCATTCGCTGCCTGTCAGATCTCATGAATAAACAACCCACTACGCAGCTTCGGTTCAAACCATGTTGACTTCGGCGGCATGAGTAAGCCCGCATCTGCTACAGCAAACAGCTCACGAATGTCCGTCGCATACATTGCAAATGCGACTACACTATCGCCGTCTGCGCCGCAGCGGCGCTCGAGTTCATCTAACCCACGGATTCCACCGACAAAATCAATACGCTTGTCTGTCTTTGGATCTCCAATACCCAGAACCGGTGTGAGCAATAACTCCTGAAGCAATGATACATCCAGTCCCCTGACCGGATCACTGCTGCGATCCGCCTCACGAACCGTGCACATATACCACTGTCCACCTAAATACATCGAAAAATCGCCTTTTTTCTGTGGTTTACGTTCAGCCGTTCCGACCGGCTCCACATCAAACAGCTCCTGCACTTTTTTCAGGAATTCATCCTCCGTAAGACCATTCAGATCTTTTACTACACGGTTATAATCCATGATCATGAGTTCCTCATCAGGAAACAGGACAGACAGGAAATAATTGAATTCTTCACTGCCATCATACTCCGGATGCTCTGCACGGCGCTTCAGTCCCACCTTGACCGCAGATGCGGCGCGGTGATGTCCGTCAGCGATATAGATCTCACCAATACCATCAAATGCACTGCGGATTGCCTCAATATCCGCTGTATCCGCAATCACCCATACGCGATGGCAGATGCCATCCTCTGATGTAAAATCATATACCGCTTCCGTCTGTTTTGTCTTGGCAACGATCTCCCGGATCACTGCATTTGCCCGGTATGCCAGAAAAATCGGTCCGGTCTGCGCATTACAGCTATCTACATGATGGATACGGTCTGCCTCTTTATCAGCACGTGTATTCTCATGTTTTTTTATGACCTGATTCTCATAATCATCAATGGAAGCACATGCGACAATACCGGTCTGCACTCGTCCGTCCATCGTCAATTCATAGATATAATAACAGGGCGCATCTTCCCGGATAAAATCTCCGCGGTCAATCTTTTCCCAGAGCAGGTCATGTGCCTTCTGATACACACACTCAGCATAAGTATCAACCGAATCGTCAAACTGCGTCTCTGCCCGGTCGATATTCAGGAAGGAATCCGGATTGTCCGCCACGACTGCCTTTGCTTCCTGTCTGTTATATACATCATAAGGCAAAGCAGCGATTACCGCTGCTTTGTCTTCTGTCGGGCGGATCGCCCGGAATGGTCTGATATTTGCCATTATTTAATCACCCTTACCTTAAATACTTCGGGCAGTGCACCCAGCTTTGCAGCCACATCATCAGATACAGATGCGTCTACATCCATCATCGTATAGGCATAATCGCCTTTGCTCTTGTTTGACATATTATCGATGTTGACTCCTGCATCTGCCAATACAGCGGTAAAGTTTCCGATCGCACCCTTTTCATTTTTATGAAGGAGCGCTACACGACCGGTTGTCTGGCAGATACCCATATCACAGTTCGGATAATTGACTGAATTTTTAATATTTCCGTTTTCCATGTAATCACGGATCTCCTTGACTGCCATGACTGCACAGTTATCCTCGGATTCCTCTGTAGATGCTCCTAAATGGGGGCTCACGATACATCCCGGCTGTCCTACAGTCGTCGGATTCGGGAAATCGGATACATACTTGCGCAGCTTGCCTTCCGCAAGTGCCTTTACAACTGCCTCCTCATCCACGAGCAGATCACGTGCAAAATTTAAGACAACTGCTGTCGGCTTCATCATAGCGACCGCTTCTGCGCTGATCATCTTTTTCGTGCTGTCCATCAGCGGTACATGCACGGTGATATAATCACACTCTTTATATATGGTCTCCAGATCACTGATATGCTTTACATCGCGTGACAGGCTCCATGCTGCATTAACGGAGATAAACGGATCATAGCCATATACTTCCATGCCAAAATGTCTGGCTGTATTTGCAACCTTGATACCGATCGCACCGAGTCCGATGACACCGAGTTTCTTTCCTGCAAGCTCTGTTCCTGCAAAGTTTTTCTTCTGCTTCTCAGCAAGTTTTGCGATATCTGCATTACCAGCCTCTGATGTACACCAGTTGATTCCACCTACGACATCTCTGGCTGCGAGCAGCATGCCTGCAAATACAAGTTCCTTTACACCGTTGGCATTGGCACCGGGTGTATTGAATACGACGATACCTTTTTCAGCACATTTATCGAGAGGGATATTGTTGACTCCGGCTCCTGCCCTGGCTACAGCCTCCAGACCATCCGGCAGCTCCAGGTCATGCATTGCTGCGGAGCGCACGAGTACTGCCTGTGCATCTGCGAGTTCTTCTACTTTTGTGTACTGGTCATCCAGCAAATCCAGTCCCACATTTGCAATCGGATTTAAACAAGTATAATTAAACATTTTATGCATTCTCCTCTTCAAACTTCTTCATAAACTCTACCAGCTTCTCTACACCCTCGACCGGCATTGCGTTGTAGATAGATGCGCGCATGCCACCAACGGTACGGTGTCCCTTCAGATTTTCAAATCCGGCAGCCTTTGCCTCTGCGACAAACTTTGCATCCAGATCTGCATCACCTGTGACAAACGGAACATTCATCAGTGAACGGTCTTCCTTGCGCACGGTTCCCTTGAACAACTTGCTCTGGTCGAGGAAATCATACAGGATCTTTGCCTTCTTCTCATTGTGCTCCTTCATAGCCTGCAGACCACCCATCTTCTTGATCCACTTGAATACCTTGCCACAAATATAGATGCCGTAGCAGGGAGGTGTATTGTACAGACTGTCATTATCTGCCTGTGTCTTGTATTTTAACATGGTAGGTGTACCCGGCAGAACATCATCGCGGATCAGATCCTCACGGATAATCACGATTACAACTCCGGCAGGTCCTACATTTTTCTGAACACCGCCATAGATCACGCCATATTTGGTCACATCCACCGGCTCTGATAAGAAGCAGGAAGATACATCTGCGACAAGATCTACACCCTTTGTATTCGGCAGTGTCTTATATTTTGTACCATAAATCGTATTGTTTTCACAAATATATACATAGTCCATATCATCTGTGATCGGAAGATCCGAACAATCCGGAATATATGAGAATGTCTGGTCGGCAGAAGATGCCAGCTCCACTGCCTCCCCATACATCTTTGCTTCCTGGAATGCCTTCTTTGCCCACTGACCGGTAATGATATATCCGGCTTTCTTATTCTTCATCAGGTTCATCGGGATCGCTGCAAACTGCTGGGATGCGCCACCCTGTAAGAACAGAACCTTATAATTGTCAGGAATATCCATCAGATCACGGATATCTGCCTCGGCCTCTTTGATGATCTGATCATAAACCTTGGAACGATGTGACATTTCCATTACAGACATGCCGCATCCTCTATAATCCAGCATCTCATCTGCTGCTTCTTTTAATACCTCTTCCGGTAATACTGCGGGTCCTGCAGAAAAATTATATACTCTGCTCATTGTTATATCCTCCTCATTATAAACACACCTAGTTGTTTTTGTTCTTTAAATCTTCATCGGTAAATGCCTCACTGATCGGCGCCCCGGGCGCTACCATCGGCCATACTTTATCGTCGCAATCAATGATCGCATCAATTACAACCGGACCATTGATCTCCAGTGCCTTTGCAAATACCTGATCAAATTCTTCACGTGTTGTCACACGGAATGCAGCCGCACCCATTGCTTCTGCTAATTTCACATAATCGACACCATCATCTAGGACAGTTGCCGAGTAATGCTGATTGTAAAACAGATCCTGCCACTGGCGTACCATTCCGAGTACATGATTGTTTACAATCACCTCTATTAATGGCAGTTTTTCTCTGGATGCTGTAGCAATCTCGTTCATATTCATCCGGAAACATCCGTCTCCTGCAAAATTGACCACCTGCTTATCCGGATTTCCCACCTGTGCACCGATCGCAGCACCTAAGCCATAGCCCATCGTGCCCAATCCGCCAGATGTCAGCAAGGTACGCGGTCTGCTGTATTTATAATACTGTGCCGCCCACATCTGGTGCTGTCCGACTTCCGTGACAATAATTGCATCTCCATTTGTCTGCTTATAGATCTGCTCCATCATGTAAGGTCCACTCAGGCCTTCTGACGCATAGGTCAACGGATATTTTTCCTTTAATTCTGTAATATGTGCCAGCCACTCATCATGATTCTGCTGTTCCAACTGTGCATTCAACTGTGCGAGTACTGTCGCTGCATCCCCGATCACACTCGCAGTCACTACAATATTCTTATTGACCTCAGCCGGATCAATATCGATCTGCACAATCTTTGCCTTACGTGCAAATTTACTTGCATTTCCAATCACACGGTCTGAGAATCGTGCACCTACTACAACGAGCAGATCGCATTCACTGACACCAAAATTTGATACTTTCGTGCCATGCATACCAAGCATACCTGTATACAGTGGATTCGTTCCGTCAAATGCGCCTTTTCCCATGAGTGAATCACAGACCGGAGCCTGAAGAAGTGATACAAACTGTTTCAGCTCACCCGATGCTTCTGAGATCACTGCACCGCCGCCGACAAACACATACGGTTTTTTTGCCTTTTTGATCAGGCTGAGTGCCGTCTCTATCTCGTTCTCCGAGATCGGATGTGCACTGCGCGGTGTATGCGCAGGAACAGCTGCCTCATAATCCGTCTTGTTTGCCGTGACATCTTTTGTCACATCAACAAGCACTGGACCGGGTCTGCCTTTTTTTGCAATTGCAAATGCCCTGCGGATCGTATCCGCAAGCTGTGTGACATCCTTGACAATAAAATTGTGCTTGGTGATCGGCATCGTCACACCGGTAATATCGATCTCCTGAAAGCTGTCCTTACCGAGTAACGAGACACCTACATTACAGGTGATCGCCACCATAGGAACGGAATCCATATAGGCAGTTGCGATACCGGTAACCAGATTCGTTGCTCCCGGTCCCGAAGTTGCCAGACAGACACCGACTTTGCCGGTACTTCTCGCATAACCATCTGCCGCATGGCTCGCACCCTGTTCATGTGAGGTCAGAATATGTCTGATCTCATCACTATGCTTATATAATTCATCGTATACATTTAAGATTGCTCCGCCCGGATAACCAAATACGGTATCCACGCCCTGCTCCTTCAAACATTCGATGATGATCTCTGCGCCTGTGAGCTGCATGTTTTTTCCCCTTTGCTATGTATTACTTGAGTTCTAAAATAGCTCCTCTGTTTCCTGAAGTAACCATCTTTGCGTAGCGTGCCAGATATCCGGTCGTCACCTTCGGCTCCTTCGGCTGCCACTTTGCCTTACGCGCTGCCAGTTCTTCGTCAGATACCTTTAATTCCAGTGTCATCTCCGGAATGTTGATACTGATGATATCGCCTTCCTCAACAAATGCGATCGGGCCTCCGACTGCTGCTTCCGGCGATACATGACCGATCGAAGCTCCACGGCTCGCTCCGGAGAAACGCCCGTCAGTAATGAGTGCTACAGAAGATCCGAGTCCCATACCTGCGATTGCTGAAGTAGGGTTTAACATTTCTCTCATACCGGGGCCGCCTTTCGGTCCCTCATAACGGATCACAACGACATCGCCGCTGACGATCTGTCCGCCCTTGATCGCTGCGATCGCATCTTCCTCACAGTCAAAGACACGTGCGGGTCCTTCATGGACGAGCATCTCTTCTACGACTGCGGAACGCTTTACAACCGATCCGTCCGGTGCCAGATTACCTTTCAGTACTGCCAAGCCACCGGTCTTGCTGTAAGGATTGTCTACTGTACGGATGACTTCGGGATTACGGTTTACAGCATTTTTAATATTTTCTCCGATTGTCTGTCCGGTCACAGTCATACAATCAGTGTTTAACAATCCGATATCTGCCAGTTCCTTCATGACTGCATAGACACCGCCTGCTTCATTCAGATCCTCCATGTAGGTAGGACCTGCCGGTGCCAGATGGCACAGGTTCGGTGTCTTTTCGCTGATCGGATTTGCATAAGAAATATCAAAATCAAAACCGATCTCATGAGCGATCGCCGGCAGATGCAGCATACTGTTTGTTGAACATCCGAGTGCCATATCTACAGTCAATGCATTGATCACAGACTCCTTTGTCATGATGTCACGCGGGCGGATGTTTTTACGGACAAGTTCCATTACAGCCATTCCTGCATGTTTTGCGAGCTTCAGGCGCTCGGAATATACAGCCGGGATTGTGCCGTTACCGCCAAGACCCATACCGAGTGCCTCTGTCAGACAGTTCATTGAGTTCGCGGTATACATTCCTGAGCAGGAACCACAGGTGGGACATACTTTATTCTCAAACTCTGTCACATCCTCCTCTGTCATCGTGCCTGCCGCGAAGCTTCCAACTGCCTCAAACATAGACGACAGACTTCGCTTCTGTCCTTTTACATGTCCTGCTAACATCGGACCGCCGGATACAAATACGGTCGGAATATTCAGACGGGCTGCCGCCATGAGCAGACCCGGTACATTTTTGTCACAGTTAGGCACCATAACAAGTGCATCAAACTGATGTGCGATCGCCATGCACTCCGTAGAATCTGCGATCAGATCACGTGTCACGAGGGAATATTTCATACCCACATGACCCATTGCAATACCATCACAGACAGCGATTGCCGGAAATACGACAGGCACACCGCCTGCTTCAGCGACTCCGAGCTTTACTGCATCCACGATCTTATCAATATTCATATGGCCGGGTACGATCTCATTATATGAGCTGACAATACCTACCATCGGCTTTTTCAATTCTTCTTCTGTGAATCCCAACGCGTTAAATAAACTTCTCGCCGGTGCCTGCTGCATTCCGGCGCGTGCATTATCACTAATCATTGCATATTCCTCTTTTCTCTATTTTTTAAATGCGTTCACAGATCAGATCACCCATCTGAACTGTTCCGACCTGTGTCACAGATGCTTTCTTATCATTATCCTGCGGCATAATATCAATCGTCCGATAACCATCTTTTAACACCTGCTTCACAGCGGCTTCCACTGCATCAGCCTCTGCATCGAGGTCAAAACTGTAACGGAGCATCATCGCTGCACTGAGAATCGTTGCGATCGGATTGGCAATACCCTTGCCTGCGATATCCGGTGCAGAACCGCCACTCGGCTCGTACAGTCCAAACTTTGTATCATTCAGGCTAGCAGATGATAACATACCGATCGATCCAGTCACCATACTTGCCTCATCCGATAGAATATCACCAAACATATTCTCTGTTAAAATAACGTCAAACTGTTTCGGGTCTTTTACTAACTGCATCGCACAGTTGTCAACGAGCATATGCTCATAAGTCACTTCGGGATAGTCCTTTGCGACCTCCTCTACGATCTTTCTCCAGAGTCTGGAGGAATCCAGTACATTTGCCTTATCGACACTCGTCACCTTCTTACGACGCTTCATCGCGATATCAAATCCACGAACCGCAATGCGGCGGATCTCATTCTCATTATATGTAAGTGTATCGACCGCGGTCATCACACCATCGCGTTCTTCTGTCACACGATCCCCGAAATACAAGCCTCCGGTCAGCTCACGCATGATCATCATATCGAATCCGTCCCCGATGATGTCATCACGCAGCGGACATGCCTCCTTGAGTTCCGTATACAGATATGCCGGGCGCAGATTCGCAAATAAGTTCAGCGACTTTCTGAGTTTTAACAGACCTGCTTCCGGCCGAAGCTGCGGTGGCAGCTGATACCAGGGGGATGTCGCAGTATTTCCTCCGATGGATCCCATCAGCACTGCATCACTGCCTTTTGCCTGTGCAATTGCTTCGTCGGTCAGTGGTTCACCTGTCGCGTCAATCGAACAGCCACCCATCAGAATTGCTTCATAGTCAAAACTGTGACCATACTTTTTTCCTACAGTATCCAATACTTTTTTTGCTTCTGCTACAATCTCCGGTCCGATACCATCGCCGGCGATCACACCTACATGATAATTCATCTTTTTTCCTTTCTCATATATGCAGACAAGGCGTATACCACTTGTTTCGTATACGCCCCCCTGCAATATTTATTTAGTAACTGTTCAGTACCTCACAGTTACTTTATTTACTTATTTTTTGTCTTTTTTATCCTTTTCCTCTACAGCCTTTGCTGCATCTTCGGGCTTCTCAACCGCTGAGATTGCTGCGCGCTGCATCGGAATGCGGCAATTCTTGTTATTTCCAAACTCGATGATGACGGTATCCTCTGACATATCAATCACTGTGCCATAGAAACCACTGGTTGTCAGTACTGTATCTCCGATCTCTAATGCCTGAAGCATTGCATTCTTCTGCTGCTGTTCTTTCTTCTGGGGGCGAATCATGAAGAAGTACATAAATGCTACTAAGATAACAATCCACAGTACCATTCCGACTGCGCCGCCTGCCTGATTTGCTAAAATCATTATAAATTCCTCCTAATTTCCATTTGTTTTAAAAAAACACTATCACAATAATACATGAAAGTACTGATAACATCAAGTATAAATTTTATGATGGATCTCATTCTGGCTCATCGCATACAGTTTTTCAGCCTTATATGAGGCGAATCTGCCCTCGTCAAGCGCATTCCTGATCTCTTCCATCATATTGTTATAAAAGTACAGATTGTGCATGACAAGGAACCGCATGCCCAGCATCTCTTTTGCCTTGAGCAGGTGTCTGACATACGCTCTGGAATACTTCTGGCACACAGGGCATCCGCAGCCTTCCTCGATCGGACGCATATCTTTCTCAAACTTCTGGTTGAGCAGATTGATCTTGCCCTCATTCGTATATGCATGTCCATGGCGTCCGTTTCGCGTCGGATACACGCAGTCAAAAAAGTCGATGCCACGCTCGACACCCTCTAAAATATTGGCAGGTGTACCGACACCCATCAGATATGTGGGCTTTTTCCGGGGCAGATGCGGCACGGTCACATCCAGAATGTGGTACATCTGCTCATGGCTCTCTCCGACCGCCAGTCCTCCGACCGCATATCCGTCCAGATCCAGTTCGGATATTCTCTTTGCATGATCGATACGGATATCCGCTAAGATCGCTCCCTGATTAATGCCAAACAGCATCTGGTGCTTGTTAATGGTATCTTCTCGTGCATTGAGTTCTGCCATTTTGCGCTTGCAGCGCTCGAGCCATCTGGTCGTGCGCGCCACAGAATTTTCCACATAATCACGATCTGCGAGCGCCGGTGGGCACTCATCAAACGCCATTGCAATCGTTGATCCGAGATTAGACTGGATCTGCATACTCTCTTCCGGCCCCATAAATATCTTACGGCCGTCTACATGCGAATGGAAATGCACCCCTTCTTCTTTGATCTTGCGCAGCCCAGCCAGTGAAAACACCTGAAATCCACCGCTGTCTGTCAGTATCGGACGATCCCATACCATAAATTTATGCAGTCCGCCAAGCTCTTTGATCGTCTCATCACCGGTACGCACATGCAGATGATACGTGTTTGATAATTGCACCTGCGTTTTTAGCTGTTTCAGATCCTCCGTTGACACAGCACCTTTGATCGCACCTGCCGTGCCGACATTCATAAATACCGGAGTCTGTATATCGCCGTGCACCGTATGAAATACGCCGCGCTTGGCGCGTCCCTCTTCTTTCAACAATTCGTACATTCTAATTCCCTCTGAAATAACTCTCTGATTACTGATCGCGATTAGTGATGGAACAGACGGATACCTGTAAAACTCATCACCATGCCATATTTATTACATGTAGCGATCACATGATCGTCACGGATGGATCCACCCGGCTCAGCCACATATTTCACGCCACTCTTATGTGCGCGCTCAATGTTATCACCAAACGGGAAAAATGCATCCGAACCAAGTGCAACGTCTGTATTTTTATCAAGCCATGCACGTTTTTCCTCTGCGGTAAATACTTCCGGTTTCTCCGTAAAGGTATTCTCCCACACACCATCCGCGAGCAGATCCATATATTCATCACCGATATACAGATCGATTGCGTTGTCACGGTCAGCACGTCCGATCGAATCCTTAAACGGCAGGTTTAACACCTTCGAATTCTGACGCAGCCACCAGTTATCAGCTTTCTGCCCGGCCAGTCTCGTACAATGAATCCGCGACTGCTGTCCGGCTCCGATACCGATCGCCTGTCCACCCTTCACATAGCAGACAGAATTGGACTGTGTATATTTGAGCGTGATCATAGAGATCGCCAGATCGATCTTCGCCTGTTCCGGAAGTTCTTTATTCTCTGTCACAATGTTTGCAAAAAAATCATCGTCGATCACCAGTTCATTTCTGCCCTGTTCAAATGTAATGCCGTATACTTCCTTGCGCTCGAGTGCCTTGGGCTCATAGTCTGCGTCGATCTGGATGACATTATAATTGCCCTTTTTCTTTGCCTTTAAGATCTCAAGTGCCTCCGGCTCATATCCGGGCGCGATCACACCGTCTGAGACCTCTCTTTTAATAATGCTGGCAGTCGCCACATCACATACATCTGATAATGCAATAAAATCACCAAAGGACGACATGCGATCCGCGCCTCTGGCTCTCGCATAAGCATTAGCCAGCGGGGTGAACTCCATATCCATATCATCGACCCAGTAGATCTTGCGCTCTACGTCGCTGAGCGGCTGTCCGACTGCTGCACCGGCAGGTGACACATGCTTAAAAGAAGTCGCTGCCGGCAGACCGGTCGCACGCTTTAGTTCCTTTACAAGCTGCCAGCCGTTAAATGCATCGAGGAAGTTGATATAACCGGGTCTTCCGTTTAATACCGTGATCGGCAGGTCAGATCCATCCTCCATATAAATGCGTGACGGCTTCTGATTCGGATTACATCCATATTTTAACTCCAGTTCATTCATGATCGTTATCTCCTTTGATTCGTTTGTTTTCCGATTGTATTAACAGTTTTTATTGACAATTCTCGTCTCGTAAGTACCTGTCTCGATATCAATATATCTGACAAACAGCGATACCTTATTATCCTCATTGAGATTGTCCCAGATCATCTTCGTGAAACTGTCAATATCTCCTTCGATCTTTACCCATTCCGGCTCACCCTCAAAGCTGGGCAGCGGATCCCCATCACTCATATAAGTATGGATGAAACGCCCCTCCCCTGCCTTGGGGTTCTCATATGCAAATGTATAGCGGTTGCAGCTATCCGGATCACCGTTATTGCTCTTTAAAATGGACATGGCATAGTTATATTTACCGTTCTCCACATGCATAATACCTGAAATACGTGGTGTATAATTGGGACCGTCCGGCTCAAATTCCCTGGTACGCAGAGACTGTTCAAATGTCTGCTGTTTGTCCATCAGCTCATACACGGTATCCGTCTGATCTCCGTTTGTCACAATCGTTTTGTTGCCTAACACACGTACCGGTGCATAAATGATCAGGCTCGGATCACTGAGCTTGGACGGATCGAATGCCTGTGTGCGGATGCCCTCGCCGTCCTCTACAAAGACACGGTTTCTGCTGTTCACACTGCGTCCCATGATAAAATATGCGGTCACTGCATGCTTGCCGTCAGCGGATCGTCCGATCACGATACCTCTGCCGGGATAACTGTTTTCTGATAATTTGCTGCTTAATGCCTCGATCTGCATAATTGCCTCCTTTATTTAGTTTTTAAATGAATGAATCGGTGCCGGGATACGTCCGGTACGATTTACAAACGCGTCACAGGAATACGGATTGACCGGCATCACCGGTGCATAGCCGAGCAGTCCGCCAAACTCAACAGAATCCCCGACCTTCTTACCCGGGCATGGAATCAGTCGCGCCGCTGTCGTCTTCTGGTTGACCATTCCGATCGCCATCTCATCCGCGATAATACCGGCGATCGTCGTAGACTTTGTATCACCGGGAATCGCGATCATATCCCGTCCGACAGAGCAGACACAGGTCATCGCCTCGAGCTTTTCGATCGTGAGCGCGCCTGCCTTTGCCGCATTGATCATACCCTGATCCTCACTGACCGGAATAAACGCACCGCTGAGCCCTCCCACATAGGAAGACGCCATAACACCGCCCTTTTTCACCTGATCATTGAGCATTGCGAGCGCTGCTGTTGTACCGGGTGCACCAGCATACTCCAATCCGATCTCGTGTAAAATATCAGCTACACTGTCTCCAATCGCCGGTGTCGGCGCGAGTGACAGATCAATAATACCAAACGGGATATGCAGTCTTCTCGATGCCTCCTGTGCCACGAGCTGACCCACACGTGTGATCTTGAACGCAGTCTTTTTGATCGTTTCACACAACGTCTCGAAATCTGCACCACGCACGCTCTCCAATGCCTTTCTCATAACACCGGGTCCACTGACACCTACATTGATGATCGCATCGGCCTCCGTCACACCGTGAAATGCACCTGCCATGAACGGATTATCATCCGGTGCATTACAAAATACAACCAGTTTCGCGCAGCCATTTACTTCTGCATCCTTGGTCGCCTCCGCAGTCGCAGTGATCATCTCACCCATCAGACGGACTGCATCCATATTGATACCGGTCTTTGTCGATCCCACATTGACAGAACTGCAGACGAGATCTGTCTGTGCGAGTGCCTGTGGTATCGAACGGATCAAAAGTTCTTCTCCACGTGTCATGCCCTTGCTCACCAATGCAGAATAACCACCGAGGAAATTCACACCGACCTCCTTAGCCGCACGGTCAAGTGTCTTTGCGATCGTGACATAGTCCTCCGGTGTCTTGCAGGCTGCTGATCCAACCAGCGCAATCGGCGTCACTGAAATACGTTTGTTTACGATTGGAATACAATATTCCTTTTCAATCTGCTCACCGGTAGTGACCAGGTCTCTTGCTGTCGTTGTGATTTTCTCATAGATATTTTTATTTAACTGTTCCAGATCGGAAGTAATGCAGTCCATCAGACTGATTCCGAGCGTGATCGTGCGGACATCCAGATTTTCCTGCTCGATCATTTTATTGGTCTCTTCGACCTCCCAGATATTGATCATGATCTATCTCCTTTTATCCTTAGATGCGGTGCATTTTTTCAAAAATTTCTTCTTTCTGACACTTAATCGCCACACCAATATCATCACCGATCGCATCAAGTGCTGCTGCACAGTCTGCAAACGGAACCTTTGACTGAGACATGTCCACAATCATCATCATGTTGAAGTAACCGGAAACGATCGTCTGTGAAATATCGAGTACATTGATGCTGTTCTCAGCCAGATAAGTACATACCTTTGCAATGATACCTACGGTATCATGTCCAAGTACCGTGATGATCGTCTTGTTTCCTGAATTTTCCATTTTCTTATCCTCCTGTATCGTATCAAAATAGGAATATTCCCTAAGGATTACCAGTAAATCTCCTGTGACGGAGTATCTCGTTTTGCAACATACATCGGAAAATCCGATCCCTTATACGGATTGTCTCCCAGTGTCACTTCCAATCGCACCGTCTCGTATGCCAGCTTTTCATAATTATTTTCTTTTGACAGATGTCCCAGAACAACCGCCTCAAAATGATCATGGAGCAGCATACCGAGCAGTCTGCCTGAAGTCTCGTTAGATAAGTGTCCACGTTCTCCAAGGATGCGCTGTTTGAGCGGATACGGATAACTTCCCATCTCAAGCATGCGCACATCGTGATTGGCCTCTAACAATAATACATGAATTCCCCTCAGTTTGTCTATCAAATATTGATCATATTTTCCAAGATCTGTCACAACTGCTGCCGATCGCTCCCCATGACGGATCACATACATGACAGGATCCGCTGCGTCATGGGATACATGCATCGGTTCTATCATCAGATCTCCGACTGTAAGCGGCTCATCTGCACGAATCACATGAAACAGTCCCTCATCGATCTTTCCGAGTGATGCACATCGGCGGATCGCCTGCAGTGTTCCCTCTGTGCCGTAAATCGGCAGCCCATGCCGTCTGGCCATCACACCCAGTCCCTGAGTATGATCCATATGTTCATGGGTAATGAAAATCCCACTGACATCTTCAGGTTTTAACCCGAATTCTTCCATTCCTTCGCGGATACGTTTCCCACTGATGCCTGCATCAATCAGTATATGGCTATTATCTGAACCAGCAAGAATACAGTTGCCACTGCTTCCGCTGGCAATACTACATAATCTCATCTTCTGCCCGCTCCTAACCTTCTGACCAGCGGATCACTATCTCGTCACCCTCATTTAATGTCTGTGTGTAAAAAGCATCCTTGTCATTAATTTTTGTAATGATCGCTCTTCCACGCGAATCGGACAGGTCAAAATCAATATAGTCAAATACATCAATAAATACATACTGCGGTTTTCCACGTAGCACAATCACATCTCCGTTTACGAACACGGCACAATCCACCGGTTCTTCCGCTTCTATTTCTGTATTTATTTCTGTATTTTTTTCTGCATCTTCTTTCGTTTTTTGTTCTTCTTTTACTTGTTCTTCTGATTGTTCTTTCGACTGCTCTTTTGATTGTTCTTTTGATTGTTCTTCTATCGTTTCTCCTGACTTTTCCTGATCGTGCCCTACCGGTTTTTCGCCTGGTTCATTCTCTTCAGCAGACACTTCTCCGTTCTGCACCGATACCGGCTGCACATTTTCATCCATGGCAGCTACAGGCTCCTCCGGTGTCTGTAGCGGTCTCTGGATCATATCTTCCTTTGCTGTACGATAATTCAGCACCGTCCAATCCACGCTGAAATTCTCATAAACCTGTGCATCCATATTTTCCGCACGGTTATTGACCAGTATATCTCTCTCCGTATCGACCTCGACATCCATAAACTCTGCAAGCTGCGCCACCGTATAGTAGTTACTGATATTGATATTGTCGCCATCCTGTACTTCATAGTTCGGCGGCTCCAGCTTGCCATTGACCAGCACAAACCTTGGACAGGTCACCATCTTATGATTGACCTCGAAGCTAAGTGTCGCCGATGTATACTCCTCCAGACGCTCTATGGTATATTCCGCATCTTCTCCAACCGTGGAAGGTATGATTTCGATCTCGCAGTTTGGCTCCAGTGGTGTGTTGATGTTGACATCCCTGCCATTCATTCTGACAACAGAGGACTCTCCTGCTTCTCCACGAACCATTCGCTGCTTGCCATTCACGGTAAAATTGATTGCCTGTCCCCTGCGTGGAAACAGGTAGTCATTCGGAAATCCGGCCTGCAATGCAGCATCTACGATCGTCAGCCGGTTATTGTCATACAGCTTAATGCGTTCTCCGTTAAAACGCACCATGATGAAACTATTTTTCTGATCGTAATAATTCAGACAGATGCCGACCGGTGTCACGATCAGCGGATCTTTCTCTATGTCAGGCTGCATGAAATCAATCGCCTTGAGCACTTCCTCACCGCGCAGTGCCACACGCTCCTGTGGAATATCCAGATCTTCTGACAGATGTTCGACAAATCCATGTACTTTTCCACCACCGCCGACAACAAATGTTGCGCTGACCGTCTTGTCGCCATTGAGCTCAATAATCTTTTCTGCTACACCTGAAGCGATCTTTTCGACTACCGGCTCCACCAGTTCCCACACTTCCTTTGCCGGTACACGGTGTGTAATGCTCATGATATCCTCAAACTCGACTTCATCATCAACCGTTGAAGACCGTTTGATATGCTCTGCCATATTAAAATCTACCAGATAATGCTGTACGATCACTTCTGTGATCTCATCCCCGGCAAATGGAATCATGCCATAAGCGATGATGCTGCCGTCCTTTGTAATACAGATATCCGATGTACCCGCACCCACATCAACGAGTGCGATATTGAGCATTCGAAAATGTTCCGGGATCGCTACATTGATCGCCGCGATAGGCTCCAAGGTCAGATTGGCTACCTCAAGACCTGCAATCGCTACTGCTGCATACAAGCCATCGATAACATCCTCCGGCAAAAAAGTCACGATAATATCCGCGGAGATCATCTCAGCCTTGTGCCCCTCCAGATTCGAATAGATCTCATCGTTGATATAGTACTTGACAACCGAATAGCCCACACAATAAAAACGATATTTCGTATCGTTTTGCTCACGCAGGATGTTCTGCGCCTGTTCGACACCGAGCAGCTCCAGCGTGTGGATCATCTCGCCTGTCACAACACTTTCTTCCGGATACTCATAGTCCACATGCGTTGTCACGGTTTTCAGCACACGGCCAGCCGCTGCAATACATACGTCTGTCAGCGGCTGTTCAATCATCTCTTCGAGTCTGTTCTTGACCTTCTGTATTGTCTTTCCGACTTTTCCGATATCATGGATCTGTCCGTCAAGCATCGACCTCGTTCCATGTTCTGTGCTATATTGTGCGATCACATGAAACTTCTCATCCTCATCCCGATAGCCAACCGTTCCGACGACATTCCGCGTTCCGATATCCAGACCGAATACCAGTCTCTGATCTTCTATTGTACGTGCGTCCATCTCACTTCTCCTCATTTGCATAAAGCTTCGTTATCTGTTGCAGCACATCATCCATGTCCCGGTCATTATCGATCACTACTGCACAGTGTTGTCTGTACACCTCTTCCGGCAGCTGAGCTGCAAATATCTGGTCGACCTTCTGTGCGCTATAGCCGCGATCGGTCATCAGGCGTTGTTTCCGCGTCTTTTCCGATGCATATACATACCATAATTCATCACACAGTTCATCGTAATGTTCCTCAATCAGCAGCGCAGCTTCCACGATCACGTAATCATAGATTCCGGCCTGGCGTTCCTTTTCCACCTCTCCAAGAATATATTCTTTGACCGCAGGATGCACAATCCCATTGAGCTGTTTCCGCTTTTCTTCATCGGAAAACAATAATTTTGCCAACGCCGGACGGTCTATACTCCCATCACTGCGCCAGATGTCATTTCCACTAAATAATCCATGCAGTTTTTTGTAGCACAATGTCCCCGGCTCCATCTGCTCATGTGCGATCTCATCCGCAATCAGAATACGCACACGGTAAAGCTGCTTCATTGCCTTTAGCACTGTCGTTTTTCCGGCTCCTACTCCGCCGGTCAATCCGATAAATTTCATATATGTTATCCCCGTTATTTTGCTTCATACCAGTTATGTCCGGTATGCATATCAATCTCTAACGTAACAGCCAGATCAGCCGCATGCTGCATCTCCTGTTCCAGAATCTGTCTGACCTGCTCCTGCTCCGACAGTTCTGTTTCGATCAGCAGTTCATCATGCACCTGCAGGATCAGTTTTGAGGACAGACCCTCCTCTGCCAGCCGGTCATGCACGCGGATCATAGCGATCTTGATAATATCTGCTGCCGTTCCCTGAATCGGAGAATTCATTGCAACGCGCTCGCCAAAAGAACGCTGCATAAAATTGCTGGATGTCAGCTCCGGTACCGGTCTGCGCCTGCCAAACAACGTGACTGCGTAGCCTGTTTCCTTTGCCTGCTTCACCATCTGATCCAGAAATTCCTTGATCTTCGGATAAGTAGCGAAATACTGTTTGATATACGCTGACGCTTCCTGTCTTGTGATGCCGAGATCCTCTCCCAGTCCAAAGGAACTGATGCCGTATACGATACCAAAATTCACTGCCTTCGCATTTCTCCGCTGCAGATCCGTCACTTCATCAAACGGTATATGGAACACCTGTGATGCAGTGATTCTATGGATATCCTGAGCCTGACGATACGCATCAATCAGTGTCTGGTCTCCTGACATATGCGCAAGTACACGCAGCTCAATCTGTGAATAATCTGCATCTACAAATACGTGATGCTCAGCCGGCAAAAATACCTTGCGGATCAGCCTTCCCAGTTCCATACGAATCGGTATATTCTGCAGATTCGGCTCGGTACTGCTCAGCCGCCCGGTCGCCGTGATCGTCTGCTGGAACGTTGTATGAATGCGTCCGTCAGCCTGAATGCAGCCGGCCAGTCCTTCCGCATAGGTCGACCGTAATTTCGTAAGCTGGCGGTACTCCAGTATCTGTGCAACGATCGGATATTCCGGTGCCAGCTTGTCCAACACATCTGCTGCCGTAGAATAACCGGTCTTTGTCTTTTTCCCATAGGGCATACCCAGTTTTTCGAACAAAATCACACCTAACTGCTTTGGTGAATTAATGTTGAACTGTTCCCCTGCTTTTGCATAGATTTCCTGTTCCAGTTCGTCAATACGGCCGGTCAGCTGATCCGAATACTCTTTTAACGCCTGTGCATCAGCGATCATACCGGTCAGTTCCATATCTGCAAGGACAAAGATCAGCGGACGCTCCATCTGCTCATAGAGTTCTCTCATTCCCTGCTGCTCCAGCTGCATACGCATCGGTTCGAAAACTCTGTAAGCCGTCACCAGTTCATCCTTGATCATCTGATAGGCACCAGACGTGGCAGTCTCATCTTCCAGAGCTTTTTTCAGGGTCATCCTGCCAATCAAATCTGTCTTTGTGGGACACATCTGATCCAGATAATCCTTTGCCAGATCCTCATATGGATATTCATGCCGGAGCGGACTCAGCAGATATGCCATGATCTCTGCATCATCGAATTGTGCGCGGCATCGAATCTCTATTCCTTGCGGATACAGCAATTTGATCTGCGGCTTGAGTCCGATTGTCCGGAGCTGTTTTCCATCCTGAACCCATTGCCGTACGATATCTGTCAGTTGTCCCTCTGTATGCAGTCCATCGCAGGCAATCCAGAAAACGGTATCATCTGCCCCACAAAATGCCAATCCTGACACCTCATTCTGATCCAGATACAGCTTAAAAGCCACCTGTGCCCCGAGTGTATCCAATGCAGCCTGTATCTCATCTGCCTGTGTCAGCACTTTCAACTGACTTTTTGGGGCTGAAGCCTCAGCAGATGATTCCCTCTGTACACCGGAAAACCGTGACAGCATGTTCTTAAATTCCAGTTCACGGCACATCGTATAAGCCTCCGGCGTAAACAGATTGTCCAGCCTTGCTTCTTCAAACGTAAAAGGAATTTCGCAGTCCAGTCTGATCGTTGCCAGATCTTTGCTCATCTGTGCCATATCATAATGCTCGCGCAGTGCCTCGCGCACACGCGTCTGTTTTATCTCATCTATATGCGCATACGCATTCTCGATGCAGTGGTATTCCACAATCAGCTTTGTCGCACCCTTTTCACCGATGCCCGGCACACCCGGTATGTTGTCCGAACTGTCACCCATGAGTGCCTTCACATCGATAAATTCCTTTGGTGTGACCTGATACCGCTCCTGCACATCCGCCGCATAATAGTCCTCGATCTCAGTTCCTGTCTTTTTCGTCTTTGGAATGCGGATCTTGACATGCTCTGTCGCCAGTTGCAGCAGATCACGGTCACCGGACACGACCGAGATGTCCATACCGGCGCGCTCACCCATACACGACAGCGTACCGAGCAGATCATCTGCCTCCAGTCCAGCCTGCTCAATCACCTTCACACCCATCGCATGCAGCATCTGCTTCATGAGCGGCACCTGTTCTTTTAATTCCGGCAGCATCGGTTTTCTAGTGCCCTTATAGGCATCGTACATCTGATGGCGAAAAGTCGGGGCGCTCACATCAAATGCAACGGTCAGATACTGCGGCTGTTCTTCCTCCAGTATCTTAAACAAAATATTTAAAAAGCCGTATACAGCATTCGTATGCTGTCCCTTTGCATTTGTAAGATCCGGAATTCCATAAAATGCCCGGTTCAATATGCTGTGTCCGTCAATCAGGACTATCTTCTCTCTCATCTATTCGTCCTCAACCAATGTGAAAAATTTTGTATCAAGTTCCGGATACGAACGCTTGAGTGTCAACGGTTTTCCCGACATTGTAAGGAAGCAATGGCTGCTCTGTGCAACCGCACGCAGTTCACCGGTCTTTTTATCCGTCATCTCATAAACCATCTTCAGCTTGACACCATTATAATGGACGACCTTTGCACTGATCACAACGGTATCGCCAAAGCGCACCATGCTTTTATACTCACAATTCACAGACAGAACCGGGCTGATGATCTCCAGTTCTTCCATTTTGTCATATCCAAATCCCATCTGTTCCATCATGTCCATACGCGCTTCTTCCATCCATCGGATATAGTTGGAATGATGTACAATGCGCATCTGGTCTGTCTCATAATATTTCACATGATGCTCATAGGGCTTCATCTTGATTTTCTCCGGTTTGTAAACATCTACTCTGGTATCCATTTTTTAAACCTTCTTTCCTAAGCATACTACATAGCTATATAAATTTAATTATGACATACCAGATATAGAATTTCAACCGCTGTCTTTTATTTTTCTGCGAGGCTGCCCTATGCCACCTCCAAATACTCCAGATAATCATGCTCATCTGCAAATAACATATAAGAGCCATCGACATATCCCATATAACCGCCCGCTACATAATATCCTTTTTCCATCATCCGTTCCTCCTGCAATCATGATTACATTGCGCCGCCATCTGATGGTTCTATCCTACTAAATATTCAGTCCAATAAAACGGACTTTTTATGTGATAGGAAATTCCTTAATTGTATTTTTAAACGCTAGATTTTGCTTGCAACTACGATTGCAAACTAGCAATTGCTTTTGCAAAGGCTTATATTTAAGAT
>CAKRIZ010000022.1 GCA_934351445.1 uncultured Eubacterium sp.
AATCATGCTATGCACAATTCTGTTTCTATTTTGGTTCAAGATTGCGAACGAGCATCGCGAGTTTCGCAATTACCTATCAAATTTACGTTAGGCGTTTGCGAAACTATTTAATCACCGGGCTACCTTGCTGTGGGCGCAGTGGCATTCTGATCAAGCTGCTCCGATTGCCCGGCGGTGTCTCGCTGTTTCTTCAGCCTTGGCTCGATGTGTCCTTCGCACACATAGCCTGCGGCTTTCAGCTATGACATGAAGTTCGTTTGCAAAACGCTCGCACTTCGCCGGACAAAAGTCGCAGTTGACAGAAACCACTGTGCCCACAGCCGTTAGCTCTGCGGCAGATACTATTTGCGAAACATTTTAGTAGGTGAATGGGGCATGCAAGCACTATCAACTCAGATGCAGAAGTAGCAGCGCGAGCAAAGGTGTGTCTGATTTTGCTGCCTTTGCACGATGGAGAGGAGACTTGTAACTCGTGGAAGACTCTGCTGAACACGAGTTAGGTTTTTCCAAGGCTCATCGGAATGGTTCGTGCAACGAAAGCAAAACAGACATGCTTGCGGGAGCTGCGGACTCTTGATCATGTGCTTGCATGACCAAAAACCTGATAAAAATAGTTTCGCAAACGCCTATCAAATTTACGTGCACTATTTTAGCATAAAATGCGAAAAAACTATAGCTTGAAATTAGAATATAGATTTGTTAATCTTAGAACAACTATGGAAAATATATCACACGTATGATGAGGTGACAAATGAAAGAAAAACATTATTTCAAACGATATGGAGCAATCGTACTGAGTCTGACCTTGCTGTTATCCTTATTTTTTACGGATACTGCGTGGGCAGATCAGGCAGAACACACACGGGAAGAACAGACAACGACATTTCCGGTTCAAGCTATCCACAAGACAGGGGATGACCGGGAAAACTTTGTGATTGTCATTATGGGTGAGGGCTATACCGCAGAACAACAGGAACAATTTTTGCAGGACGCAACGCAAAAAGTACAAGGCATGTTGAAGTGGTCTCCTTACAAAGAATATTCGGACAGGATCAATATATATGCGATACCGACAGTGTCCAAGGAAGCCGGTGTTGGAGTGCTGTATGGCAACGCCAATCCGGATACCTATTTTCAGGTAGGGGTATTCGGAAAATCCTGTTATTTTACAAACGGGGGAGATGCAAAAGCCAAAGCATTGAGAGAGGAGCTGGAGAAGAAATATCTGGATGTAGGGGCAACCGTCGGGACCATCCATATCATTTGCAATACGACTGCCAATATTGGATCGTCATCCAATGCACTTTTTTCTTTTTCGGCAAATTCTCCGGAAAATGAACAGGGAGATGTCATGACCCACGAAATGGCGCATAGCATTGGAAGATTAGGAGACGAATATGACAAAAATCTGATGGGAGAAAATATTTCCGACACATCGGATCCAGATAAAATAAAATGGAAGAAGATGTTAGGCTTTCGCGGAGTAGGGATAACGGCAGCAGGAACAGAGAGTGTATTTGCACCGGGCCGTGTCTGCATGATGAGAGATCTTGGAAACCCTTTCTGCGAAGTGTGCAAGATGGAGTTGGCACGCAGATTAAATAACCGTGATTATGTCAGCAGACCGCAATCTGTTTATGTGTGTGATCCTGAAATTACAATTCCGCATAATAAAACGGGAACGCTTGACAAAGATAGCGACCAATACCGGATCAATGAGAACAATATTACAAAGGCCAATGGAAAAGATCTGGAATTTCGTACCGTCGTACAGAACATGGTGGATACACCACAGCAGTTGAAGATAACCTTCCGCATTATCGGAGCAGACAATACGGTTAAATATGAAGCAGAAGAAAATTATACCGTTCAGCCGCACAGTAACTGGTATGATCCGGATGCCGCAAGGGAGTCGCTGTCTGTCACACTTTCCAATGTGACCGGTTTGTCTTCCGGGGACAGACTGGAGGGAAAGATCATTGATGAAGCGACAGGGGAGATTCTGGCTACCGACAAGACAGCAGGACAGGCGTGGAGTACCGTAACACTCCGCTATATGCTAAAAAATGAAGACGGAACAGAAGTTCCCGTGCCTGATGTGGCACCTGCGACCGTATATGTACCGAAAAATTCTGCATATACATTAAGAAGCCCAGGCTTATATGGATATACAAGCGTAGGAAATAGTGAGAATCAGGGACAAATCAACATCACAGAGGATCAGCGGGAGATTACTTATTATTATCAGAAAAACGCTGGACGGTTAGAGATACAGACGACGCCGGTTTCTGTGACTTATGATGGAAAACCGCATACCTTTGATGTTCAGCAGGAAGCTGGTGTGCAGATTCGTTACAGCTTGACGGAAAACGGACCGTATACACTGACGGAGCTGCCATCCTACACGCAGGCAGGTACCTATCAGATTTATTGTAAAGCGGAAAAGCCTTCTTTTAACCCTTCATATGGGACGGCTGTTTTAGAAATCGCAAAGACTCCTACTAATCTGCAGCTGACTGCAAAAACAGAGCACATCAAAGGTGCGGGGGAAGTAGAATTGGAGCTTAGCAGGCAGGGGCTTCCCGCAGATGCCGGTGTACAGATGACCTGCGATGTTTCCGGGATCACATTGCAGGAAAAGGAAAAGGATCATTGGATTGCATCACTTCCGAATGAAACGAAAGCATATACGTTTACCGTATCGTACAGTGGAAATGCCAACTATGCAGAAAGTAAGGCGGCTTGTACCGTCCGTGTGACCGCAGAACATTCCCAGATCGGAGGAGGCGCAGGCGGAGCAACCGGAGGCGGCGCAGGCGGAGTAACCGGAGGAGGCGCAGGCGGAGTAACCGGAGGAGGCGCAGGTGGAGTATCCGCAGGAGACGATGGCACATCACCGGCACCGGATCATTCAAAAGAAGAGCCGGATCGTGTGACACCACCGGCAGATCGTCCGGCTTCGGTGTCTCCGATTCGTGTCACAGCAAAGCCTGTAGTTAAAAATAAAACGGTGAAAGTGAAGAATGTTGCAGCCACCCTGGAAAAAGCAATCATAAAGGCAGAAAAGAAATCAGATAGCGGGATCAAAGACCTGCCTGTTGAAATAAACTATGATACAGGAAAAACGAAAAGTGATAAGAAGCTGCTTTTTGAACTAGACCAACAGGCGGTCGATTTACTTGTTGAGAAGAATGTAAAAGAATTGAAATTAAATAGTGGTGATGTAAATCTTACGTTGGATACAAAATCATTAAAAGAAATAGACAAAAAAATGAATTCCGTTGTTACATTCAGTGTTCAGAAGGTTGATAATAAAAAGCTATCTGCCGAAGCAAAGAAGATCATCGGAGAGCGTCCGGTGTATGATCTTTCAGTCATAGGTGGAAAGAAAAAGCAATCATTCAAACTGAAGCATGGACAGGTTCATGTCGCTATTTCATATCAGGCTTCAAAAAAGGAAAACAAAGAAAAGATTTTTGCATATAAAATTGATGAAAATGGTGCAGCAGTTCAGATACCGGGATCCTATTATGATCCGGCTACAAAGACGGTTCATTTTGTGTGCAGTGATGTTTCCACTGTTGCAGTAGGTTCTTTGACCGGCAGACAACGCCGTTTATGAGTATACATGTATGAGAGAGGACACAACAGGTAAAATGGCAATCGGCGAGATGATAACAGACGGGACGATCAGCAATGGGGCAGCAGCACAAGACAGCGGATCACTGATCCCGATTACAGATTTCAACGACCCACGGATCGATATTTTTGTGCGGCTGCCGGAGGTGCAGCTGCTCCGTTACCGGGAGCCGGCGCAGGGGATATTTCTGGCAGAGAGCCCGAAAGTGATCGAACGTGCGCTAGACGGCGGATATGAACCGGTATCTATATTAATAGAAGAAACAGCGTTGCGTGAGACAGAGCGGGCACTGATCGCACGCTGTCCGGGTGTGCCGGTGTATGTGGCACCGGCAGAGGTGCTTCGTCAGATGCGTGGCTTTCAGATGACACGCGGGATGCTCTGTGCGATGAACCGCAGGGCATTGCCGTCGGTGGAGGCTGTGTGTAAGGGCGCGGGCCGCGTGGCAGTGCTCGAGGATGTTGTGAATCCGACCAATGTCGGTGCGATCATACGCTCCGCAGCGGCACTTGGCATGGATGCGGTGCTGTGTACATCGGGCTGCAGTGACCCGCTCTACCGTAGGGCGGTGCGCGTGAGCATGGGAACGGTATTTCAGATCCCATGGACGGTCATGGATGCGGACGGTATGCAGACATTGAAAAAACTGGGTTTCTGTACAGTTGCGATGGCGCTGAGGGATGATTCGGTCAGTCTGGATGCCCCTGAGCTTGCAACAGAAGAGCGTCTGGCGGTTGTGCTCGGCACAGAGGGAGATGGGCTTGCACCGGAGACGATCCACGCATGCGATGTGACGGTGCGCATCCCGATGACACACGGCGTGGATTCACTGAATGTCGCGGCCGCGAGTGCAGTCGCTTTCTGGCAGCTTGGCAGGCATTGAAAACACTTGCATTCTCTGATAAATGCGTATACAATAGGGTTAAGGAGACAGCAAAGTCTGCCGATAATAGTAGTAACGAGCATGAAATGTATATGAAATGATGTTAGACACGGACGTCTGTTTGCACCGGAATCAATCTGGTTTCGAGTATCGATCAAAGGAGTGACATAGCATGAATTTTAATTACAATATCAGTACTTTATTTTCCAGCATGAACAGCAGCAGTTCGTCAGGGATGAGCAGCCTGTTATCCGACTACAGTTCCATCCGCAATGGCTCTTATGGCAAGCTGCTCCGGGCTTATTACAACAATGCCGATAATGATGCAGTAAAGTCCGCATACAATAAGGCGACAAATAAGAGCAGTACATCGACTGCAGCCGACAGTAGCGCGACGATCAAGGAACTGCAGAGTACAACGGATGATCTGACGGCTTCCGGCAAGGAACTGTACACGACCGGTTCCAAATCTGTATTTAAAAAGAAAACTGTGACGGATGAGAATGGAAAGACGACGACAGCTTATGATACGGATGCGATCTATAAAAAGGTCAAGAGCTTTGTGGACGATTACAATGACGTGCTGAAAGCGACAGAAAAATCAAAGGATTCCAAGATTGCCAACACGATGACGAGCATGGTCAACTACACAAAGATGGAGGCAAACATGCTCAGCAAGGTCGGCATCACGATTGGATCTGACAGCAGCCTCTCTATTGATGAGAATACGTTTAAAAAGTCAGACATGAGTGTAGCCAAGAGCCTGTTTAACGGAACCGGTTCTTATGCGTACACGGTCGCTACCAAGTCTGCGATGGCGAATTCTTATGCGGACATGGAGGCAAAGCAGGCGAACACTTATAACAAATACGGCAGCTATGGCAGTGCGTATAGGCAGGGTTCACTGTATAACTCATATTTCTAAATGCGGAATGGATGAACAGGAGTAGTCATGGACTACTCTTGTTTTGCGTTATCGAGCATCCGAAAAAAGGGCTGTTGACAGCAGATTCCGCAGGTTTTCAGCGTTTTCACTTGCAAAATCCATCAGTTTATGTATAATGGTAGCTGATGCGAAAAAATAGGTGATAATTCAATGATAAATGAGGATAGACCATGATTAGTGCAAATAACGTAAGCTTACGACTTGGGAAGAAAGCCCTGTTTGAGGATGTGAATATCAAATTTACAGAGGGCAACTGTTACGGACTGATCGGTGCAAACGGTGCCGGAAAGTCTACGTTTTTGAAAATATTGACCGGTGAGCTGGAGCCGACGAGCGGAGATGTCGTCATCACACCCGGTCAGCGTCTCTCTTTCCTGAAGCAGGATCATTTCCAGTATGATGAGTATAGCGTACTCGATACAGTTATTATGGGCAATCAGAGACTGTACGATATCTCGAAGGAAAAAGATGCGATCTATATGAAAGAGGATTTTACCGATGAGGATGGTATCCGTGCGAGTGAGCTCGAAGCGGAATTTGCAGAGATGGATGGGTGGAATGCAGAGAGCGATGCAGCAACACTGCTCAACGGACTGGGTATTCCGACGGAAGATCATTATACACTGATGAAGGATCTGCCGGGTGCGCTCAAGGTCAAGGTATTGCTGGCGCAGGCATTGTTTGGCAATCCTGACATTCTGCTGCTTGACGAGCCGACCAACCATCTGGATCTCGATGCGATCTCATGGCTCGAGGAGTTTCTGATCAATTTTGATAATACGGTGATTGTGGTATCCCACGACCGTTATTTCTTAAATAAAGTATGTACGCATACTGCCGACATCGATTATGGCAAGATCCAGCTCTATGCCGGCAACTATGATTTCTGGTATGAGTCCAGCCAGCTTCTGATCAAGCAGATGAAGGAAGCAAACAAAAAGAAAGAGGAAAAGATCAAAGAGCTGCAGGAGTTTATTTCACGATTCTCTGCAAATGCTTCCAAATCAAAGCAGGCGACATCACGTAAGCGTGCGTTAGAGAAGATCCAGCTTGATGAGATGAAACCGTCCAGCCGTAAATATCCGTACATCGATTTCCGGCCGAACCGTGAGATTGGAAACGAAGTGCTTGAGGTGCATAACATCTCCAAGACGATCGATGGCGTCAAAGTATTGAACGACGTGTCTTTTATCATGGGACATGATGACAAGATCGCATTTGTCGGCAGTAACGAGCTGGCAAAGACAACATTGTTTAAGATCCTCGCAGGTGAGATGGAGCCTGATGAGGGCAATTACAAATGGGGCGTGACGACGAGCCAGTCCTATTTCCCGAAGGATAACTCAGCGATCTTTAACGACAACGATCTGGCGATCACTGACTGGCTGACCCAGTTCTCAGAGATCAAGGATGCAACCTATGTGCGTGGCTTCCTCGGACGTATGCTGTTTGCAGGTGAGGACGGCATGAAGCGCATGAAGGTGCTCTCCGGTGGTGAGAAGGTGCGCGTGCTGTTATCCCGTATGATGATCGAGGGATCAAACGTGCTGATCTTGGATGAGCCGACCGACCATCTGGATATGGAGAGTATCACAGCATTGAATAACGGCATGATCAAATTCCCCGGTGTACTGCTGTTCGCGTCACGTGACCATCAGGTCGTACAGACCACGGCGAACCGTATCATCGAGTTCATGCCGGACGGATCGATCATCGACAAGATCACAACCTATGACGAATACCTCGCGAGTGATGAGATGGCACGTAAGAGAGCAGTCTACTCCATGTCTGAGAGTGATTCGGAGGATAACTAAATAACAGCCTTAAAGGGTATCGATACGGCAGGGTGTGACTATCCCTGCCGTTTTTTTGCACTTCGTTTAGTACAGCCCCGAACCTTTACAAGCGAAAAAATAAATGCTAATATATATGGTAGGTCGATATGACAAAACATGTGTCGAAATTCGGCGCAAACAATAAAGGAGGATATACCAATGCCCAGAGCAAAACAGTCAATGGATGGTAATACCGCTGCCGCTCATGTAGCTTATGCCTACACAGAAGTAGCTGGTATCTATCCGATCACACCGTCTTCTCCGATGGCTGATACCGTCGATCAGTGGTCAGCAGCAGGACAGAAGAACATTTTTGGAAATACCGTTAAGGTTGTAGAGATGGAGTCTGAGGCCGGAGCAGCAGGTACCGTACACGGTTCCCTTGCAGCAGGTGCTTTGACAACTACATTTACCGCTTCACAGGGATTATTACTGATGATCCCCAACATGTACAAGATCGCAGGTGAGAACTTACCTTCTGTATTCCACGTATCTGCACGTACCGTATCTTCACACGCACTGAACATCTTCGGTGATCACAGTGATGTATACGCCTGCCGTCAGACAGGTTTCGCTATGTTAGCAGAGACCAACCCTCAGGAGGTTATGGACTTAAGCCCCGTTGCACACTGTGCAGCATTAGAGGGAAAAGTTCCTTTCGTAAACTTCTTCGATGGATTCCGTACCTCTCACGAGATCCAGAAGATCGAGAAATGGGACTATGAGGATCTGAAGGATATGTGCCCGATGGACGCTGTCAAGGAGTTCCGTGAGCATGCATTAAATCCTGAGCATCCCGCAGCTCGTGGTTCACACGAGAACGGAGACGTTTTCTTCCAGCATCGTGAGGCATGTAATGGTTTCTATGATGCACTTCCCGCAGTCGTTGAGAAGTATATGAAGAAAGTCAACGAGAAGTTAGGAACAAACTATGACCTGTTCAACTACTACGGAGCAGAGGACGCTGACCGCGTGATCATCGCTATGGGATCTATCTGTGACGTTGCAGAAGAGGTTATTGATTATTTAACAGCTAAGGGTGAGAAGGTCGGACTGATCAAGGTTCGTTTATATCGTCCTTGGTCTTCACAGGCTATCTTAAAGGTTATTCCTAAGACCGTTAAGAAGATCGCTGTATTAGACAGAACAAAGGAGCCCGGATCTCTTGGCGAGCCGTTATACCTGGATGTAGCTACCACACTGCGTGAGGCTGGCTTAAATGACATCATCTTAACAGGTGGACGTTACGGATTAGGATCAAAGGATACTCCTCCTTCATCTGTATTCGCTGTATACAAAGAGCTGGAGAAGGATGCTCCCAAGGCTCGTTTCACAATCGGTATCGTCGATGACGTAACCGAGCTGAGCTTACCTGAGGTTAAGCCCGCTCCGATCACTTCCGCAGCTGGTACAAAAGAGTGCAAGTTCTGGGGTCTCGGCGGAGATGGTACGGTAGGTGCGAACAAGAACTCTACCAAGATCATCGGTGATCACACAGATAAGTATATCCAGGCATACTTCCAGTATGACTCCAAGAAGACCGGTGGTGTAACCATTTCCCACTTACGTTTTGGTGACAACCCGATCAAGAGCCCTTACTACATCAATCAGGCAGATTTCGTAGCCTGCCACAACCCTGCATATGTCATTCAGGGCATGAAGATGGTTCAGGATGTAAAGCCGGGCGGAGTATTCATGATCAACTGCCAGTGGTCAGATGAAGAGTTAGACCATCATCTGAACGCAGAGGCAAAGAAGTATATTGCTGATAACAACATTCAGTTATACACCATCAACGCAATCGACAAGGCTATCGAGATCGGTATGGGCAAGAGAACCAACACCATCTTACAGTCAGCTTTCTTCAAGTTAGCAGATGTTATGCCGATCGATGATGCAATCGAGTTTATGAAGCAGGCAGCTAAGAAGTCTTACTCAAAGAAGGGTGATGCTGTCGTAGAGATGAACTACAAGGCTATCGATGCCGGTGTAGACGCTGTACACAAAGTAGAGATCCCCGATTCATGGAAGAATCCGGCTCCCGATGCTGCTAAGGCTGAGAAGACCGGTCGTCCTGAGGTCGTAGATATGGTCAACAAGCTGTTAGATCCGATTTCTAAGATGGATGGAGACAGCCTCCCTGTATCTGCATTCAAGGGTATTGAGGATGGCCAGTTCCAGACTGGTGCATCTGCATACGAGAAGCGTGGTACAGCCGTTACTGTTCCTGAGTGGGATGCTGAGAAGTGTATCCAGTGTAACAACTGTGCATTTGTCTGCTCACATGCTACCATCCGTCCGTTCTTACTGAGCGATGACGAGGTAAAGGCAGCTCCTTCTAACATCAAGTTAGCAGATATGAAGCCGAAGGCTGGCGAGTACAAGTACACCATGAGCGTATCTCCGTTAGACTGTATGGGATGTGGCGAGTGTATCACTGTCTGCCCGACCGCAGCTATCAAGATGGTTCCTCAGGAGTCACAGGCAGCAGAGCAGCCCGTATTTGATTATTTAGTAGCAAACGTAGGAAAGAAGGATATCGGTCTTTCTGATACTACACCGAAGGGATCACAGTTCAACCAGCCCTTACTTGAGTTCTCTGGCTCTTGTGCAGGATGTGCTGAGACCTCTTATGCAAGATTGATTACCCAGTTATTTGGTGAGCAGATGTACATCTCAAACGCAACCGGATGTTCTTCTATCTGGGGTAACCCGGCAGCTACCTCACCTTATACTGTAAATAAGGATTCCAAGAAGGGACCCGCATGGTCTAACTCACTGTTCGAGGACAATGCTGAGCATGGTCTTGGTATGGAAGTTGGACAGAAGTATCTGCGTGACATGGCTATCGAGTCTGCAAAGGCTTGTGCAAGCTCAGACAAGGCATCTGCTGAGTTAAAGGCTGCATTTGATAAGTTCATGGAGACCAAGGATAACACCAAGGCAAACGTAGAGCCTACCAAGGCACTCGTTGCTGAGTTAGAGAAGGCTGCTGCAGCGGGATGTCCTGATGCACAGGCTGCAATCGACAAGAAGGATTACCTCGGAAAGAAATCTGTATGGATCTTCGGTGGTGACGGATGGGCATATGATATCGGATTCGGCGGACTCGATCACGTACTTGCTTCTGGCGAGAATGTAAACGTTATGGTATTCGATACCGAGATGTACTCTAATACCGGTGGACAGGCTTCTAAGGCTTCTAACATCGGTGAGGTCTGCCAGTTCGCTGCTGCAGGTAAAGAGATCGGCAAGAAGTCTCTGTCAGAGATCGCTATGAGCTACGGCTATGTATATGTAGCACAGATTGCTCTGGGCGCTAACCCTGCACAGGCTGTAAAGGCTATCGCTGAGGCTGAGGCATACAACGGACCTTCCCTGATCATCGGATATGCTCCTTGTGAGTTACACGGTATCGCTAAGGGTGGTATGAACCACTGCCAGGATGAGATGAAGAAGGCAGTAGCTTCCGGTTACTGGAACCTGTTCTCATTCAACCCTGCATTAAAGGCAGAGGGCAAGAACCCGTTCACCTTAACATCTAAGGCCGGAGACGGCACATATCAGGATTTCCTGAACAACGAGGCACGTTATACACGTCTTGTTAAGCCGTTCCCTGAGAGAGCTGAGAGACTGTTCAAGGAGTCTGAGGAAGCTGCAAAGGCTCGTTTCGAGCACTTACAGAAGTTAGTTGAGTTATACAAATAATTCAGCCACATACCAATGATATTGATACCCTGCGGGCAAAGTTGCCTGCAGGGTATTTCTATCCGCGCAAAAGGAGAGCATGCGATGAACGTATTAGATGAACTGACATTAAAAATGATTGATTTCTATGCAGGGGATGCCGAACGTATCCAGCATTTTATGAAGGTGCACCGTTTTGGTGAATTGATTGCAAAGATGGAAGGGCTGAGCGAGGACGAGATCTTTTTAATCGAGACAGCGACGATCGTACACGATATCGGTATTCGTATTGCAGAGGAAAAATATGGCAGCTGTGAAGGTCCTTTGCAGGAAAAGGAAGGACCTGCATATGCAGAAAAAATGCTGGCAGAATTGAATTATGATCCGGAGATCATCGCGCGTGTGAGCTATCTCGTCGGGCATCATCATACGTATACCAATATAGACGGCATGGATTATCAGATTTTGGTCGAGGCAGATTTCCTCGTGAATCTGTTTGAGGAAGGCTTCCGCATCAATGGTGTGGACAAACAGCAGGTAAAAAATGTATATGAGCGCATTTTTAAGACCGAAGCTGGTAAGAAGATCTGCCGGACGATGTTCAAATAGCATTTACAAAATCTATTTCAGGTGTTAGAATAAAATGGAGTTTAGCTGTGAAGATACAAAACAGTGATATTTAGCCATAGTAGGAGGAAAGCTATGCTTCAGATAGAGGAGTGGTTTCGCAGATCCCAGAAAAAGCCTGAGAAAAAGGTTGTATCTGCCCCGCGGTCGGTGGCTGTTACACATAGACAGGAAGAAGTACATACGCATAAGGTGAAGCCGGAAGCGGGTGAACCGGCAGCAGAACCGGACTTTTATGATGAACCGGAAGATATGTTTGAGCCGGAGGATATGGAGCTTTCGAAGCCGGAGAATAAGGATTTCCTGAAGCCGGAGATCGGGGATGCGCCCGAAGTGGATGAACCGGTTGTACCGGAGGATGATGCTGCAGCGGTTTCATTGCAGGATTCAGTTACTGAGACGGATGAGTTGGAAGATATTTCTCAGAAAATAGGGATGGATGTGGCAGATATGATAGATATGGACAAGGAAGATGTGTTGATTCAACAGATAGATGAATTTCGCGAGAAAGCAAAACAGTTGCAGGAGCTCATGCAGAACCGCGAATCAAAGGCAAAGGAACTGCAGGACGTCGTAGAAGAACGCGCAGCCAGAGCGAATTCGCTGGATCGTATGGTTCATGCGCGCCAGGGAGAAGCGGACAAGATCATGAAGCAGGTGACGCAGCGCATAGATGCGATGTCTATGGGTGTCCGGACACAGATGAGCGGATTGTCAGATACAGTCAGCAAGGAAGTCGGTGGCTTGTCACAGAACTTGACTCAGAATCTGACTCAGAATCTGACTCAGAATATCACGCATGAGATCAATCAGTCGACAGAAAAGACCAGACAGGTTGTGGAAGCTGCGACTCAGAATATGATCGATCAGAATACCCGCAGTCTGGAGGGCTTGAAGGAGCAGTTAGAACAGCTGGATCATTCCGGACAGATCGGTGAACTCTCTACTGAGATGAATAGCCAGATGACAACGCTCAAGGCAGATATCGTGGAGAAAATCCACGCGGAAGATGTCAAGTGCTACCGGAACATACAGGTATCACTCGATGAGCAGAGCAAGGTGTTGTCTGAGGGCGACGAGAAGATACGCGGACAGATACAGGAGCAGATGGATGGTCTGAATGCCCGGATGGGTCGTCATGCATCGATGATCCGTGCGTCACTGGTGATCTCTGTATTGAATCTGCTTGGAATCGCCGGAATTATTGCACTGCTGATCATACGATAGGACACAGATAGGATATCAGATAAGATATCATACAAGGTATCAGACAGTAGTGTGTCATAGACCGGATGCGTCCGGGTCACAGGTAAATGAATAGGAATGAATAGGAATAAACAGGATATAAGCAGTATATGAATTATCAGGAAACAAACAGTGTCTGGATTATTGGACATAAGAATCCAGACGCTGATTCTATTTGTGCGGCAATTGCATATGCCGCGTTGAAAAACCAGACAGACAGGGAACATTACGTGCCCAAACGGGCCGGCTCCATGAACGGGGAGACACAGTATGTGCTCGATTATTTTGGCGTAGAGGCACCGGAAGAAGTCTCTGATGTAGGCGCGCAGGTCAAGGATATCAATATCCGCCGTACCGCAGGCGTGCGTGAGGGCATCACGCTCAAAAAGGCATGGGAACTCATGCAGACGGAGCGTGTCGTGACACTGCCGATCGTAAATGAGTCGCGCAAGCTGGTGGGTTTGATCTCAAATAACGATATCGCGATGTGTTATATGGAAGTATCGAATCAGGAGAGTCTCTCGCAGGCGAGACCGCGTTATCACAATATTATCGAGACACTCAACGGCACATTACTGACCGGAAATGAGCATGGTATCTTCATGAATGGAAAGGTAGAGGTCGCCGCAGGTAACAGGGAGCGTGTAGAGGAATACATCGCAAAAGACGATCTGGTGATTCTGGGTGACCGTGAGGAGATGCAGGTGCGTTCACTGGAACTGGATGTGAGCTGTATGATTATCTGTGGTGGGTCACAGGTGTCAAAACAGATTCTGGATATGGCAGCCAGCCGCGACTGTGTACTCATCTCGACACCCTATGATACGTTTACGACGGCACGCCTGATCAACCAGAGTATGCCGATCCGTTCGATCATGACGAAAAATAATCTCATTACTTTCGAGCTGGATGACTATGTCGAGGATATCCGCGAGGTCATGTCAAAGGAACGGCACAGAGATTTTCCGGTATTGGATGAGAACGGAGACTATGTGGGCATGATTTCGAGACGAAATCTCTTAAATATGCAAAAAAAGCGTGTGATTCTCGTAGACCATAACGAAAAAACACAGGCAGTCGATGGTATCTCCGGTGCGGAGATCTTAGAGATCATCGACCACCACAGGATTGGCAGTCTCGAGACGATCTCACCGGTATTTTTCCGTAACCAGCCCCTTGGTTCTACTTCTTCTATTATATGGAGTATGTATCAGGAGAAAGGTATCGAGGTCGATCCGAAGATCGCAGGATTGCTGTGTGCGGCGATCATATCCGATACGCTGATGTTCCGTTCGCCGACCTGTACGCAGTTTGATCAGATGGCAGCACAGACACTGGCGCAGATCGCAGGCATTGATATTGAGACATTTGCGAGCAATATGTTCCGCGCAGGCAGTGATTTCAGCAAAAAGACGATCCAGGAGATCTGCTATCTCGACTTTAAGACTTTTACAGCAGAAAAGGTCACATTTGGCGTCAGCCAGATCAGCGCAATGAGTGCACTGGATCTGGAGGAGGTAAAACGGCGTATGCAGGAATATCTGGATACGATGCTGTTGGAGCGCAAGCTGGATATGGTATTTATCATGCTGACGAACATTGTACAGGAGCAGTCAGAGATTCTGTGTGCGGGAGAGGGCGCAGCCAGAATCCTGTCGCAGGCTTTTACGAATGCGGAGATAGAAGACAATGAGACGTTGTTAAAGGGAGTGATATCCCGCAAAAAGCAGTTTATCCCGGAACTGATCCGCGCGTTACAGGAGTCCTGACAGATGGCAGTAAAAAAGAACGATACAGATAAATATAAAGACAAGAAGCATAAAAAGAATCCAACCGGTAAAAATGCCCGGATACCAAATGAGAAAAAAAGTGCAAAAAGTACGATCGGAAAAAAGCAGACCTGGCGTGCAGGCAATATGCTGTATCCGGTTCCGGCTGTCATGGTCAGCATGGCACGCGAGGGTGAGAAACCAAACATTATCACAGTCGCCTGGGCAGGTACGGTCAATTCTGATCCGGTCATGTTGTCTATCTCGGTACGCAAGGAGCGTTATTCACATGCGATTTTGAGTGAAACAGGAGAATTTGTCGTAAATCTGGTGAATGAGCCGCTTGTACGGGCATGTGATTATTGCGGGGTGCGCTCGGGCAGGGATGTTGATAAATTTTCTCAGATGAAGCTGACCCCGGCTGCAGTCGAGGGTGTTGTGGCACCGGCGATCGCTGAGAGCCCGGTCAATCTGGCATGCCGCGTGAAGCAGGTCATTCCGCTCGGCAGCCATGACATGTTTCTGGCAGAGGTCGTCAGTGTGACTGTAGATGAGCGATATATGGATGAAAAGGGCACCTTCCACCTGAATGATGCGGGACTGGTGGCTTATTCACACGGCAGGTATTTTAAACTTGGAAAAGAACTCGGAACGTTTGGCTATAGTGTGAGGAAAAACTAAGAATCCGGCGATCCCCACGAGCGTTTTGTGGAACAAAAATGGGTTATGCATATGCATAACCCACTTGCTTTCCCTTGTCATGTCAGTAATGAAAATAATGAGAAAATTAGTCAAATTTTAATCCTGCGAGCAGGCCGCCAAGACTGGTCGTCGCCTGTTCATCAGTTGTGTACTCGACCGCTTCTGCATTTTCAGCTTCAGTATCGGTCATATCCTCCTGTAGTGCTTTGATAGAAAGACTGATCTTGCCATCGTTCGTATTCAGGATCTTGGCGTGGACTTTTTCGCCTTCTTTTAATACCTCTCCCGGATGTTTGATACGCTTTTCGCTGATCTGGGAGATGTGAACGAGACCGCTCAGACCGTCGCCCAGGTTGACAAAAGCGCCATAAGGCATGAGGCTTTCGACAGTACCCTCTACGACAGAACCCGGTACGAGCATCGAGATTTTGTGATTGCGGGCTTCCTCCTGCTGCTTACGAAGTACGGTTTTGGCAGACATGACCAGCCGTTCCTTTTGGGGATCAACAGTGATGACTGTCACATCCAGATCTTTGCCAAGCCAGGGGTTGCAGTCTTCGACGTAGTCGAGGCTCAACTGGCTTGCGGGAATAAAGCCGCGGATCCCTTCGAGATATGCGACTACGCCGCTGGGAACGATACCTTTGATACGCACGGTGTGGACGCTTTCATCCTCGAGATAGCCCTTTAACACATCCCATGCGAGTACATGGTTCGCTTCCTTTTTGGATAACAGGATATTGCCGGCTCCGTCATCTGTACGGATGACTGTAGCTTCGATGGTATCACCGACCTGGACGGCTTCCTTTAACATGCAGTCGGGGTCATCGGAATAGTCTTCGGCTTTGATGATACCGGATGCGTAGTAGCGCAGATCCAGGGTGATCTCTTCTTCAGTGACAGCGATGACAGTACCGGTGACGATGTCTCCAACGCCGATCTTGCGAAAAGAGGCATTGATCTCGGCCTCATAATCTTTCATTGTTTCAGACATGATAATCACGCTCCTTTATATATTGTATTATTTTTTAAACACAGTATAGCATAGACTTCTTTTCATAGCAAGGCACTGGGGTACGCGCTTGACAACGAATAGAAAAGCGTTATAATGATTGCATAAAATATAGTAATTCATGCTATTATTATTTTAGTATTTGTATGTAAATCATACTAGAAAGAGGAACGGATATGAAGTTAATTTATTTAGATAACGCAGCGACAACAAAAGTCGTGCCTGAAGTAATGGAGGCGATGGCGCCTTATTTTACAGAGTATTATGGCAATCCTTCCAGCGTGTATTCATTTGCCGGAAAGATCAAGGATGATATGGAGCAGGCGCGTGCAACGATCGCAGGTATCCTCGGAGCCAAGCCGGAAGAGATCTACTTTACCGGCGGTGGCAGTGAGTCTGATAACTGGGCACTCAAAGCGACTGCAGAGGCTTATGCGAATAAAGGCAAGCATATCATCACATCCAAGATTGAGCATCATGCGATCCTGCATTCATGCGAATGGCTGGAAAAGCATGGCTATGAAGTGACTTATGTGAATGTAGACGAGAATGGTAAGATCCGCTTGGACGAGCTGGAGGCAGCAATCCGGCCGGATACGATCATGATTTCCGTGATGGCTGCAAACAACGAGATCGGTACAATCCAGCCGTTAAAGGAGATCGGAGAGATCGCAAGAAAGCACAACGTATTTTTCCATACAGATGCGGTACAGGCATTTGCACATATTCCGATCAATGTCGATGAGATGAATATCGATATGCTCTCAGCCAGCGGACACAAGATCAACGGACCGAAGGGTATCGGTGTCATGTATATCCGCAAGGGTATCAAGAGTGGTTCGTTTATCCATGGTGGAGCACAGGAGCGCAGACGTCGTGCCGGCACACATAATGTCCCCGGAATCATCGGAATGGCAAAGGCTGCGCAGATTGCAGACGAGAAGATGGAGGAGCGCATGGCATACGAGTGCAGGCTCAGGGATCATCTGATTGAGCGCGTACTCGCAGAGATTCCCTATAGCCGTCTGAACGGAGACCGCACGAACCGGCTGCCGAACAATGCCAACTTCTGTTTCCGTTTTATTGAGGGTGAGTCTATGCTGATCAAGCTGGATCAGAAAGGCATCTGTGCTTCCAGTGGTAGTGCGTGTACATCCGGTTCCCTGGATCCGTCACACGTATTGCTGGCCATCGGACTGCCGCATGAGATCGCACATGGTTCTCTGCGCCTGACACTTTCACAGGAGACAACGATGGAGGACATTGATTATACGGTGGACGAACTGAAGAAGATCATCGAGCAGCTGCGGTCAATGTCACCGCTGTATGAGGATTTTGTGAAGAAGCAGGGCAAATAAAATGTTACTGGGACAAGGTGCGTCCGGTAACGGAATAACAGTAATATGACACAGATAAGAGATATAAGTTAAGTGTAGAGAGGAAATAGATTAAGTATGTACAGCGAAAAAGTAATGGATCATTTTAACCATCCGCGAAATGTCGGAGAGATTGAAGATGCAAGTGGTGTAGGTACTGTCGGTAATGCTAAGTGTGGTGATATCATGCGTATGTATCTGGATATAGATGACAATGGTATCATTCAGGACTGCAAGTTCAAGACATTTGGCTGTGGTGCTGCAGTAGCGACGAGCAGCATGGCAACAGAGCTGGTAAAGGGCAAGACGGTTCAGGAGGCTCTGCAGGTCACAAACAAGGCTGTAATGGAGGCTTTGGACGGACTTCCTCCGGTAAAGGTACATTGTTCCCTGTTGGCTGAGGAGGCGATCCATGCAGCTTTATGGGATTATGCAGAGAAGCATCATATCACAATCGAAGGTCTGGAAAAACCCGTCAATGATATCAGCGAGAAAGAAGACGGTGTCGAGGACGAATATTAAGATCCGGCACATCATATGCTCTGGAAATGTGAAGGCATTTTCGGAGCATTTTTGTCTATCCGGTTTCTTTTTTGGAGCTGGTTTGCTATAATAAAAACATACTGATTGAATACGCCCGAAAGGATAAAAGAATGAAAAAGTATAAAAAGGAATGTATGGTCAGCCTGTTTGTTATAGGCTGTATTTTTATAAACCTGGGTGGAAAACTGCTCGTGGAACATTTCCAGCTTCCTCTGTGGATGGATTCGTTCGGAACGGTCGTGGCAGCATATGTGTTAGGACCTGTCTGTGGGGCGGTTGTGGGCGTGTCTTTAAATATTTCCTATGGACTTTTGTTTTCCTATACGCAGATGATCTATGGACTGATCAATATCGCGATCGGTATCATCATCGGAATCTGTGCCAAAAAAGGATATTTAGATTATTTATTCGGTGTGCTGTCGGTCAGTTTTTTTGTGACACTGATGTCTGCGAGTGCAGGTACGGTACTCAGCTATGTTTTTTTTGACGGAGCGCTTGATAATATATGGGCTGATGGTGTCTGTACTTTTCTGGAGCATATCGGCTGCAACACGATCTTGAGCCATGTGATCGCGGAGTTTTATCTTGAATTTGTGGACAAGGTCGTGACACTGATGTTATTGTTTGTGATCGTGAAGATCAGTCACAGATGGCGGGCGGGTCAGCATAGGGAGACGCAGACGCTGTCGGTATTTATGCTGTTTATGATCCCGGCGCTGGCACTATTGTCCCCGCAGCAGGCGGCAGCCGCCGATCTGCAGGAGCAGCAGGATTATAATAGCTACCTCCAGACGGTGTATGACAGTGAGAATGGGCTGCCGGGCGGCAAGGCAAATGATATCGCACAGGGGAAGGATGGCGTGCTCTGGATCGGCACCTACAGTGGGCTGTACCGGTATACTGGTACGTCGTTCAAACTCATGGATACATTCGACAGTGTGAAAAATGCAAACTGTCTATATACGGATGAGAGTGAACGGCTCTGGATCGGCACGAATGACAGCGGTCTGTCGATCTGTATTAATGAACGCATCTCCAATACGCTTGATGAGACCGATGGGCTGCCATCGGATTCGGTGCGCTGTATCACTCAGGGGGCAGACGGCTATTATTATGTGGGAACGACGGACAGTCTGGCGGTCGTATCGATCTCTGGCGGGCTGCGTGTCGCTGCTACCATTCCACAGATTACATATGCGCGCTGCATCACGGCAGATGACTATGGAAACGTCGTTGTGGTCACCGATGAGGGCGGACTGTATCTGCTGTCTGATGGGGAGATCTGTCAGACATTACTGCCGGAGAACGGCTACAAGAGCTGTGCGTTTGACCAGAGCGGAACGCTGTATGCGGGAACTGTGAACGGTCAGGTGGATGTCTATGAGATCAAGGAACATGTATTGGCACAGATCGGACAGATCAGCGGCAAGGGGCTTCTCAGCGTGAATTCGATCCAGGTGCTGGAAAACGGTGAGATCTTTTTGTGTGCGGATAACGGTGTCTGGTATCTGGACGCACAGCAGGAGTGCAGACGTATCAATGTCGGTGCATTTAACAGCTCGATCGACCATATGCTGGTCGATTATCAGGGCAATCTGTGGTTTACATCGTCTAGACTCGGACTGATGCGGCTGTGCAGATCGGTATTCTCGGACACATACAGCGGTCCGGGACGGGAAGAAAATGTCGTAAACAGTGTCGTTCAGTGGAACGGCAGTACGTATGTCGGTACAGATGCCGGGCTGGATGTGTTCGGAGAACATGGCATAAAGCGGCAGGAGGCAGATCCACTCGCAGATATGCTGCAGGGCGTGCGTATCCGCTGCCTCATGGTCGACCGCAGATCCAGATTGTGGGTATGCACGTCGGGAAAAGGTGTGTTCTGTCAGACGACGGATGGAGATATCACGGTCTATGACAGCAGTCAGGGTGCACTCGGAGAGAAGTTCCGCTGTGTGATTGAATTATCCGATGGGACGATCGCGGCGGCAGGAGACAGCGGTGTGACATTTATCCGGCAGGATGCAGTCGTGGCAACGATCGGTGTGAAGGATGGACTGAAAAATCCAAAGATCTTATGTCTGCTCGAGCAGAGTGATGGCAGCATTTTGGCAGGCACGGACGGAGATGGTATTGCCGTGATCCGGGATGGTGTGTATGAGCGGATGATCAAAAAATCAGATGGTCTCGGCTCTGAGGTCATTTTGCGGATGGTGCATGAAAAGAATGGTGCAGGCATCTTTATCGTCACGAGCAACAGCATCTGCTACAGGAACGGAAAGGGCGGCATCCGTGTGCTCAGCAACTTTCATTATTACAATAACTATGACATGGTGGAGCGGGACGATGGTACATTGTTTATTCTCAGTTCGGCAGGCATCTATGTCATGGAAAAGTCTGATCTGCTCAGCAGCAGGGCGATCGAATATGAGCTGTTAAATGAAAAAAAGGGTCTGTTGTATGGGCTGACCCCGAATTCATGGAATTATCTTGATGCAGATGACAATCTGTATCTGTCTACAGACTGTGGTGTCGTTTCGCTGAATTTAAATTTTTATGATACGGCAGCACGTTCGTACCGTATGCTCATGAAATCCGTGCGCGTGGATGGCGTGACCTACAGCATCGAAAACGGAGAGCCGATCCAGCTCGCGCGTGGTGCGGCACGTGTGGATTTTATGCCGGAGATCGTGAATTTCTCGGTCAATAATCCGTATGTGAGTGTGTGGCTGGAAGGGTTTGATGAGAATCCGAGAGTCATGCTGCAGAGTGATCTCGCAGAGATTTCCTATACGAATCTCCCGGCAGGCAGCTACACGTTTCATCTGGCAATTCTCGGAAACAAGGCAAAGAATACGACTGCAGAGAACACCTATAAGGTCATCAAGGAAAAGGAGATCTACGATCAGTGGTGGTTTATCGCTTACATGATCGGTGTATTTGCGCTGACGATTATCTATCTGAGTTGGCTGATCTTCCGCACACAGATACAGAAAACACTCACAATGCAAAAACGTGAGCTGGAGTTGGCGCGTAAACAGGTGGAGATGGGTAATGAGACGATCTTGACGATCGCGAAAACGGTTGATGCCAAAGATGAAAATACGAGCCAGCACTCGATCCGCGTATCGGAATATGCGGTGCTGATCGCAAAAGAGCTGGGGTTTTCAGAGCAGGCTTGTGATGAATTGCGCAGAACGGCATTGTTGCATGACATCGGCAAGATTGCTATACCGGACAGTGTGCTCAACAAACCATCCAGATTGACGGATGAAGAATATGAGATTATGAAATCCCATGTAGTCAAGGGTGGGGAGATCCTGAAGAATTTTACGCTGCTTGAGCATGTGGAGGAGGGTGCGCTGTACCATCATGAGCGCTATGACGGGCGTGGTTACGTGCATGGCTTAAAAGGGGAGGAGATTCCGCTCAATGCGCGCATTATCGGTCTTGCGGATGCTTTTGATGCGATGACGGCAAACCGTGTGTACCGCAAGAAGCTCGATATGGACTATGTACTGTCTGAGCTGCAAAGAGGCAGGGGCACGCAGTTTGACCCGAAGCTTGTGGATCTCATGCTCAAACTGATCGACAATGGGACGATCGATGTGGCAAAGCTCTACGAGGAAACCGCAAAGGCGAAGAACGCCGGTGACAATCAGAATGACACTGGCAATCATCATAACAATACAGATCATTCGAATACAGACCATGCAGATAAAGAAACGGAGGTGCATGCACAGTGAGAGAGATGGAAAAAAGAAAGCTCTATATCATTACCTGTATCAGCGCATGCATCGCCATTTCCCTGATCGTTATCTGTAATATGCTCTTTTTTCAGAATGAGACAGAGAAAAAAATAAAAGTCGGTTTTGTCTATGTCGATGATGCAAGCACGGCATATACTTACAATTTTATCAAAGCGCAGAAGACGGTCGAAAAAGAGTATGAGGGCAATATTGAGACCGCTGTGAGATACAATGTCGCAGAGGGTGATGAGGAGGGCGCCATCCGTGAACTCGCAGAGTCAGGGTGTGATCTGATCTTTTCGACGAGTTACGGCTATGGAGAGACGGCAAAGCGGATCGCACAGGAATATCCTGATATCCAGTTTTGCCAGGCAACGTGTTCCAATGCCAATGATGAGCCGGTGTTGGAAAACTACCATACATTTATGGGCGAGATCTATGAGGGACGATATGTGTCCGGTGTGGCAGCTGGCCTGAAACTGCAGGAACTGATCGAGGAGGGGCTGTTGACACCGCAGCAGGCGAAGATCGGCTATGTTGCAGCCTATCCGTACGCGGAGGTGATCTCTGGCTATACGGCATTTTTCCTCGGTGTGCGCTCCATCGTGCCGGATGCTGTCATGACGGTGAAATATACGAATTCATGGAATGACTATACACTGGAGAAAAAGTATGCGGCAGAGCTGATCGAGGAAGGGTGTGTGTTGATCTCGCAGCATTCTGATACCGCAGGTCCGGCGGTCGCCTGTGAGGAGACGGATGCCTCGCGTATCGTCTATCATGTCGGTTACAATGAGAGTATGGCGGATGTCGCACCCACGACTTATCTGATCGGGTGCAAGATCAACTGGACACCGTATGTGCGTGCAGCAGTGGCAGCCGTACGGAAGGATGAAAAGATTGAGGACTGTGTAGATGGACATGTTCATGGACAGGATACAGGCGCAGGTTTCGAAGCCGGCTGGGTCGAAATGCTTGAGCTGAACCGAGTTGTAGCCACGATCGGCACGGATCAGAAGATCCAGGAGACGATCGATGCAATCAAGCAGGGCAAGATCCATGTCTTTCAGGGTGATTACGTGGGTGTCAATGCCTATGATGAAACAGATATCCTGGATCTGAATGACGGATATGAGGAAAATGCGGACAGCTCGGCACCGACGTTTTCGTATGTGCTAAAGGATGTCATTACGGTTGAATAGTTTCATACAAAATGAAGAAAATATATAGAAAATATGAAATCTATGAAAAACACAAGTGATGTGTTATACTATACAAGCCGTACTGGCTATGAAATAACTACGTGCCGGTAATCATGAATTTGCCGGTGTGTCAAACGATAGGAGGAAAAACAGATGTCACAGAAATATATAAAGAATATCCCTCATGAGGAGGTCGTAGCACTGGCTGCACTTGTACATGCAGAGGAAGGACAGGTTGTCAGCAAGACACTTGCACAGAATGATGCACTCAGTATCACTATATTTGCATTTGATAAGGGTGAGGAGATCGGTACACATGGCTCGACCGGTGATGCGATGGTGACTGTGCTCGAAGGCGAAGGAAAGTTCACGGTAGATGGTGTAGAATATTTTGTGAGTGCCGGTGAGACACTTGTCATGCCGGCGAACAAGCCGCATTCCGTATTTGCACAGGAAGCATTCAAGATGTTACTTGTTGTCGTATTTCCGAAGAAAGGGAATCAATAATGTGTACAGCAGCGACCTATCAGTCAAAAGATTTTTATATGGGGCGGACGCTCGACTATGAGTTTTCCTATGGGGAGCAGATCACAGTCATGCCACGCAATTTTCCGCTTGAATTCCGCCATGATGGCAGCTTGGGGAAGCATTATGCGATGATCGGCATGGCTCATGTGGCAGGTGGATATCCGCTCTACTATGATGCAGTCAATGAACATGGGCTTGGAATGGCCGGACTCAACTTTGTGGGAAATGCGCAGTATAGCCAGCCGGAATCCGGACATAGGAATGTGGCGCAGTTTGAGTTCATTCCGTGGATACTCAGTCAGTGTGCGGATCTGGCACAGGCACGTGGACTGCTTGCGCAGATGAATCTGGTCGGTACACCGTTTAGTGAAAAACTTCCGGCTGCTCAGCTTCACTGGATCATCGCAGATGCCAGTGGTGCCCTGACGGTAGAGGCGATGGCGGATGGACTGCACATTTATGAGAATCCGGTCGGTGTACTCACGAACAATCCGCCGTTTGATACGCAGATGTTTCAGCTCAATAACTATATGCATCTGTCACCGAGACAACCGGAAAATCTGTTTTCCGATCAGTTGAACCTGCAGACCTACAGCCGCGGTATGGGTGCACTCGGGCTGCCGGGTGACCTATCTTCAGCATCGCGGTTTGCAAAAGTCGCATTTACGAAGCTCCATGCAGTGTCTGCGGAGGATGAGGAGAGCAGTGTGGGACAGTTTTTCCACATTCTCGGATCCGTCGATCAGCAGCGGGGCTGCTGTGAGGTGTCTGAGGGGGCTTATGAGATCACGATATATACCTCGTGCTGGAATGCAGAACGGGGAATCTACTATTACACAACGTATACCAATCATCAGATCACGGCAGTTGATATGCACAGAACCGATCTGGATGGTATGGATGTCACTTGTTATCCAATGATCAATAACGAAGAATTCCGGTTCCAGAATTAAGAAGAATATAAAAACGCGTCTATGTTGTTCGCAGACGCGTTTTTTGTATCTGCAAAACTCAGCAGATACGGAAGGTTAGGGTGTCAATCATCGCTTCCCGGCATACATATGTTATGAATGGATTTATCTGAATGTGAGAAACTATGAATTCAGCTAAAATCGAGAACCTGTTAAATCTGGCACTGGATGTCGGTGAGCGTGAGCGGATGCGTTCACCGGAATTGTCTGTTGGGTATGATAAGGCAGATCAGACATGGGAGATCATTGTTAAATATTATGGTTCACTGGATGCGCTTGCACAGCAGTATCCGCAGTGGCAGATCACGGAGCTGCTAAACGAGTATGCTATTTTACGTGTGCCGCAGGAGGCGCTGGATCTGTTGGCAGAACTGCCACAGATTGAGTATATCGAAAAACCCAAGCAGCTATATTTCGAGGCGGCGCAGGGACGGCGTGCATCCTGTATGCTGCCGGTGCAGACTGGCAGGGGCATCGCAGGCAGCGACACGGATCTGACAGGATCGGGTGTGCTTGTAGCGATTGTGGATAGCGGAATTGATTATCGGCATCCGGATTTTTGCAGGGCGGATGGTACGAGCCGGATCGCAGCGATCTGGGATCAGACTGCTGTGCCCAGAGAGGGAGAACGACCACCGGCCGGCTATCATCAGGGCGTGGAATATACGAATGAGGTGATCAATGGGGCACTTGCTGCAGCGACGGCGCAGGAAGCAGCACAGATTGTGCCGCACACAGATACATCCGGTCATGGCACGCATGTTGCGGGAATCGCTGCGGGCAACGGCAGGGCTTCCGACGGAGCCAATCGTGGCGTGGCATATGAGAGTGACCTCCTGATTGTAAAATTAGGGATACCCGAAGGAGGATCATTTCCACGAACGACGGAACTCATGACTGCAGTCGATTATTGTATCCGTACAGCGCGGGAGCGTGGGATGCCGTTGGCATTAAATTTAAGTTTTGGCAATAATTATGGTTCCCACAGTGGTAATTCGCTGTTGGAGACCTATCTGACGGACATTTCCGGTTATTGGAAATGCAGTATTGTGGCAGGCAGTGGGAATGAGGCAACGAAGCGTGTGCATACATCCGGCGTATTAGACCGCCAGCCGGAGATCATTGAACTGGCTGTGGCGGATTATGAGACGGGATTTAATATCCAGTTATGGAAGTCGTACACGGACAGCTTCGCAATCGAGCTGTTCCATCCGGATGGTGTGCTGCGTGAGGTGATCCGTCCGGTGTCCGGCAGCAGGAGCAGCAGGCTCGGTGGAACGGATCTGCTCATTTATTACGGAGAACCGAGTCCATACAGTCCGTTTCAGGAAATTTATGTGGAGCTGCTTCCGGCAGAGGGCAGTTATATTGATGCAGGCATCTGGAAGATCAGGCTGACACCGGAGCGCATCGTCGATGGCGCGTATGATCTGTGGCTGCCGGCAGGGGCATCGATTAGTCAGGCAACTGGTTTTTTGCGTTCCACGCCGGAGACAACGCTCACGATCCCATCGACTGCGTCAGGTGTCATATCAGTAGGCGCATATGACTCCTTTACGGATGCACCAGCGGCATTTTCCGGGCGCGGATATACGAGGGCGCTCCGCCAGATAAAGCCGGATCTCGTAGCGCCGGGTGTGGATATCATCTCCTGTGCGCCCGGAGGCGGTTACGCGTCCCGCACAGGCACTTCAATGGCCACACCATTTGTCACTGGAGCTGCGGCGCTGCTCATGCAGTGGGGGATCGTAGCTGGCCGCGATCCGTACCTGTATGCAGAAAAATTAAAGGCGTACCTGATCCGTGGTGCACGCGCATTGCCGGGTATCACAGAATATCCAAATCCACAGGTGGGGTGGGGGGAGGACGTTATAATAAGGTTACATGGAAGAAAGTCAGTAAAATCAAGGGTTTCCGTTCATTTTCCCAATACAGAAACGAAGCACTTGAAGAACATCTGCCGGATTGGATGCAATATGATATGAAAAATATGGATTCTTCTGAAGCTGAGACATAAGTTGAGACATAAGTTGAGACATAATGACAAAATCTGGTTGATAAACCAGATAAAAGTGATATACTGGATGCATAAGAAAAGAAACCGTGTGGAATGACAGTTTTGTTTTCACACGGTTTTTTAGAAGACACAAGTTAGATATTACTAACATAAGTTCTAAACGCTTACTTGAAAATGAAAAAGAAGTCAGATTTCTATGAGAATTCTATGAGAATACTGATTTTTAGTGCAGGTGTGATTGGAGGTAAATACATGAAAAACGAAGAATACAAAAAATTGTCAATCAACGAGTTTACAAAAGCAGCAGGAAGATATGAAAGTAACCATGCGGGCATTTATGAAATGTGCAAGAAGGATTATCCGGATATTCTGGAAGAATTAGAGAAGGAGTCATTTAGAGATTTATTGGATGCAGGATGTGGACCCGCTCCCATGATTTCTTTATTAGCGGAAAAATATCCGGACAGACATTATACAGGACTGGATCTGACTCCGGCCATGATTGAACAGGCAAAAAAGAAAAATATTCCAAATGCAACATTTGTTGTGGGAGACTGTGAAAACTTTCCTTTTGAAAACGATTCATTTGACGCAATTATTTGTTCTATGAGTTTCCATCATTATCCGAATCCACAGGCGTTTTTTGACAGTGTAAAAAGATGCCTTCGTCCAAATGGAAGATTGATCCTGCGGGATGTGACAAGTGATAATAAAATATTGATATGGCTGATGAATACATTGGAAATGCCTCTGGCAAATATATGCGGGCACGGAGATGTCCGGGTTCCAACAAGAGATGTGGTCATGAACTGCTGCAGAAAAACAGGGCTAAAAGTGGAAAAATTTGAAATCCGTAAAGGTATGAGAATGCATTGTGTTGTAAGAAAATCCTAAAGGAGGCCAGCTATGCAATTTTATGAAAGTGGAGACAATCGTAAACCGGTGATATTTTTATTTCCCGGTACCTGCTGCCTGTATAGCAGTTTTGACCATGTACTGGATGGGCTGCATTCTTATTTTTATACGGTAACAGTTTCTTATGATGGATTTGATCCAAATGAGAAAACAGAATTTTATTCGATGGAAGATGAATGTGAAAAGATTGAGCAGGAAATCAGGAACAAGTATGGTGGAAGAATTAAAGCAGCGTATGGGTGCTCTCTTGGAGGAAGCTTTGTATCCCTTCTGATTCAGCGGAAAAGAATTTATATAGATCATGGCATCATCGGAAGCAGCGATATGGACGAAGCAGGTCAGTTGATGGCAAGAATCCAGTCATCTATCGTTGTGCCGATTATGTATAAAATGGTACATACAGGTACGCTTCCCAAATTTATGCAGAAAAAACTGAACAAGACAGACGGGTGTAAAAAAGAATTATATAATGGATTTTTAAATATGTTTGGGATCGGTAAAGGTGGAAGTCCATGGATTACGAAACAGAGTATTTATAATCAGTTCTATTCGGATCTGGTTACGAAAGTCCAGCATGGAATTGATGTGCCGGGAACAACGATCCATGTGTTTTACGCAACCAAGATGGGTAAAAAATATGAAAAGAGATATTGTACTTATTTCAAAAATCCGGATATCCGGAGACACAACATGCAGCATGAAGAACTGTTTTGCTGTCATAGTGCAGAGTGGGTAGAAGAAGTAAAAAAATCAGTGGAAGGCGACAGACAATGAAAGAAAAAGTGAATGTGACAGGTGTGCCGGAAACGATGGTACAGACTTTGTATGCAAGAGCAAAAGAAACAAAAAAACAAAATGCAAAGATCAAAGATGAGATTGCAGTAGAACTTGTGGAAAAGCTGGACTATGACTTTTCCAAAGCAGATAAGGATAAAGCCATGAACTGTGGCGTGATCGCGAGAACAATTGTATTAGACCGGATGGTTCGGAAATATCTGGAGAAGCATGAAAATACAGTTGTTATAAATATTGCATGTGGACTGGATACCAGATGCTACCGGATGAAGGAAAAATATCTGCGGTGGTACAATATAGATCTGCCGGAAACAATGAAAATAAGAAGCCGGTTCCTTACAGAAACAGGTCCGGTGTATCAGATTGCAAAGTCTGCAATGGATGAGTCCTATATCGATGATATCGATTATCATAGCGGGAATATTCTGGTAATCATCGAAGGGCTTACCATGTATTTGTGTGAGAAAGATATCAGGAAGATGTTTTCCATTATTGAAAAATCATTTCAGAAAATTACAGTAATGGTCGAAACCATGTCACCATTTGTTGTAAAACATATGAAAGAAAAATCCATAGAGGGAAGCAATGCAAAATTCACATGGGGAGTTAAGAATGGAATGGAATTGCAAAGAATCGTGCCGGAATTTTCTGTTCAACAGGAAGTCAGTCTGGTTGAAGGGATGAAGGAGCTTATGCCGATTTATCATGTGCTAGCAAAGATTCCGATCGTTCAGAATATCTCAAATAAAATAATCGTTATGGAGAAACGCGGCTGATATTAAGGAGATGATACAGATGGAAAAAAGACATTTTAATGTGGAAACAGATGGATTTTATGGCGCATACTGGAAATGCAAATCAGATTCAGACTGTGCGATGATCGCCATGATCGGAGATGATCCGGAGGATTATCTGGCACGTACATCCGTGAAATGGTTACATAAACTCGGCGTGAATGTGATGACGATGTCACCTGGGAAAAAAGATTATGGACATCATAATTATCCGCTGGAACGTATAGAGAAAGCAATCAATTGGTTAAAAGCACAGGGTAATCAGAAGATAGGAATTGTCGGGGCATCTACTACAGGAACACTCGCTTTGACTGCCGCTTCTTATTTTGCAGATATTACATTGACGATTGGTCTGACACCGAGTGATTTTATCTGGCAGGGATTTATGCAGGGCAAAAAAGATGGCTGTAAGGAATGGCCGATTGAGGGCGAATCTCTTTTTTCGTATAAAGGAGAACCGCTTCCGTATATGCCATTTTGTTACAAACATCCGGACTACTGGCATGTAATCGAGAAAGAAACAAAACGAACCGGTGATATGATCAATTCAAGAAAACTGTTTGATGATTCGGAAAAGGCTCAGCCAATTACAGAAGACGAGATGATCAAGATTGAAAAAATCCGTGGAACAGTATTGCTGATCGGTGCGGAAGATGATGTGTTGTGGGATACTGCAAAATACATCCGACGTATGAAGCAGCGTATGAAAGAACATCCACACACATGCAGGTTGGAGTCTGTTATTTATGAGCATGGCACCCATTTCGTTTTTCCAGAGAGCATGCTAAAAACAATGCTCCCGGTTGGTTCCGGACTCTTTGTGAAACTGGCATTTCAGGCAGCCAGAAAATATCCGAAAGAATGCCGCAGAACACGTCTGGATATTGACCACCGGGTGAGAAATGCAATTGCAGAATGGAAGAGAACAGAAAGAAACTGTAAAATGAGAAAAAAAGTCCAATAAGACAGCGCGCATATCATTGACAATCATCAATCAATGCGCATAATATAACAGTGTGATATAACACTGTTATATTTTTGCAAACACTGGGGGATGGAATTATATGTCAGTAAAAGCAGAGAAAACCAGGGAAAAAATACTGGACACAGCACTCAGACATTTTTTGAAGAATGGATTCAGTGGAGCATCTTTAAGGAATATTGTGAAAGATGCAGGACTTACAACAGGGGCATTTTATAAGTACTATCCAACAAAGGAAATGCTTTTTGATGCACTGACAGATCCCTATATGGAATATATTTATCAGATTTATGACCGGATCGTTGAGGCGTTTGAAAAGCTTTCAGCCAGTGACCAGACAAGGAATATGTCGGATACATCCAGTGATGGGATGGAACAGATGGTTGATTATATCTATGATCATTATGATAATTTTAGATTATTGTTGAAATGCGGAGACAGTGGAAAATTTGAATTATTTATACACAATATGGTAGAGCGAGAAATGAAGTCCAGTCTCAAATATATGGAAAAAATGAAAGAGAACGGTGTAAAAATACCGGTTGTAGAGGAAAGTCTTATGCATATGATCTATACGGGATTTTTTTCATCAGTATTTCAGATCATTGAGCATGATATAGATAGGGAGACTGCAAAGAAAAATGTGCATCAGCTGAAAGAATTTCATACAGGTGGCTGGGAACGATTGTGGAATATTGAATTTCCAGTATAACTAATACAGGAATTCTGAATAGGTTATATGTGTTGCAGGTTTTGAATTTCTAAATGAGAATCAGACAGGGGAATAATATCAGGTGGCCAATGCCAGTAAGCCACCTATTTTATTATACATGGGTTAGAACAAACTAACTAAAAACAACAATCAAACGAAAGTGGGGAGTGAGCGGAATTGAAAGAAAAAAAGAAATCAGCAGTCAGCTGGCTATTGACGTGGGCCGGACAAAAAAGAATTGCCTACGTGTGGAGTGTGTTACTTGCAATAGGAAATGTGATTTTTAAAATTTTCCCATATTTTATTATTGCAGATGTAGTAAAGCTGTTTTTAAGCGGTGAAAAGGAGTTTGAAACATATCTGATGAAGGCGGCTCTGATCGCGTTGTCATTTATCATGGCAGAACTGTTTCATTCGATCTCGACAGCATTGTCACATAAAGCAACGTTTGCTGTACTTGTAAATATAAGAAAAGCCTGCTGTGATAAACTGGCGTGGGTACCGCTTGGTTATGTGAAGGATACACCCTCCGGTACATTTAAGAATATCATGGTGGAAAGAATCGACAGTATCGAGACGACACTGGCACATATTGTCCCGGAATTCACATCCAATCTGCTGGCACCGGTTGTGATTTTAATCTATTTCTTTCTGACAGACTGGAGACTGGCACTCTGGTCATTGGTGCCGGTTATTGTTGGACTGTTCTCTTATTTTGGAATGATGCTGGATTATAAGCCAAGTTTCGAGAGAACGGTTCAGACAACAAAAGATCTGAATGATGCGGCAGTGGAATATATTGACGGAATCGAAGTAATAAAGGCATTTGGAAAGACAGAAAGTTCTTATGCCAAATTTACAAAGGCGGCTTTTGCATATGCGGATTCCTTTATTTCCTGGATGAAACGGTGCTCGATCTTTCATGGACTGATGATGGTGGTCACACCTTATACGCTTCTTACGGTATTGCCGTTTGGGGCACATTATGTAGCGAATGGAACACTTGCGGTTTCTGATTTTGTCATCTGTATTATTTTATCACTTGGAATCGTTGGACCGTTGATCACAGTGGGTTCCTATACAGATGATCTTGGCAAGATCGGAGTGATTGTTGGTGAAGTGGCAGGAATTCTGGAACAGCCGGAGCTTGAACGTCCAGAGAAAAGTAAAAGTGTTCCAAAAGATAACTCCGTTACTCTTGAAGATGTCAGATTTGGTTATCACGACAAAGAAATCCTGCACGGAGTAACTATGGAGCTGAAAGCAGGAACGGTAAATGCAATCGTAGGACCTTCCGGAAGCGGCAAGTCGACCATCGCAAAGCTGATTGCGTCCCTGTGGGATGTGGATTCCGGAAGCATCAGAATCGGTGGAGTTGATGTAAGAGAAATCGCACTTGCAGATTTTAACCGGAAAATTGCATACGTTGCACAGGACAATTATCTGTTTAATGAAACGGTACGTGAAAATATCAGACAGGGAAATCCGGATGCTACAGATGAACAGATCGTCGAGGTGACAAAGAAAAGTGGATGCTATGAATTTATCATGCAGCTGGAGAATGGATTTGATACGGTTGTAGGAGGCGCAGGAGGGCATCTGTCAGGAGGAGAGAGA
>CAKRIZ010000023.1 GCA_934351445.1 uncultured Eubacterium sp.
GCGACTTTTGTCCGGCGAAGTGCGAGCGATTCGTAAACGAACTTCATGTCATAGCTGAAAGCCGCAGGCTATGTGTGTGAAGGACACATCGAGCCAAGGCTGAAGAGACAGCGAGACACCGCCGGGCAATCGGAGCAGCTTGGTCAGAATACTACTGTGCCCACAGCCAGATAGCCCGGATCATAAAAATAGTTTCACAAACGCCTACATACATCTGCATATATGTCTTTATAAATATAGCATGATTTTGGGGCTGCGCACTGCATCCGGTGCGAATGGTAGGTCTGACGGCGCGAGTGGTAAGTATTCTATAGCGGTGCAGTCACCTCCGCCAGCCACTGCGCCTCGTCGCCTGTAAAATACGGCTGCAGCGTCTCATAGACACGCGCATGATATGCATTGAGCGCCTGCCGCTCCGGCTGTGTGAGCAGCGCCACATCGATCGCATCCCGGTCGAACGGCACCATCGTAAGCGGCTCGAACCGCAGAAACTGCCCGTATTCGTTCACCTCATCCCTGCGACAGAGCAGCAGGTTCTCATGGCGGATGCCGAATTTTCCCTCAATATACAGTCCCGGCTCGTCGGACACGATCATGCCCTCCTCAAACGGAATGACTTCCTGTCCGGAACGCAGTTTCCAGTGAATCCGCTGCGGTCCCTCGTGCACACTGAGCAGATAGCCGACCCCGTGTCCGGTGCCATGATTAAAGTCCATGCCCTGCTCCCACAACGGCATACGTGCCAGAATATCGAGATTCTGACCACAGACTCCCTCCGGGAAGCGTGCTGCTGCCAGATTCAGATGTCCACGAAGGACAGTGGTATACGCATGGATCTCCTCTGCAGTCAGTGCGCCGAGCGCAATCGTGCGTGTGATATCTGTCGTGCCATCCAGATAATGCCCACCGGTATCGGTCAGACACAGTCCATGCGCTTCCAATGTGACGTTCGTCTGTGGGGTCGCCTCATAGTGTACGATCGCACCGTGCGCCCCATATGCAATGATCGGTGCGAAACTCTCATACAGATAATCTTTCTGTTCGCTGCGGAAATGCACCAGCTGCTCTGCGGCGCTCATCTCGGTAATCCGTCCGCTTCCGACCTCATGCTTGAGCCAGTAGATAAAGCGCGTCACAGCCACACCATCTCTCACGTGTGCCATGCGCTCATGCTCCATCTCCTGCGGTGTCTTGACGGCCTTTCTACGGGTGACCGGGCTCATGGCCGGAATGCATGTCACATGCTCCGGAATACATGCCATCAGCCACTCACTGATGCCCTGCGCATCAATCAACAGCCGCAATCCATCCGGCAATGCCCTCAGACGCTGTCCGACCGCTTCATACGCATCGATCACCACACCTGCACGGTGTAAGCTGTCGATGATCGCATCCGTCAGGATCTCTCGGTGTACAAAAAGCGTCGCCTGCTCCTGCCCAACGATCATGTAAGCCAGGAACACCGGTGTATAAGCGATATCCGCGCCGCGCAGATTGAGCAGCCACGCGATCTCATCCAGGGCGCTGATCAGACACGCATCTGCCCCTGCCTCACACAGATCTCCGCGAAGCTGTACGAGTTTTTCCTCCCTGCCCATCCCGGCATAAGCGGCATCCAGTTCATAGACCGGCTGTTTGGACATCGGTGGCCGGTCTGTCCAGACCAGATCAACGAGGTCATAGCTGCCCTCATAACCGATCTGATGTACGTCCAGCTCCTGATGCAGTTCCTCTACAAAACTATGGCTGACCGTTCTGCCGTCAAATCCAACGATTGATCCATCCGCCAGCTTTTCTGCCAGATACCGGGCGATCTTCGGCACGCCGGGCTGACCGCTTTTCATCAATGCTATGCCGCTGCCTTCAAGCTGATCTGCCGCCTGCAGAAAATATCTGCCATCTGTCCAGAGCGCCGCCTCCTGCTCCAACACGACCAGCGTACCTGCCGATCCCGTGAAACCTGATAAATACATTCTCGCCTTAAAATAATCTCCGACATATTCGGATGCGTGATAGTCATCCGTCGGTATAATATATGCCTGCATATGGTGCGCACGCATGTGTGCCCGCAATGCCTCCAGTTTTTCTCCCGTTGTCATATTTATCCCTGCCTCTTTTTTATAAAATTTATTTTAAGTGTAGCATTTACTGTTTCGCGTTGTCAATTTGCCGGATTATTGTTATAATGTGATCGTTAGTTATTTGCAATAGTTACTACATATATACTTTTTGGAGGATCAGACAATGGAACAATCAATTTTCCCGGAAGGTTATGTATCCGAATTAAATCTGCATGATACGCAGATTGCGATCAAAACCGTCAAGGATTTTTTTCAAAAACACCTCGCACAAAACTTAAATCTGGCACGTGTGTCCGCACCGCTGTTCGTTCTGCCCGAATCCGGACTGAATGACAACTTAAACGGTGTGGAGCGTCCGGTCTCTTTTGGCATCAAAGAGCAGGGTGATAAAAAAGCCGAAGTCGTCCATTCACTTGCCAAATGGAAACGTTTTGCACTGGATAAATATGGTTTCGAGGTCGGTGAGGGATTATACACGGACATGAATGCGATCCGCCGTGATGAAGATACCGATAATATCCACTCACTCTTTGTCGATCAGTGGGATTGGGAAAAGATCATCACCAAAGAAATGCGCACGGCCGACACATTCAAGACAACCGTCAGTGCAGTGTATAAGACGCTGCAGCAGACTGAGAAATATATGTCTATCGAATATGACTATATCGGGGAGATGCTGCCTAAGGATATCACATTCATCACTTCCCAGAAGCTGTTGGAGAAATATCCCGGACTGACTCCCAAGGAACGTGAATATGAGATTGCCAAAGAATGCGGTGCTGTCTGCATCATGCAGATCGGTGACAAGCTCAGTAACGGGGAGCCTCATGACGGACGCGCACCCGACTACGATGACTGGGCGTTAAATGGTGATATCTTTGTATATTATCCCATTCTGGATATCGCGCTCGAGCTGTCATCCATGGGTATCCGCGTTGACGAACATTCGCTGGTGGAGCAGCTTGATAAGGCTGGCTGTCCGGAGCGTGCCAAGCTGCCGTTCCAGAAAGCAATCATCGACAAACAGCTGCCGTATACGATCGGAGGCGGTATCGGTCAGTCACGCATCTGTATGTTCTTCCTGCGCAAGGCGCATATTGGTGAGGTACAGAGTTCTATCTGGCGTGAAGATACCATCCAGGCTGCAAAGGAAGCCGGTGTACGTCTGCTGTAATCGTTAGAAATGCCAAAAGCCGTGTGTACTTCGCAAAAGAAATACACACGGCTTTTATTTTTTCAGGTCATTCTACAACGCCTCCACCAGCAGTCCGGTGCGGTACGCACGCAGGAGCGACTCCAATTCCTGGATCTCTTCTTTGATCTGTGCACCCCGGTCGGTATCTGCCACCGTCAGCCGCCTGCCTGTGGCGGACACAACCGCATTATGGGAATGGATATCCGTTCCATTCACGACCGCACTCTCTACGGATTCAAACGGTTCATGTGCTGCCAGAAACAGTCCATAAGAATCATAGATCAGCGTATAGCCCGCTATACCTGTCTTGGAGCGGTAAGCACGTGAAAAACCACCATCGATAATGAGCAGCTTGCCATTGCACTTCATCGGCGACTCCCCAATCGTTGTCTCCACCGGAATATGTCCATTGATAATATGTGCATCTGCATCGTCCAGCCCAAATTCCTGTAAGATCTTCGTCACAATCTCCTCATGCTCCACAAGCTGGTAGTACGGGTTTTTCTGCTCAACATGCGTCTGCTTCTCTGCCACAAAATACCGCTCGAATGTCGTCATCTTCGCTTTGCCAAATACCGGAGAGTTCTTATTCTCCCAGATGAACCAGAAAATATCCTCTCCCTGTTTCTTCTCTGCCGGGTCAATCGAATAATAACCCAGCCTCACATAGTGCTCTAACACATCGTAGAGCTGTCTGCCTGCATAGGCATGCCCGAACAGCTCCACCTTTTTAAAGCTGCCGTCCTCATTGAGCGGGACGCAGCCATGGTAGAGCAGATTGCCATTGTAGACCTTATACAGGCTGCCTTTATTCAATAAAAAGCGCACATGCTTCTGCAGCTTTTCGCAATTCACAAACGCGGTCGTCAGGCGTGCGACGACCTCCTGTTCCTCCGAAGACAACTCGTAGGGATGCTCCGGGTCGATCGTCGGGAAATGTGTATCGCGCAGCGGATACGTCACACCCTCGATCTCCACCGTACCATGTGCAAGATCCATGCGGTGCAGCAGTCTGCGCGATTCCATATCAAACTCCGGATGTTCCTTGATCAGCTGCCCCTCGAGTTTGAACTGGATGACTGCGATCGCCTTATGCATCTTCTCATCTAACTGCGCATCCTTGACATTATACTGATCCTCATCATACTCTACCTTGAATGCCTGACACGGGTCATCATGATAGGTCATCATCGCAAACCGTGCTAATGGTACGAGGTTGATCCCATAGCCATCCTCTAAGATATCCAGATTTCCATACTTTGCGGAAATCCGCAGCACATTTGCAATACATGCCTGACTGCCTGCCGCCGCCCCCATCCAGAGCACATCGTGGTTACCCCACTGGATATCGACAGAATGATAGTCCATCAATGTATCCATAATCAGATGCGGATACGGTCCACGGTCAAAAATATCTCCAACTACATGCAGATGATCAACGACCAGACGACGGATCAGATTGCACAGGGCAATGATCAGTTCCGGCGCACGTCCGGTCTCGATCACGGAATTGATGATCTCGTTATAATAATCCTCCTGATCTGACTGGTCCGGCCGGCCAGTCAGCAGCTCTTCAATGACATAGGCAAAATCTTTCGGCAATGCCTTACGCACCTTGGAACGCGTATACTTTGAGGACGCATTTTTACAGATCGGTATGAGACGGTACATCGTCACCCGGTACCAGTCCTCCATATTCTCCTCATGCCGCATGACCTCCTCGAGCTTGAGTTCCGGATAATAGATCAATGCCGCTATATTTTTCTTTTCTGCCTTGCCAAACGTGGTGCCGAATTCCTGCTCGATCTTGCGCTTGACTGCCCCGGATCCGTTTCGCATGATATGCTGAAACTGATCGTATTCGCCGTGCACATCCGTGATAAAATGCTCTGTCCCTTTCGGCAGACTGAGAATCGCGCGCAGATTAATGATCTCCGTCGCTGCCGATGCGATGGTCGGATACTGTCTCGCCAAACTCCTGAGGTAACGTAGTTCCATCTCTCCCATATTCTTTCTCCTAAAAATAGCAGAAGCCTAAGCTTCTGCTATCACATCCTGCATATTATAGAGTCCTGCAGACTTTCCATCCAGAAACTTTGCCGCCTCTATCGCGCCTTTTCCGAATACGGCACGTGAGTACGCGGTATGTTTGAATTCGATCACCTCATCGGTGCCCGCAAAGATCACTTCGTGTTCTCCCACAATCGTGCCTCCGCGTACCGCTGATATCCCGAGTTCCTTTGCATCGCGTTTCTGTCTGCGGTCACTGCGGTCATATACATATTCATATTGCCCATCCATCGCTTCATTCATGGCATCTGCCAGGGCAATTGCGGTTCCGCTCGGTGCATCCAGCTTCTGGTTGTGATGCTTTTCAACGATCTCCACATCAAATCCAGCCGGAGCAAAGATCTTCACTGCCTTCTGCAGCAGATCCATCAGCGTATTGATCCCAAGTGACATATTCGCTGACTTGAGCACAGCGACCTGCTCACTGACCTGATTTACTTTCTCCAGTTGTTCTTCTGATAAACCGGTCGAACAGAGTACAACCGGTACCTGCTTCTCCACACACCAGTCGAGCAGTCCATCGACTGCCGCTGCATTGGAAAAATCAATCACGGCATCTGCCTGCACCTCACACTGTCCGATCGTCCCATATACCGGAAAATCATTTTTCTTTTCCGTATAAGTATCTACACCTGCAACGATGGTGATATCCGGATCATCCGCACACAGTCCGGCGATCATCTGACCCATACGCCCGTTGCATCCATGCATGATTACATTTGTCATTTTCTACCTCGTATCCTGAATCGTGTATTCCAAACTTTTTATTTCAGACCTTATTTCAGACTTTTTACTCCAAGTTTTCCTGCTCTTACTCTACGACTTTCAGACCATAGTCTTTCATTACCTGAATGAGCTTTGCCGCATGTTCCTCACTCATATCCGTGAGCGGTGCACGCAGTGATCCGACCTCAAATCCCATCGCATTGAGTGCGCGTTTTACCGGAATCGGATTGACCTCTGAGAATAATGCATCTACAAGTGCACGCCCCTTGAGCTGGATCTGTGCAGCCTTCTTAAAATCACCATCCAGCGCATACATACACATATCATGTACATCCTTCGGTGCCACATTCGACCACACGGAAATCACACCGAGAGCCCCGATCGACATCAGCGGTACAACGAGTCCGTCTTCACCGGAATACATATCGATCTTGCCATCGCACAGATCCATGGTCGTCACAGCCTGTGATACATTACCGGTCGCTTCCTTCAGACCTACGATATTGTCATATTCCTTTACCAGTGTTGCTGCCGTCTGCGGTAAAATATTGCATCCAGTACGACCCGGTACATTGTACATAATGATCGGCAGCTTCGTAGATGCAGCGATCTGTCCGTAATGGCTGATCAATCCGGCCTGTGTCGCCTTGTTATAATAGGGAGTGACAACCAGCGCCCCATCACAGCCTGCTTCATACGCATCATTGGTCAGTTCAATCGCTGTCCTAGTACAGTTCGATCCTGTTCCTGCTACAACCGGAATGCGATGCTTTGTCATCTCTACAGCTGCACGGATCACATCTGCATGCTCCTCCATCGTGAGTGTAGAACTCTCACCTGTCGTTCCTGTGATCACAATACAATCTGTTCCGTTGTCTATCTGATACTGGATCATTTCATCCAGCTTGTCGTAATTCACCTCAAGATTTTCTTTCATGGGTGTGATGATTGCCACGCCGGCGCCTTTGAAAATTGCCATCTTTGTATCTTCCTCCTGCCTGTGTAATGTCGCAGCCATATGCACAGCTACGAATTGTCTTTCTATACTATATTCGAATTTTTGTAAAATGTAAAGTGCCCTCTGGCTTGCAGGGGCACTTTTTTTGTTTCAGATAAAAATTAAGATAAAAACTTTCTATTTTTCTGATTTAATTTTATAGATTTCATCTGCATATTCACGGATGGATGCATCCATATTGCGTCCCGTCAGGATCAGATCCATGCCGCCCGAACGCGATTTCAAAAGATTCTCCAGTTCCTCATTCTGTAACAGTCCTGCATCTACGAGTCCCAGTACCTCATCCAGGATGAGCAGGTCACACTCTCCCGTCAGCAGTACTTTTCTCGCAAAGTTCACACCATTTTTTATATTGAGTGAAGCCTCCTTTTTCTCCTCAGCAGATAAATCCTCATAACAGGCATCTGTCTTTTCAAACTGGAATACTTTGATCTCCGGCTCCAGCTTTTTCATAAACTGTGCCTCTTCCTCCATACGCCCTTTCAGATAATGGATGATAAACACGCTCTTTCCTTCGCTGGCAGCCTGCAGCGCGCGCCCCATTGCCGCCGTGGATTTTCCGTGTCCCTCTCCGTAAAATATTCGTACAATTCCTGTAGCCATTTTCATTGCCTCCTGTCTGTGCGATCCATAGTTCCGTCTGACCGCAGTCCACAAATCCCACAAAGGATAGCACATTTTCCTGAAATTGTCAAAAATGCCCTGCTGAGCACATCCGTTTACGCTTCCATGCAGTCGATTTTGCTGACTGACACCTCATAGGCGATGCGCTTTTCTGTCTCAAATTCATTTAGCTTTTTCACATACTCGCGGCTCTGTATCCGCCCCCAGATCTGTACATGCTCACCTACCGCAAATCCCGCGGCATACCGCGCATTCCGTCCCCAGCAGATACTCGGTATGTAGTCTGACTTGCCATAAGAGCGGTTGACCGCAATGAGCAGATCCGCGATCTCCCTGCCGAGCGGAGTCTTCCGGTAGATCGGTTCCTTACAGATATATCCATCCAGAAAAATCTGGTTACTCTTGACATCTTCACCCGGCTCTCCTGTGAATTCGATCTCCCTTGCAAACACAGACAACACCAGACGGTTCTTTTTCTCCTCGTGACGGTTATAAGAGCGGAACTGCCCGACAACACTGATATACTGCCCCTCATAATTTTCCGTCACATCAATCAGGCGCTCCGATACCATGACCGGTATGTAATCCGCATAATTACTCAGCCGGTTGACCGCTACCTCCACCATATAGAACCCTTCCCCGTATACTTCATGGCTGTAGGTAAATCCGGATACGATCTCACCTGCAATGATCACCTGATTGTTTTCAAATACTTTCTCCCCCGCTTTGTCTGCTGTTTTGTTTCCCATAGTAGTTCTCCTTCCGTTTTTGTTTTTTATAAGTGTTTTTTAATCATTTTGTGTTGTGACTGATGAAATCATAACAGCATGTAAGCGCGAAGTACGCTGATTTATGTCGACAAAACAAAATTTTTCAAAAATTTTATATATGCACTTGCATAATTTTAGAATTATGGTATGATAATAGGCGGCAAATTGAGAAGAAGAGACATTTATCTAAGGAAAGAAGGAAAAAACAATTTATGCAGACTACTAGAGATGACATTCGTAACATCGCAATCATTGCCCATGTCGATCACGGTAAAACCACACTGGTAGACGAGCTTTTAAAGCAGTCGGGTGTATTCCGTGCCAATCAGGAAGTCCAGGAGCGTGTCATGGACTCCGGCGATATCGAACGTGAGCGTGGTATCACAATCCTTTCAAAAAATACCGCTGTTTTTTATAAAGATGTAAAGATCAATATCATTGACACCCCCGGTCATGCCGATTTCGGTGGCGAGGTCGAGCGTGTACTGAAAATGGTAAACGGTGTCGTACTGGTCGTAGATGCCTTTGAGGGTGCTATGCCCCAGACGAAGTTCGTGCTCATGAAAGCACTGGACCTGAATCTCCCGGTTATCGTATGCATCAACAAGATTGACCGCCCTGAGGCACGCCCTGACGAGGTCATTGATGAAGTACTGGAGCTGTTCATGGATCTGGACGCTTCCGATGAGCAGCTTGACTGCCCGTTTGTCTATGCTTCAGCCAGAGACGGCTATGCAATGCTGGATCCGAATGACGAACCGAAGGATATGACTCCGTTATTTGAGACGATCATCAACTATATCCCCGCACCGACCGGTGACCCGGATGCCAATACCCAGGTACTCATCAGCACGATCGACTACAACGAGTATGTCGGACGTATCGGTGTCGGCAAGGTCGATAACGGTATACTCCGCGTCAATCAGGATGCAGTCGTTGTCAACCATCACGAGCCTGATAAGATGAAAAAAGTACGCATCAGCAAGCTCTATGAGTTTGACGGCCTGAACAAAGTCGATGTGACAGAAGCCGGCATCGGATCGATCGTAGCGATCTCCGGTATTGCTGATATCCATATCGGGGATACCATCTGTGCACCGGAGAACCCAGTTGCGATTCCGTTCCAGAAGATCTCCGAACCGACACTGGCGATGAACTTTATCGTCAATGACTCCCCGCTCGCCGGACAGGAAGGAAAATATATCACTTCACGCCATCTGCGCGACCGTCTGTTCCGTGAGCTGAATACGGATGTTTCCCTGCGCGTTGAGGAGACAGAGGATGCCGATACCTACAAAGTATCCGGCCGTGGTGAGCTGCACCTGTCCGTTTTAATCGAGAACATGCGCCGCGAAGGATATGAATTCGCAGTCAGCAAAGCTGAGGTGCTCTACCACACAGACGAAAATGGCAAGAAAACCGAGCCGATGGAGCTGGCATATGTAGATGTGCCCGATGAATTCACCGGTGTTGTCATCGACAAGCTCAGCCAGCGCAAGGGTTCCCTGCTCAACATGGGTTCCATCAGCGGTGGCTATACGAGACTGGAGTTCCGCATTCCTTCCCGCGGTCTGATCGGCTATCGCAACGATTTCATGACCGACACCAAAGGAAACGGTATTTTAAATACAATTTTTGACGGCTATGACCAGTACTGCGGTGATATCCAGTACCGCAAGACCGGTTCCCTGATCGCATTTGAGAGTGGCGAAAGTGTCACTTACGGTCTGTTCTCCGCACAGGACCGCGGTACATTGTTTATCGGACCGGGCGAGAAAGTATACGCCGGAATGGTCATCGGTATGAGCGCAAAAGCTGAGGATATCGAGTTAAACGTATGCAAGAAAAAACATCTGACCAACACACGTTCTTCGAGCGCAGACGAGGCGCTGACACTCGTTCCTCCGAAAGTACTCAGTCTCGAACAGGCACTGGAGTTCATCGATACCGATGAGCTGCTCGAGATCACACCGGAGAGCATCCGTATCCGCAAGCGTATTCTCGATCCTACCATGCGCAAGCGTGCAAACTTTAACAACAAGAATAAATAATAGGTAACAGTTCAGCCTTGGCGCGGGCTGAACTGTTACAGCAATATAAATACAGCTCTTAAAGGAGGATTTTGGGATGAATTTAGGTTCCCGATTGAAACACATACTGAATGAACGTGGGCTGACTGTCACTCATTTTTCAAAAGAGGCTGATATCCCCGCACAGACTGTCTATGCGTTGATCAACCGCGACAGTAACAAGGCAGATATGGATATCCTGATGAAAGTACTCTCCGCACTGGATATGGATTTTTTCACATTTATGGGAGCCGAAGCCCCGTCAGGTGATGCATCCGTTCCCGCAGCCACAGCCGCTGCCCCGGAACGCGTTGTGGAAAAAGTCGTCGAAAAGGTAGTGGAAAAGGAAGTCATAAAAGAAGTACCTGCTGCCGCTCCCGAAGGGAAAGCCGCGCTGTACATCAATGCCGGCACTTATGAGAAGCTTCTGGCTCTGGCCAGCGAAGAAGGCATCACCGATGAGGCAATCATCGCGCAGGTGGCCGAGACCTATATGGAACTCGGTTTCGATTACCGCCAGCGTCCGCTGCGCAGCATTTTCAGGGATCTGAAGCCTCGCAGTGAACGTTCCGGAGATATGGATTCGTTTTTGCTGTAGATCATTCATATTCCTATAAAAAATAAGAGGTACACCTGTCACTTGTTGCTCTTACCCTCGTCAAGCTCGGTCGGGCAAAATTGTGACAAATGTACCTCTTATTTTTTATCTGATTTTTTTCACCTAAGACAAATACGGCATCACACTCGACAGATTCAGGATTCTGCCCATCTTTTCATGCTCGATCTTCAACGCAGCCGCAAGATCTGCACCGCGTAGTTCCCTTTTCTCCATCAGTGACGTAAATATTGCATTGCGCACGATACTCTTGATATTGCTGCCGCTCAGCTCGAACTGCGCAGCGAGATTCGATAACAGTGCTTCGTTCCCGCCGAGTGCAGTAGGCGCAAGCATGTCCTGCCAGAGTAACCGGCGCATCTGCTCATCCGGCATCTCAAACTGGATACTGACCGTGATCCGGCGCATAAATGCCGGATCGAAATTGCGCGCAATATTGGTCGCCAGAATGACCATTCCATCATAAGACTCGATTCTCTGGAGAATATAAGAAGTCTCCTGATTCGCATATTTATCATTGGATTCCTTGACTTCCGTCCGCTTTCCAAACAACGAATCCGCCTCATCAAAAAACAGGATCACATTCGCCTGCTCTGCCTCCCGGAAGATATTTTCCAGATTTTTCGCAGTCTCACCGATGTATTTACTGCTGACCTGGCTGAGATCCACACGGTACAGATCCATCTGTAGATCATTTGCGATCACCTGTGCCGCCATCGTCTTGCCTGTTCCCGGCGGTCCATACATGAGGACACTCACACCTGTGCCGTAGGGATAGCGGTCTCCCAGATATGTCTGCGCCTGAAAACGGTATTTCAGATGTGCACATGCCAGATGCATCGCCTGTGTGATCTCCGGTTTTACTTTCAGATCTTCCCAACGGAATACCGTATGTATCCGCTCCATCAGAATATTTCCAGTGATATGGCTGCACGCGCGGATGCATGACAGCAATAGTGCCTGGTCAATCTGATTCCGCGCAGGCTCGCTCTGCGCACGGTTCTGTTCTGCCCTTGCAAAGACTTCACAGATATCTGCCGGCAGCAGATGATAGTTGCCCGCCAGCTGCTCATAATCCACATCCTCTGCCACCGGATAGCTGCTGCCGACCGTCTGCCACAATGTGAGACTGTCCTGGCTACCCAGCTGTGACAACGGTATCTTGTGTGTGGTAAAGGACGATACTTTCTCCAATGTCTGATCTGGTGTCGTTCCGATAAAAATCAGCTTATACTCACCGACCACTGATTCGATCCAATGCCGTGCCACCATATCTTCCACGTCACAATCCGCCAGATCCAGATATGGGATACAGCCATTCACCCGACAGGCAAAATAGCATCTGCATAGCAGGCCGCGTCCTTCCTGTCTGCCGGCTGCGAGCACATCGGACAAGCGGATCACACAGATCCGATAACCCAGCTTCGCCGCACAGATCCTGCAAAAATGCTTTTTTCCTGCTCCCGGCCTGCCCTGGATCTCAAACACCAGCCGATCCTGAGGTGCATCGGCGAGCTGCCGTTTTGCTGCGCTGCTCACCCATTCGATCTCTGCCAATCGGATATCTGCGTCCATATCCATCATCGAATATACGCTGCATGCGCCCGGAAGCTTTATGTCCGATCCGCACAGCCACGCAAATACATGTTTTTGCAGGATCAGCAGCGTATCCTCCCGCCGCTCAAACAAATCCTCCTTTTCCCTGCAGTCTGACAGCAGACGCATGACACCCCCGGCGTCTGCCAGACCCAGATACACTGCCAGTGCCTTTACCAGTGAGAGCGCAATACCCTCATTTCCACTGTCTCCCTGCAGGACGCAGACTGCTTTCCTGTATTTTGGGTCACTCTGATGGGCAAATGCCAGCACAACCGCAAGCACCCAGAGTTCATCCAGCCGGTACAGCCAGCGCAGCTTCTGCAGGCGCGGTGCATCTGCATAGACATCATCTGACATCATCATAAATAGCACACGCTCCCACTGCACACGAAGCTCCCTAGTCGCTGTCGGCTCCGGCATACCGGGTGACAATACGCGAAGCAGCTCCTGATTTGCCACCTCCAGCCCCGGCAGATAAAACCCGCCATCCGGTTCACAGCGCTGCTCTAACACCTCCCGGAACAGCCGATCTGCAAATATGTAAATACGAGTGATCCATTTGTTCTCCAATCGTTCTTCCTCCTCGTCTGCTTACCAGTTTACTGCCTTCTGAAACAGATCCTGTTTTTTACTTGCCAGCTCCTTAGCAAGCTCTGAATTTTTATCCAGATTCTCTGCAGCAACCGTATATACTGCCTTACCACTTGTGAGATCCATGCCTTCACGCTCTACAAAATTCACTGCATCCGTTGCGCGGGTAATTGCATCTGACTCCATCTTCAGAGCCGTTTTCGCGTTCTCTTTTAACTTCTGTAATTTCTTTCCACAATCAACCTTTTCTTGTTGGATCTTTCCCACCACTTCGATCGCCTGCACATATTCCTTTTCCTTTTCTAAATATTCCTTCTTGGCATCCTCCAGCTTCTGGTCCAGACCTTCCAGTTTCTGTTCGATTGACACATGTCCCTTTTTGACCATCGTATCTATATCTGAGTCAAGCGTCGATGTATAAATATCGTTGATGTCTTTGATCGCCTGTTCCCGATCTGTCAGGTTTATGGGTGAATCCTTATCGCCCAACCACTTGTTAAGGTCATTGGTATTTTCTTCATCCTTCGTCAGCTTATCATTGAACAGCTTGAAATAATAAGCTTTCTTTTCCTCCGCAGTCACTGCGGGAGCTTCCTTTCCCCCAAGCGGAGTCCCATCTGCAGCATAACAATCCTCCGGATACTTACCACTCAATAGCATCCGCATAAATTTATACTTTGTCATCCACTGAAATTCGAACCCGCCACCAGGAGCCTTTACCCGGAACGCATCTTTGAACTTTCTACTCACTTTGAAATCGCCACGACCTGCAGACCACCATCTCTCTGATCCATTCGTAATAGGAATATGCTTCTGGAGAATCTCATAATAGTTTGTCTGATTCCTGACTCCTTTGAGCTTTGTATAGGCTTTCAACTGCCTCATGCTGACTCCCCAAGTCCTTATATCCTTTTGAAAAAACAGTTCTTCCTCTATCTCATTCATCCCATCCAGAGTCTGATAAAAGGGTGTATTTTTTTCTTCACCCCGAAGCTTCTTCGCTGCAAGCACTGCATTCTCAGTCTGTACAAACAGCGCATAATCAGCCTTTAGCCGATCTACGGCATTATCGCGTATTCCCAATACCCGCGCAATCGCAACATCGATCGCAGCCATTTTATTTCGCTGCTTATTTTCCTCTTCTAGTTCCGTTTCTACTTTCCTTGGATCCAGATCCGGACGATCCTGTGCCGTTAACGGACGGTACTTGGACCAGTCCAGTCCGCCTCTCTCTGTATCCAACAGCAGTTGCTGCTTGACCACATTCTCATTTAAGCACTGATACTGCGCATCCCAGGCTTGCTTTACCTTCTTCTGCAGGTTTGTACATTCATTGTTCTGCTTATTTTCAAATTTCTGCAGCGCCTTCTGATAATCCTCCAGCTTGCGCTGCATTTTTACTGTCATTCTATCGATTTTCTGATCCAAGAGGATGCGTTCACTGTCTTCCATAATATACATGCCATCTGACATCGTCCGCTGTTCTTTCATCTGTTCCAGAATGACCCACGCTTCTTTTACGCCATCTCCGAGCGTCTGTACTGCCTCTTTTGACATTTGCAGATCTGCTGCATGTTTTTCTGCTTTTGCTGATTCGCGCAGCTTGTCAACTGATTTTTTTCCAAATGCATCTGCTGTGAGACCCATCTGCTCGAAATGCCAGCCGTTCGTGAGACCATGTGCATCCTTATCGCGCGTCGCTGTTCCCCTATATGGAGTCAATGTCATCTCCTTATTAAAAAGCTCAACGGTAAACAGTTTCGCCTTCCAGATCAGAAACTTCACATTGCTGCTCAGTTCCGCCGAAGCACTGAGTCCGGCATGCACTTCTCCGGTCATCACCAGATCCTCTGTCTGCTGCAGTCCTTTCCCCGCTTCTGTGATTCCAAGTGCAGTGTCTGCCTGCGCCGTAGTTCCAATACTTGCAGCCAATTTTGTTTCTACCTTCACATCTGCACTCGCAAGATTGACAATCAGCGCTGTGATTCCAAGCTCAAGGCCTGCTGACATCTCCAGCTTGCCAGTCCCCTGCACTTCCATACTTCCACCCAGTTTCACACTCTCGCCCGGCTTCATCTCTTCTGCAAAGCTCTTTTTCCGGTTCAGTTCAGCAGAAAGTTTACCATTTAACTCAACAGACGGAACAACCGCGAGTTTGAATGACAAAGGACCTGCGATGGGAATGCTCAGCCCCTCTTTCATGAAATCTTTCGCAGTTTGAGAGAAGATATTCGATTCGCTTGCCTTTGCTTCCGCTTTTTTTTGCAATGTCACACGAAGCCAGCCCTTCGGATAATCACCGTGCACATCCAGAAAGTCCATAAAACCGGACAGATCAAACGTACCCAGTGTCTTTCCGCCTTCTATGATATGAATTCCCTCAGCATCCAGCTCGCTGCTAGGATCAACCATTGCTACTGTTGCGCTGACATTTGTGCCAAACAGCTTCTTTAGCAGACTCTCATCATCTTCGTCGTTATTGTCATCATCGTCCTCGTCATCGTCATCTTCCTTGCCTTTCGTAGCCACGCCCACATCCACACGGATCTTGCCTGCGGTCAACTTGCTTCCTGTAATCTTGGCATCCTCCAAAGAGATGATAAATATCAGATGTTTGACCCCATCAGGGAGTACCTGCAATTCGATCGGATCGTTGAATGTCACATACAGTCTGCCATCATCTTCAAACTCAAAATCCATCCGTTCATCACCGATACTCTTCGTCTGTGTATGACCGCTGTACTCCTTTCCATTCGGCCGTTTGATATGAAACGGAATTTTGTTAAATTCAAACTTTGCCGTTCCGGTCAGCCGCTCATTACCGTCCTCTACCTCCTGTACTTCCTTAAATTGAATTTCCTTCAGAAGCACAAAATTACCCTCTGTGTGATCATCCGGCTCAAACACTTCAAGCACTACCGTGTTTTCATCCTCCAATGCTCCTGATGCCGGCATGATCTCTTCGTTAAGCTTTTTTGCAACTGCGAGTGCGTTATGATATCCCTCTTTCCGCTCGTCCTCCAGCTTCTTTTCTAACTCTTTTGCCTGCTCCTTCTCTGACTCTTTCACCTGCTCCTTCTCTAGTTCATCCACCTGCACCTCCTGTCCCTTTGTAAGATGCAGACCGTTCTCATCAAGCTCCGTCTCAAAATTATTCGACACACCCTTTTCTTTAAATATCAGTCTGGTCTGCCAGAATTTCAAAACCGGATTCAGATCATCTTTGTGCTTGATATACTCGCCCTGTCCAAGCTCAATGCTTAGATTCGGCATCAGCTCAACAACAAGCGGTTCCCTTAAATAAGCACTGATCTCGGTCTCACTGCTATCTGGTGTGCCACTGGAAACGATATTCATCGTTGCCAGTTCTGCCGTTCCCTTTGCCTGCCCAAAATTAGAGAGTGCCAGTTCCACCTGTCCACCCAGCGCGGTAAACACGACTCCCTGTGAAGCCGGGTCCATCTGGTCCCCATAGACGGATACCTGTGCACCAAGTGCACCGGGTGTGACGGTCATGCCATCCTGCAATGCCAGATTGTCCGGCTGTAAGCTGTATTCTGTCGTGACTGCGTTATGTCCCGGCTCCATATGTGGATATTCCAGCTTTACTTTTCCCTCATATACTTCCAGCATACGGGTTTCCACCGGAGTCTGCTGCTCCGTGGGCTGCCTTTGCACTGGAGCGGAATCCGACATATCCTGATGATTTTCAAACGCAGATTCACTTTTTATTGTTGATGTTTTCTCCTGAATAGCTTTATCCGGCATGGCCTCTCCTCTTAATCCTCCTAATAAGCGACAAAGCAACAGCTTCTTCCTGTCTGTTTACCTAACTTACATAAAGAAACTGTCGCTTTGCATTCTTATTGTTTACTCGATTCCCTGCTGCACCTTCGCCTGTGTGATGGCATTATTGAGCTGCAGCATTTTCGCATCTAACATCGATACGATCTCTGAGCACTCCTTTAAGTCCCGGCTGATATACTCCGGTGCATTGCCCTCGAATTTATAATAGATCTTATGCTCCAGACTCGCCCAAAAATCCATCGCGATCGTCCGGATCTGTATCTCCACCTTGGTATCGACCACACGGTCGGACAGAAAGATCGGCACCGAAACAAGCATATGGTAGCTCTTGTAACCGCTCTCCTTCGGATGCTTGATATAGTCCTTGACCGAGATCACGGTCAGATCATTCTGCTTACCGATCATCGCAGCTATACGGTAAATATCAGACGTAAAGGAACACACGATACGGATACCTGCGATATCATTTAAATGGCTCACCATGTTTTCAAGTGTCGTATCATACCCGTTCCGTTTCAGTTTTTTACAGATACTCTCCGGCGACTTGATGCGGGATTTGATATATTCGATCGGGTTGTACTTATGGATATGTACAAACTCATCATTCAATATCTCCAGCTTCGTGCCGACTTCCTTGAGCGCAGAATTGTATAAAAAGATCATCGTCTCCCAGCTCTCGGCATTATCCTGAAATATCTCTACAGCCTGCATGTTTAATCCTCCTCAATCACATGGATCTCCAGATAATCAAAGTCTATCTCTTCCACAAAACAATCCTTTGTAAAACGCGCCCTCGCATACCGCTTAAAATCAGCGATCGTCGCATCCAGCCAGATTGGTCTGCCAAGGTCTAAGGCATGACATACTTCTTCTACCCCGCGAAAGATCTTATGTGTGCGCGTATCATCCGATGTATCCTCGTACATGTAATCCTTTTGAAGGTGATTGTCTTTCATCAGCTTAAACCATATGCGCACGTAGTTTCTCCTCCTGTCTGCCCTGTCTGTGTGCTTCGTACATGAGTATCCCTGCTGCCATCGCAGCATTGAGGCTCTCCAGCCTGCCCTCCATCGGAATCTTCAGATATGTATCTGCCAGATCTGCCGTCTCTTTTGTCAGTCCGTTGCCCTCATTGCCGATGAGGAATGCGCAGCCGCCCGTCAGATCCAGTTCATCATAATACTTCTCACCGCGCAGATGCGCTGCGTAAGTACGCACACCCTCTGTGTGCAGCATGGCCAGCATAGCACCCAGATCATCTGTCACAAAAAACGGTACCCGGTAAATGCTGCCCATCGTCGCACGCACGGTCTTTGGCGCAAACAGATCCACTGTGTTCTTCGTCATGATGACACCACTGAGTCCCGCGCCCTCTCCGGTACGGAACATCGTGCCGAGATTGCCGGGATCCTGGATATCCTCTAATACGAGCAGTCTCGTAGCTCTCCCACGCAATAGCTGTGCAAACGTATACTCCGGCATGCGCACAACCGCCAGAATCCCCTGCGGTGTACTCGTATCGCTGACATGTGAAAAAACCGGATCACTCACCACTTCATAATCTATGCCCAGATCCGCAAGAAGTGCCTGACCGGACGCTTCCCCGGCATAATGCTCTGATACATAGACCCGCTGCAGCAGCTCCCGCGGTGTCTCAGCCACCATTTTCGTTCCTTCAACAACAAAGGCACGCAGTTCCCTACGCGCCCTTGCCTTTTTATTCAGTTGTACAATCGTCTTCATCTGTTGATTGGATGTACTCGTGATCATATATTTTCCTGTTATTTTGCCAGTGTTGCACAAATGTCAAATTCGTACTCGTTGATCGTCTTCTCCATTGCCAGCGCCTCGTCAATGTCAAAATCAACCAACTGATTCTTCTTCCATGCAACAACACGGTTGCTCTTGCCCTCGCACAGGCAGTCAACTGCGTATGCACCCATCACAGATGCCATCATACGGTCTCTGGCTGTGGGGCTGCCGCCTCGCTGCATATGACCCAGGATCGTAGCTCTTGTCTCTACGCCTGTAGCTGCCTCAATACGGCGCGCCATGGATGTAGAATGACCAATACCCTCCGCATTGATGATAATATGATGCTTCTTTCCAGTCTTACGGTTCTCAATGATATTGTTGACCAGTTTCTGCTCGTCATAATCATATTTTTCAGGAAGCAGTACGTCCTCAGCTCCATTAGCAATCCCGCACCACAGGGCAATGTATCCGGCTCCACGTCCCATAACCTCGATAATTGAGCAGCGCTCATGTGAGGTAGATGTATCACGTACCTTATCAATGGCCTCCATCGCCGTATTGACCGCTGTATCAAATCCGATCGTATAATCCGTACATGAGATATCCAGATCAATCGTACCGGGTACTCCGATCGTATTGATGCCGTTTGCTGCCAGCTTCTGGGCGCCGCGGAAAGATCCATCTCCTCCGATCACGATCACGCCATCGATTCCATGCTTCCGGCAGATCTCTGCTCCTTTGGCCTGTCCCTCAGGAGTCGTGAACTCCGTACAGCGTGCAGTCTGGAGAATGGTACCGCCCCGCTGGATGATATCGGATACACTGCGTTTATTCATATCAACGATCTCTTCCTGTAAAAGACCTGCATAACCTCTCTGGATTCCCTTTACTGTCTTTCCTGCTGCCAACGCACGGCGAACAACTGCACGGATGGCTGCGTTCATTCCGGGAGCATCTCCCCCACTTGTCAATACACCGATGGTCTGAATCTCATTAGCCATAATATTGAAAACCTCCTGTAAAATAATCTCGTTTTTTCTCTTAGCCATTATCTTTTATATTTTAATCTCTTTTTCCGGCTATTTCAATAGGCTTTTCGACGACTTTTACATTTTTTTCGCCAAACATCTCATAAAACCTGTTCATATCCAGTTGACCGACCGATACGTTCCAGTTTGCAGGCAGCCGTTTGACTGCCTTGATCCCGGAAATATAGATCACAACCGCATCCTGTCCCTCACAGGTACGCAGCAAATCATATATCGTAGATTCTGCATTTGCATAATCTTCTTTTGTCGCAAACTGCAGCCACAGTTCTTTTTTCGCATCATCAAATGCATAGAGCTGTTCGCAGATCAGTTTGCCATTCTTCTCATCCTCTGCATTGACCCTGCCAGACACAAACACCTTCGCATCGTCTTCGATCAACGCGCGGTGCTTCTCGTAATCCTTCGGAAATACAATGACCTCCGTCGTACCATACAGATCTTCGATCGTGAGAAAAGCCATCGTCTTATTATTTTTGGTGAACTTGACCGTCTTGTCCGTGATCATGCCACCGATCATCACATGTGCACCATCCGCCAGCTTTGTACCTCCGGTCTCATCATCATAGATAAAATCCGTGGATACTGCCGTGATATTCTGCCTCCATTTTTTCTCATATTCTTCGAGCGGATGCCCGCTGATATAGACACCGAGCACTTCCTTCTCAAAGGCGAGCAGTTCACCCTTGGCAAACTCCGGGACATTCGGCATACGGATCTCATAATCTTTTTTGTTTTCTTCCGACGCGAGATCAAACAGACTGATCTGGCCTGCCACAGAGCCTTTGCGCTCCTGCGTCTCCTGATCCATGATCATCGGATAGATCAATACTTTCTGTCTGCGATTGCCATCTACACAGTCAAGCGCACCGGATTTGATCAGGTTTTCCAATGCACGTTTATTGACCTCACGGCTGCCGACCCTGCTGATAAAATCCTTCAGGCTCTGATACGGTCCACGCAGTCTGCGCTCCTCGACGACCGCACGGATCACCGGGGTTCCAATGCTCTTGATCGCACTCATTCCAAACCGGATCGCTCCATTTGAAACCGAGAAATTCCCCTCACCCTCATTGATATCCGGCGGCAGGATCGCGATACCCATACTGCGGCATGTCTGGATGTACTCTGATACCTTTGTCGTATTATCCTTGACCGATGTCATGAGCGCTGCCATGAATTCTACCGGATAGTAATATTTCAGATACGCTGTCTGATAAGCGACTACCGCGTATGCGGCAGCATGTGACTTATTAAATGCATATTTGGCAAAATCAATCATCTCATCATAGATCTTATTGGCTGTCTGCTCGGAAATGCCATTTGCGATACATCCCCTGACGCCCTGCTCCTCATTGCCATAGACAAAGTTTTTGCGCTCCTCCTCCATGACATGCGTCTTTTTCTTGGACATCGCACGGCGCACCAGATCACTTCGTCCGAGTGTATATCCTGCCAGGTCACGCACAATCTGCATGACCTGCTCCTGATAGACGATACAGCCATACGTCGGTGCCAGGATCGGCTCAAGCTGCGGACAATCATAGACAATCTCTTCCGGATGATTCTTGCCACGGATATAGGCAGGAATAAAATCCATCGGTCCGGGGCGGTAGAGTGATATACCCGCGATCACATCCTCGAGATTCTGCGGTTTCAGCTCTTTCATGAAATTTTTCATCCCGGCACTCTCTAACTGGAACACACCTTCGCATTTTCCGGTACAGAGTGATTCGTACACCGCATGGTCATCATAGTCGATCTTGTCCACATCGATGTGTACGCCGGATGATTTTTCCACTAATTTGCACGTATCATTGATGACTGTCAGTGTGCGCAGCCCCAGAAAGTCCATCTTGAGCAGTCCGAGTTCCTCGATCGTCGTCATCGTGAACTGTGTCGTGATGACTCCGTCAGCGCCGCGTGACAGCGGTACATATTCCTCCATCGGCAGCCGGCTGATCACGACACCTGCCGCATGTACGGATGTATGGCGCGGCAGTCCCTCCAGCCTGCGTGACATATCAATCAGACGATGGACGGTCTCGTCATTCTCATACGTTGTGCGCAGCTGGGCATTCATATCCAGTGCTTTATTGATCGTGATGCCCAGCTCCATCGGAATGCTCTTTGAAATGTGATCGACAAATGCATAAGGCAGATCCATGACACGGCCGACATCGCGGATGACACCACGTGCTGCGAGCGTACCGAATGTGACAATCTGTGTCACGCACTCCTTGCCATATTTTTCGATGACATAATCAATGACTTCCTGCCGTCTCTCATAACAGAAGTCCACGTCAATATCCGGCATGGACACTCGTTCCGGGTTTAGGAAACGCTCAAAGATCAGACTGTATTTGATCGGATCGATATTTGTGATACCGGTCGTATAAGCGACGAGCGACCCGGCAGCACTGCCTCGTCCGGGTCCGACCGGTATGCCGTGTGTCCGCGCATAGTTGATATAATCCCACACAATCAGGAAGTAATCGACATAGCCCATGCGCTCAATGATATCCAGCTCATATGCCAGCTTGTCCTGAAGCTCCTGCCAGTTGCCAGGATAACGCACCTTCAAGCCATCATAGCAGAGCTTTTTCAGATATTCCAGCGAGGTATATCCATCCGGTACATCAAAACGTGGCAGCTTCGTATTGCCGAATTCGATCTCCACGTGGCAGCGGTCTGCGATCTTTTGTGTGTTCTCAACCGCCTGCAACGCATAGGGAAACAGCTCCCGCATCTCGGCCTCACTCTTGACATAATACTGCCCGCCGTCATAACGCATACGGTTCTCATCCGAGAGCTTTGCCGCTGTCTGGATACACAACAGGATGTCATGTGCTTCCGCATCCGATGCGTATGTATAATGGCAGTCATTCGTAGCGATCAGCCCGATACCGGTCTCCTGCGACAACCGCAGCAGCCCTGCATTCACCCTCTGCTGCGCAGGAATGCCGTGATCCTGCAATTCCAGAAAGAAATTGCCCTTGCCGAAGATCTTCTCATAACGCAGCGCCGCCTCTTTTGCACCTGCATAATCATCACGTTCCAATGCACGCGCGACCTCACCGGCGAGACACGCGCTCGCACAGATAATGCCCTCGTGGTACTGCTGCAGCACTTCCAGATCTACACGCGGTTTATAATAATACCCTTCCGTAAATCCCTTGGACACAATCTTGACCAGGTTTGCATAACCTGTATGATTCTCTGCGAGCAGGATCAGGTGATAATAGCGTTCCTCACCGCGTCCCGCCTCTCTGTCAAAACGCGATCCCGGTGCCACATATACCTCACAGCCTAAGACCGGGTTGATATCTGCTGCCTTACATGCCTTATAAAAATCGATCACCCCATACATGACACCGTGGTCGGTAATCGCCGCCGCATTCATGCCGAGTTCTTTGACACGCGCTACATATTCTTTGATCTTGTTCGAGCCATCCAACAGGGAATACTCCGTATGGGTGTGTAAATGTACAAACGACATCGTTCCTATCCTACTCCTTGCTCCTACTCCTTTTTAACTCCGAAAACCAAGCGACCACTCATCAATCATCCGGCACCTTTCCAACTATCAGCCATTTCAGATATGCCGTCGCAGCATCCAGCTCCATTTCATGCTGTCTGACCATATAATCATTCTTATCCCACCATGCCTGCACATACTTCGTCTGTGCCGTATTATACCGGACGACCTGCATGACAGCGCGCATCTCCTGATTCATATTGGCAAGCGCCACACTATGCTGCTTTTCCTCTTTGGCGGCTGCAGGATTTTGCGGCTGCATAATCTGAAATATTTATGTTTACTTTAACACCTCTATCGCTGCATCAAATGCACTGTGGTCTGTTCCGTAGAACTCTCCTGCATCTGCGGCGGCTGCCTTTGCCGGATCGATCGGCAGCTTGGCAAATACCGGTATGCCCAGCTCGCCTGCCACTTCATCGACATGGCTCTCCCCGAATACAGAGATCTTCTTTCCGCAATCCGGACACTCCAGATAGCTGAAATTCTCCACCAGTCCGAGCACCGGCACATGCATCATCTCTGCCATATGATATGCTTTCTTGACGATCATCTGAACCAGTTCCTGCGGTGAAGTCACGACAACGACTCCGTCTACCGGAAGTGACTGGAAAACGGTCAGCGGCACATCTCCGGTTCCCGGAGGCATATCGACGAACAGATAGTCCAGCTCGCCCCATACGACATCCGTCCAGAACTGCTTGACCGCTCCTGCGATGACAGGTCCTCTCCAGATCACCGGCTGCTCCTCGTCCTCTACGAGCAGGTTGATCGACATTACAGGGATGCCTTCCTTGGACTCTAACGGAATAATGCCCTCGTCCGTGCCGAATGCGGTGCCATGCACACCGAGCATCTTCGGGATGGAAGGTCCGGTAATATCTGCATCCAGAATACCTACCTTATAGCCTGCCTTGTGCATCGCACAGGCAAGGGATGCGGTCACGAATGATTTACCGACACCGCCTTTTCCGCTGACGATGCCGATCACTTTCTTGATTGATGAATATTTGTTTAACTGCTCCAAAAATGAGGTCTGTCCGCCGTTTTTGCTCGGACATCCCTCACAACTTTCTCTTGAACAGCTTCCTGCGCTGCTGCATGTTTCTTCTGCCATTGTTCTAGTCTCCTTTACTATTTTACTATATTTTAAAATTATAAAATTTTATGGTGTTTACAAAAATATTTCCCATATGTGCCGGATGGATGCAGGCCCTTTTGATATGAGGCCGCATGAAATTTACTGCATCTTGCGGCGGATCTCCTGCAGGGACTCCGTATACGGATAGCGTGCCACACCGTATTCTGTCACGATACCGGTGATCAGCTCCGCATCTGTGACATCAAATGCCGGATTGAATACCTTGACACCCTCGGGCGCCATACGCGTCTGATACCACATCTCCGTCACTTCCTCGGGCTTTCGCTGCTCGATCACGATGTCATCCCCGCACGGTGTATTCCAATCGATCGTGGATGTTGGTGCACACACATAAAAAGGCACGCCATAATGTTTTGCTACTGTCGCCACTACAGATGTACCGATCTTGTTTGCCGTATCTCCATTTGCCGCCACGCGGTCACAGCCGACAAATACCGCCTGTACCTTTCCCTGTTTCATTATCATACCAGACATGTTATCGCAAAGCAACGTGACATCCACACCTGCGGATTGCAGCTCAAATGCAGTCAGGCGTGCGCCCTGCAGGAGCGGCCGTGTCTCATCCGCATACACATGAAATCCGTATCCGCGCTCCTGTCCGAGATAGATCGGTGCTGTCGCCGTTCCATAGCGGCTCGCTGCCAGCTTTCCGGCATTGCAATGTGTGAGAATGCCGTCGCCCGGCTTCACAAGTGCCAAGCCATGCTCACCGATCGCCCGGCAGATCGCGATATCCTCCTCCTGAATCGCAATCGATTCTTTCTTTAACAGATCCTTGATCTGTGTAACACTGCTGCCTGCATCGTGTGCACGCAGCAACACCTGCTCCATGCGGTTCAATGCCCACGACAGATTGACTGCGGTCGGACGTGAGGAATCCAGATATTGTTTGTATGTGCAGAATTGTTTATAAAATTCATCAAAATCATCGGTATCGATACTCTTTGCCAGCAGATAAATGCCATAACCCGCCGCTACTCCGATCGCAGGTGCCCCGCGTACCTGCAGCAGATAGATCGCATCCCAGATCTCCTGTGCCGTATGTAAGCGCAGCAATTCGATCCGCTCCGGCAATTTTGTCTGATCTATAATCACCAGTGCACTGTCTGCATCGTCCAGCGCCACGGTATCATAATCCAAGATTGTCTTTTCCATTGTCCGTTCCCTTTCTGTGTTCATTTGTTCATTTTATTTGATAGGAATTTCCTGGCAAATAAAAACGCACCATATAGAAATTATACCCTTTTAATGGCATTTTTTCTATATGATGCGCAAAGAATTCACAAAATACCTATAAAAATACAGTCATGATAGGTAACACAGCCATTCCTTACTGTGCCAGATATTTCTCCACACTCGCCAGCTTGACACTGCAGATAAAGATCTTCGTCGCTTCGATCAGCTCATCCATGCCCGGGAATGAAGGTGCCAGACGGATCACTGAATCCTCCGGATCTTTTCCGTAAGGGAACGGTGCCCCTGCCCCGGTCAGTACAACACCTGCCTGCTTAGACAGTGCGACAATCCGTTTCGCACAGCCAGGCAGTGCATTGAATGCGATAAAATAACCACCACGGGGTGAGAGCCAGTTACCGATGCCAAGCGGTGTGATCTCTTCTGCAAGCATCTGCTCGACTTTCTCAAATTTCGGACGCATGATTGCCGCATGCTTCATCATATGTGCATCTACGCCTGCACGATCCTTCAAAAACAGCACGTGGCGGAGCTGATTCAGCTTGTCGTAGCCGATCGTCTGGATCGTCATCACCCTGCGTGCATCATTCAGATTGTTCTCAGATGCAGCCATTGCTGAAATACCTGCTCCCGCAAATGTGATCTTTGATGTAGAAGCAAATTCCAATACGCGGTCCGGATGACCTGCCGCCTCGCACTCATCAAGTATATTTAAGATCTGATCCTGCTTGTCTGCTTCTTCATATAGATGATGAACACCGTAGGCATTATCCCAGAAAATACGGAAATCATCTGCTGCGGTCTTCATCGTTGCAAACCGGCGGACAACCTCATCCGAATAAGAGATACCGGTCGGATTCGCATATTTCGGCACACACCAGATACCTTTGATCAGTGGATCCGAAGATGCCAGCTGCTCCACCAGATCCATATCCGGGCCATCTTCACCGAGCGGTACATTGATCATCTCGATGCCCAGACACTCTGTGACTGCAAAATGTCTGTCATATCCGGGCACCGGGCAGAGGAATTTGACCTTTTCCTGCTGACTCCACGGTGTTCCACCGCATACGCCGTGCAGCATGTAACGCGCAACCGTATCAAACATCACGTTCAGGCTGGCATTTCCGAATACGATCACCTGCTCCGGGCGGCATTCCATGATCTCTGCCATCAGTCTTCTCGCCTCAGGAAGTCCGTCCAGCTCACCGTAATTGCGGCAGTCTGTTCCATCTTCTGCCAGACAATCACTTTTACTGTCTACGAGATCCAGCATCGGCATGGACAGCTCAAGCTGTGCCCGCTCCGGCTTACCACGCGCCATATTGAGCTGCAGACCGGCTTCTTCAAAGCCCTTGTATTCCTTTTGCAGTCTTTCCTGCTCCTGAAGAAGTTCTTCCTTTGTCATCTGATCGTATGTCTTCATTCCTGTTCCTCCTGTTCACGCTTCCAGCGTTTTACATCATCTAAATATTCCCGAATCGTCTGTTCATAACCATTCTCAGACGGTTCGTAAAATGTCTCATGTTCCAGTCCATCCGGCAGATACTGCTGTGCCGCATAATGATGCGGATATGCATGTGCATATTTATACCCCACACCATGTCCGAGTTTTCCGGATGACTTGTAGTGTGCATCCTGCAGATGCACCGGCACCGGTGGTGTCTTTGTATGCGCGACCACATCCATCGCCTTGCTGATCGCCTCGCATGCCGCGTTGCTCTTTGGTGCGCTGGCGATATAGCTGACTGCCTGTGAGAGAATGATCTGTGCCTCCGGCATACCGACACGCTCGACTGCGAGCGCCGCCGCTGTGGCTACCTGCAATGCCTGCGGATCTGCATTCCCAACATCCTCTGATGCACAGATCATCATACGCCTGGAGATGAATTTGACATCCTCACCCGCATATAGCATCCGCGCCAGATAATACACTGCCGCATCCGGATCAGAGCCACGCATGCTCTTTATAAATGCAGAGACCGTATCATAATGATTATCTCCGTTTTTGTCATATTTCAGTACCCGCTTCTGGATACATTCCTGTGCGACATCCAGCGTGATGTGGATCCTGCCATCGGCCGCATCCGGCTCTGTCGTGAGAATCCCCAGTTCGATCGCCGTAAGCGCTGCACGCGCATCGCCGTTTGCCAGATCTGCCAGAAATTCTTCCGCATCTTCTTCTAACACAGCCCCATAGCTGCCCATGCCCTTTTCACAGTCTGTCACGGCACGCCGCAGCAATACACGGATATTATCTTTGGTAAGTGGTTTCAATTCAAAGATAATTGATCTGGATAATAGCGCCCCATTCACTTCAAAATAAGGATTTTCAGTCGTTGCACCGATGAGGATCACCGTTCCATCTTCCACAAACGGCAGCAGATAGTCCTGCTGACCCTTGTTAAACCGATGGATCTCATCGATAAACAGGAGCGTCTTTTTCCCATACATCCCCTGATTATTCTTCGCCTGCGTCACGACCTCCTCCATATCCTTTTTTCCGGCAGATGTCGCGTTCAACTGTACAAATGCTGCACTGGTCGTATGTGCAATGACCTTTGCCAGCGTCGTCTTTCCCGTACCCGGCGGGCCGTAAAAGATAATCGACTGCAGCTTGTCCGCACGGATCGCCCGGTATAGCAGACGGTCTTTTCCGATGATATGCTCCTGTCCGACGACCTCATCCAATGTCGTTGGCCGCATTCTGGATGCCAGCGGCGATTCCTGCTCCATATTCTTTTCACGCATGTAATCGAACAAATCCACTGACGCTCTCCTCCATTTTGCAGTTTTCATTATTCAAAAATTCATAACCGCTTTTCAGCCGTCTTTTACAAAGATACATGATATGTCCTTATTTTTCAAGTGTTTTACTGTATTTTTTTTAAAAATAGAACTTTTTGTAAATGATGATGATAAGATCTGTTTTGCAAGTTCTGTGTTTGTGCAAATTCATTATTGCATTTTCACTCCATCATCAGTTCTTCCACCGTCACAAATGAATATCCCTGTGCCTGCAGCGAATCAATGACCATACAGGCAGCTTGTACCGAGGAGCTTGACGCATCATGCAATAGGATGATGCGGTTCTCTCCTGCCTCCTGCAGCACCCGCTGCGCGACCAGATCCGCACTGGTTGTCGCCCAATCCCGCGGATCGATATCCCACAGTACCTCTACCATCTGTACTTCATAATCGAGATCTTCTTTCCAGCAGCCATAAGGCGGCCGGATATAACTCGCATACTGACCGCAGGCAGCATGGATCGCCTCATTCGTCCGGTTCACCTGATCAATCGCCTGCGCATCACTCAATGTGCGCAGATTCACGTGTTTATAAGAATGTACCCCTATGAGATGCCCTTCTTCACAGGCTCGGCGAACCAGTTCCGGATACAGTTCTACCTCTGAACCCAGCACAAAAAATGTCGCAGGCACACCCCGCTTTTTCAACTCATCCAGAAGCAGCGGTGTATACTCCGGATTCGGTCCATCGTCAAACGTGATCGCAATCTTTTTCGTCAGTTCATCGCCTTGTCTTCCACCGAATGCTGCCACAGCCTCATCATCCATGTCTGCATCCCCGGTCTGCGCTTCTTCGTTCACAGGTTCCGTCGCCTGCACACAATGTTCCGCGATAACCGCCGCCAACATACCGGCTGCCAGCGAGGCAGCAAACAGCAGCAGTCCGCGAAACACCTTATATTGCATTTTCCTACGATCACCAAAATACATAAAAAAACCCACTTACATACAGTTGCTTTATTGTATGCAGTGGGTTTCCCTTCCATGTCAGATACTCTGCGTTTCCGTGTCTGATCCATCCTCAGGCTGTGCCGGAATATCTGCCTGCTGTCCATTTTCTTCCTGCCGTCCGGCTTTTTCCTGCTGTTCAATCTGCTTCATCTTGCGCGTGAGCTGCTCCTGATCTACAGCACGTGCGAACGCAAGTTCCTGTTCCTTTTGCATCCGCACCATCTCATTATGCTCCTGATGTAAAAACAGCTTCACACCAATCGCCGAGATGATCATACAAAGCAGCGTCAGCATTCCGGCAATCAGCAGGATCCAGTATGCGATTTTTTCTACATTTCCTGTAATAAAACGAAGGTCAAACAACAACACGACTGCTGCCAACAAGGTCACGACCGCGATCGTCAGTACAATCGGCCACACACTTTTTCGCATAATATGCATCTGTAGTGCCTGCTGGAGCATGACGACCGCTACCGCCAGCACGAGCAGCCCTGCGAGCACACTGATCTGTCCGGTCAGTTCTTGTGCACGTGCGAGCGCACTGCCACCGAGAATCACGATCAATGCGCCTCCTGAAAAGCTGTAGTCGTGCATACTCCGATATGCTTCTGTCACAAAGTATTTTACAATCAGTCCGATACCGAGCGCAATCAGGAGCGCACTGATCATATAGACCAGATACCGCTCCTGCACACCGTCCACAAACAGCATGATACTGCCCACCAGAATAAACAGTGCTGCGACCGCTGTCAGAAAAATCGTACCCAGATGTCCGCCGGTGCGCGCGATCTGATCCTGCGCTGCACGGTAGGGCTTTTTCTGTTTTGATTCTGATCCATTTTTCTTACCGGTGTTACCCATATCCTACCCCCGTGTCTGTCTCATCTGCTATGCACGATATACAATCTTTTTGGCCAGTTCATCCGCCGCTGCTTTATCTTCGAAATATGCCAGAATCGCCAGTCCAAAATCGATTGCGGTTCCCATGCCACGGCTCGTAATGATGTTTCCGTCACACACAACTGACTCGAACGTCACTTCTGCACCTGTCAGCTGATCCTCCATACCGGGAAAACAGATCGCTTTCTTGCCCTGCAGCAGCCCCAGTTGTCCAAATACAGTCGGTGCCGCGCAGATTGCTGCAATCAGCCTGCCCTGTGCGCAGGCACGTTTTAGCTGTTCACACACTCCGGCATGCGCCCCGAGATTGGTTGTTCCGGGCATTCCTCCGGGGATCACCAGTGCATCATAGCTGTCAAAATCCGCATTTTCATATAATACGTCAGCCAGCACAGTCACCCGATGGGAGCTGACCAGCGCCTGTTCGCCTGTCACGGAGATAATGTCACAGGTCAGCCCTGCACGGCGCAGGATGTCAACGACTGTCAGCATCTCGATCTCCTCGTATCCGTTTGCTACCATAATACCTATTTTTTTCTCACTCATTTGATGATCTCCTTTTGATTTTTAATTTAGTAGGCGTTTGCGAAACTATTTAATCATAGGGCTACCTGGCTGTGGGCGCAGTGGCATTCTGATCAAGCTGCTCCGGTTGCCCGGCGGTGTCTCGCTGTCTCTTCAGCCTTGGCTC
>CAKRIZ010000024.1 GCA_934351445.1 uncultured Eubacterium sp.
GTTTCTGGTGAAATGCAATCGCAGGGTATAGGTAAAATTCTGCTGAATTATGCAAAGGATAAAAGGAATAAGTTGCTCTTGAACGTATACCAAAAGAACACACGGGCAATATCTTTTTATCAAAGAGAAGGATTTGAGATTCAGCATAGTGGCTTGGATGAGGCTACCGGAGAAAAAGATTATGTAATGACATGGCAACAGAAATAAAAATACGACTTAATTACATATTTCAGATGATACAAGCGGGAATTTATGTTATACTGAATACGGTATCAACATCTGGATTCCCGTTTCTGTCTGTGGAAAGAAAGGACAAATGGGAAAAACATTAGATGAGTGGTTTGAAAAGTGGCTTGATACATGCCAGTGACAGGTAGGAGAGAATATGTATTCATTTCAGACACGTGTTCGCTATAGCGAATGTAACAATCATCATGAAGCGACGCTGACAGCGATGCTGGATTATCTGCAGGACTGTTGCACATTTCAATCGGAGGATCTGGGAATTGGCTTGGATTATCTGATGGAACATCATGTCGCGTGGATTCTGAGCAGCTGGCAGATAGACATTCTGCGTTATCCTGCGCTGGGAGAACAGATAGAGATCAGCACATGGCCGTATGAGATGCGGGATTTTTTCGGACTGCGTAATTTTAAGATTGAAGATGCGCAGGGTGAGAGTATACTGAAAGCCAATTCGGTGTGGGTATGTGTGGATACGCAGACCGGCAAACCAATGCGGCCGTTACAGGAGATGCGGGACAAATATCTTCCGGAACCAAAACTGGAGATGGAATATCTCGGCAGAAAGCTGCCCAGACTTCCTGAGGGGCACGCATGCAATCCAATCCGTGTGCCACATTATTTTATAGATACAAATCAGCACATGAACAATGCAAAGTATATATTGATCGGAGAAGAATGTATGCCGGACAATTATGAGGTTCACCGGATCTGGGCAGAATACCGAAGACCGGCGGTACTTGCAGATGTGATCTGCCCGCATGTATCGGAGGAGCCTTCCTGCACAGCCGTGAGTCTGTGTGATGAGGATGGAGCGGCATATGCCAACCTGCTGTTTTATGAACATGCAGGTGCAGATGGCTGCGCATAAAGTAAGTTAGGAGAACATATGAAATTAGGAGAATATCAGACACTGACCATTGTAAAAAAAGTAGCATTTGGCGTATATCTCGCTGAGAGCCGTGACTCGCAGGAAAAGGTATTGCTGCCAAAATCGCAGGTGCCGGCGAATGCTGTACTGGGCGATTCAATGGAAGTGTTTTTATACCGTGACTCACAGGATCGCATGATTGCAACCTGTGCGAGACCGAAACTGACGCTGGGAGGACTGGCGGTATTGCGCGTATCACAGATTGGAAAAATCGGCGCATTTTTAGACTGGGGACTGGAAAAAGACCTGTTTCTTCCATATAAAGAGATGAATGGAAAGGTGCGTGAGGGAGATGAGGTGCTGGTGACACTCTATCTGGACAAAAGCTCCAGGTTATGTGCCAGCATGAAACATCTGTATGACAAGCTGGAAACGAATGCACCATATGAAAAAGGAGAGACTGTGACCGGCAGAGTCTACGAGTTTGGACATGATTTCGGTACATTTGTGGCTGTAGATGACCGGTATTCTGCAATGATCCCCCGCAGCGAGGATACGTCGGATCTAAAGATCGGGGATATGATCGAGGCACGCGTGACAGATGTAAAGGCAGATGGCAAGCTGGATCTATCGCGCCGCGCCAACAAGGAGACGCAGATGGATGCAGATGCGCAGAGAGTGCTGCGTGTCATAGAGGAATACGCAGGTGTACTGCCGTTTAACGACAAGGCATCGCCGGAGATCATTATGAGGGAGATGCAGATGAGCAAGGCGGCGTTCAAACGAGCGGTCGGCCGTCTGTATAAGGAACGCAGGATCGAGATCACGGAGAAAAGCATCCGCCTGTTATAAAATACAGGATGAGATTTGGATCAGGTATAAAAATGCCCACAGACACTTGCCTGTGGGCATTGATCATGTTTGCTATTGTTTGGTCAGACGATTCATTAGATGTAGAGATCTATGTTGCTTCCGATTGCTGGATTGACAGACAACTCCATCGCACGGATGAGTGCCTCGCCGCTGGACTGGCTGACATCTAACTGCTTGCTGAGCATGGCAACACCGATATCTGAAGGAGTGTCATAGCCGCCGACCTTTGTGGAAGTCTGATTCATCTGATATAACGCGGTTGAAGCAAGTGCACCTATTTCCATATGTATGCTCCTTTCTGTATGCTGTCGATTCACTAATTTCAAGACCTATGTTAATAGCAGTATAACACCACAACAAGAAAAGTGCAACGGTGGAAATATTTGACAACATCTAGTGGTTGACATAGTTACATAATCTTGCTATAATGGCACTGTAACAAATGTAACAAATTCGTAATAAATAAAAATAAAGTTGAAAGAATTATACGTTTGGAGGGTATTATGAACTATAGAGCATTACGAAGAACTACCTGCTGTGTAGCAAGCGCACTGACACTTGCAGCATGCCCGGTGAGTGCACAGGCAGCACCGATTGCAGGCGCGACAGGTTTTACTAACGTTAATGTGACATCTGAATTGACGGCGTCATCACCGACGTCAGGTATCTCTCTTCTGTTATCACAGTATCTGGCAGAGAATACCATGTCTTCTGATATGGTAGCAAAGGAGACGACCGCTGTACAGACCGTTACGGCAGCAGAGAGCCGCGCCGTAGTGGATGAGACAGAGGGTGTGGTAGAGGAAGAGAAGACCCAGAAGAAAAAGAAAGTAATGATCGTTGCGGATGTAGAAGGATATGTAAATGTCCGTGCACGTGCAGATGAGGATAGCAAGGTTTTAGGAAAGCTCTATGATGAGTCTGTAGGAACCGTGTTAAAGGAAAAAGACGGTTGGTATAAGATTAAGTCCGGCAATGTAACTGGTTATGTAAAGGCTGACTATGTAAAGAACGGAACGAAGAAGCTGTTACAAAAGGTCGGCAGCAGAGTCGCTACGGTAGATACACAGACACTTCGCGTGAGAGAAAAGGCAAATGGTGATTCGAAGGTCATCGAGCTCGTGCCCGAAGGTGAAGAACTGACTGTAGTCAGTGAGTCAAAGAAAAAGCAGGGTTGGGTCAAAGTCACAGTAGAAGGTGGCAACGGATATGTATCCGCAGATTATGTTACTCTGACAACCCAGTACACATATGCAGAATCCAAGGAAGAGGAAGCACAGCGTTTGGCAGAGGAAGAAGCTGATCGTCTGGCAGCAGCTGCCGCCGCAGAACAGAGTGCCGCTGCGAACCAGAGCAACAGTTCGTCATCAAGCAGCTCCAGCAGCAGTAGTTCCTCATCAAGTTCATCAAGTAGCAGCTCATCATCAAGCAGCTCAAGCAGTTCGAGTGACCGCTCTTATAGTGCTCCGTCAGGTTCAAACGGACAGGCAGTTGCCAACTATGCATGCCAGTTCGTTGGCAATCCGTATCGCTACGGTGGTACAAGCCTGACAAATGGTGCAGACTGTTCGGGATTCGTTATGTCAGTATATGCAGCTTTTGGTGTATCACTTCCGCACTCATCCAGCGCACTTCGAAGTGCCGGATATGGTGTGAGCATGGATGAGATCCAGCCGGGCGATATTGTATGCTACAGCGGACATGTAGGTATCTATGCCGGAAATAACACATTGGTTCATGCAAGTTCACCGGAGACCGGAATCAAGTATACATCACCGATTACTTACAGAACCGTACTTGCAGTTCGTAGAATTTTTTAAGATCTTCCAATGATATATGTATACGGTAGAGACTCCATGAAAAATGGGGTCTCTTTTTTCATTCATAGGAAATTCCTTCCTATGGATGAAAAACGCTCCGCAAGGATCGCATTGCGGCGGATAAGAAACCTATTTATCATTATATTTATACTTTTACTTATATTTGATAAACACTTCTTTTGACCGCAAATTGTTACGATTATTACAAAAGGCAAATTGCACAAATCGACAGGAATCGAATAAAAAGTTGTACGAAACAGTGCAAAACTATTCAAAAGTTATCCACATCTCAAAAAACGATTTTATCAAAAAAAGTGAGTTATACACGAAGTTATTCACATTATCCACAGAAAATGTGACAAATTTTGCGGTTTACATAGTGGAAAAGGCGAACGGAAGTTTTGTGCATATGCAATAAATATGAGAAAACGGGCTGAAATTGTTGAAAAACGCTTGACTTTTGAGTAGTAAAAAAACTGTGGATCATGTCGGAATATGACGGAAATATGTCGAAAATTATCAGACATTTTCTGCCGGTTGAAAAAAGTATGTCATTCTGGTATACTATCCACGGATTCTAAAAAGATATAGGTGGCTTATGATTAAACAGATACAGATTTTGGGAATGACATTTCCGAACTATTCTCTGAGGGATGAGCTGCAGCTGGCGCAGGAGGCATTGCGCAGTGAACGGCTGTGTATGTTTCTGACAATGTCAATGCAATCACTGATGAAGGTGAGCAGCAGTGGTTCTGAGGAGGAAAAATCGTTTGTAGAACAAGCAGATCTGATTGTAGTCGAAGATCCGGAGATACTTAGCGTGGCTGGGATCACTTCCAACCAGCGAATCAGAGAAGCTTCGGATCATTTGTTCTTTGCAGAACTGATGAAACGGCTGCAGCGCGGGCAGCAGCAGATCTATCTCGTTGCGTCTAAAAATGCAGCACTTGAAAAAATCAAGGAAATATTAGGCGAACGGTATGAAAAACTGCATATTGTCGGACAATATAGTATTGAAGAATATCCGGATGATCTGGATCGTATGATTAATGAGATCAATAGTGCCGCACCGGATGTCATACTGTCTGTTATGCCGACGCCCGGTCAGGAAGAATTTCTCATGAAAAACCGCAGCAAGCTGTTGGCAAAACTGTGGTATGGCCTGGGAGAGAACTATAATCTTCTTCTGGAGAAAAAAGGGTTTGGCTGGAAGATGAAGCGGCTGATTCATCTGGGTAGATTTAAGATGCATGTGAATCAATATGATGAGGAAAAAATGTAGTATTTATGACGCGAATTCATAAAAAGAAAAAAGAAATAGCCAGAGACTATATCCTGCTGGCTGCAGGCACAGGTTTCATTGCACTGGCAGTGCAGGCTGTGTTTGATCCAATGGGAATGGTGAATGGTGGTTTTAGTGGACTTGGTATTATTATCCGCCGGATGACACTGGGACTGGTTCCGGGTGGAATCCCTTTGTGGTTTACAAATATAGCATTGAATCTGCCGGCGTTTCTTGTCGCATGGTTTGTCATGGGCAGGGTGTTTGTGCGGCGGACAGCGATTGCAGCGCTGCTGTTGTCAGTGTGGCTGGCTGTTCTTCCGTCCGTTGATCTGGCAAAGGGAGATTATCTGCTTGCGGCTTTGTATGGCGGGTTGATCAGTGGTATAGGTATTGCGATGGTGTTCCGGACCGGCAACGCGACCGGGGGCACAGATCTGGTTGCATCGCTGCTGCATCGGAAATTTCGTAATTATTCCATTGCGCAGATCCTGCTTGTACTGGATGGAGCAGTCATTGTTGCCGGATATTATCTGGTGGGTGCCAGACCTGCGCTGTATGCGGTTCTCTCTGTGGCGATTACAACAAAAGTATCCGATACGATATTGAACGGTATGAATGATTCCAAGATGATATTTGTGGTGTCAGATCATTCAGATGAGATCGCGGAGCATGTACTGTATGAGATGGACCGTGGCTGTACAGCGATCCCGGCACAGGGAATGTATTCGGATGAGATGCGGAAAATGTTGTTCTGTGTTGTCGGTAAAAAAGAGGTTCTGGACTTTAAGGATTGTGTCAAAGAGCTTGATCCACATGCATTTGTCATTGTGACGGATGCAAATGAAGTACTCGGAGAGGGTTTTTTAGAATATTAGCATAAAAAATATAGCATTTCCTCTTCCCTTTTTTGGTGATTTGCCTTAAAATGAGATACACAAAGTCTTTCTGGCTCAGTTTTCTGCATTTTTTTATTGTGAAAAATGTCTAACAGAGCAGATGGCATGAAGGACGGGAGGAGCCGATATGATATCAAACCAGATCTTGCAAAATACAATCGACGGATTGAAAGGTATTACGAGGAATGATCTGTGTGTCATTGACACAGAGGGCACAGTTCTTGCTTCGACATTTCCGGAGGCGGATGATTATATTGAGCCGGCGCAGGCATTTATGGAATCGCCGGCGGATTCGCAGGTCGTACAGGGATGCCAGTTTTTTAAAGTATTTGATGAGCACCAGCTGGAGTATGTGCTCTTAGCCTGCGGTGATACTGAGGAAGCATATATGTTTGGAAAGATTGCAACATTCCAGATCCAGAATCTGCTTGTTGCGTACAAGGAGCGTTTTGATAAGGATAACTTTATCAAGAACCTGCTGCTTGATAATCTGCTGCTGGTTGATATCTATAACCGTGCTAAAAAGCTCCATATTGAGATTGACGTCCCGCGCGCCGTTTTTATCATTGAGACGAACCGCGAAAAGGACGGAAATGAATTAGAACGCGTGCGCAGCATCTTCCGAGGGAAGAATCATGATTTCGTGACGGCGGTGGATGAGAAGAACATTATCGTGGTACGTGAACTGTTGGAGGGCGAGGGCTACGCAGAACTGAATAAGTCTGCAGAGGCGATCCGTTCTCTGTTTGTAGGCAGCGGCAATCCGGACGTACATATTGCGTATGGTTCGATTGTAAAGGAGATCAAGGAAGTATCGCGTTCTTATAAAGAGGCGCGTATGGCACTTGATGTTGGCAAGATCTTTTTTGAGGATAAGGATATTATTGCGTATGCGGCGCTTGGTATCGGACGGCTGATCTACCAGTTGCCGATTCCGTTGTGCAAGATGTTTATCAAGGAGATCTTCGGTGGCAGATCACCGGATGATTTTGATGAAGAGACACTTGTGACGATCAACAAATTTTTTGAGAATAATTTGAATGTATCCGAGACTTCGCGTCAGCTATACATTCATCGTAATACACTGGTTTATCGATTGGATAAACTGCAGAAAAGTACCGGTTTGGATCTGCGTATATTTGAGGATGCTATCACGTTTAAGATTGCACTGATGGTCGTTCAGTATATGAAATATATGGAATCTATGGATTATTGACCGGTCAGTTAGGAGGTTCTATGATTCAGCTGGAACATGTGAGTAAATCTTTCTCACAGGGTATACCCGCATTGAATGATGTATCGCTCCATATTGCTGAGGGCGAATTTGTATTTATTGTAGGAGACAGTGGCTCTGGAAAGTCCACGCTTATTAAGCTGCTTTTAAAAGAGCTTGAGCCGACATCCGGAGATATCACGATTAACGGAACGAATATCCGCAAGCTGCCGCATCGGAAGGTACCGTACTTCCGTAGAAATGTCGGATGCGTCTTTCAGGATTTCCGCCTGCTCAAAGACCGCAACGTATATGACAATGTAGCTTTTGCGCAGCGCGTGGTCGGAGCGTCCAGCCGCAGCATCCGTCAGAAGGTACCGATGATGCTGTCGATGGTAGGGCTTGCGGCGAAGTACCGTTCGTTCCCCAGACAGTTGTCCGGCGGAGAGCAGCAGCGGGTAGCGATCGCACGTGCACTGGTCAACAATCCCCGTATTCTGCTCGCGGATGAGCCGACGGGAAATCTTGACAACAATAATGCGTGGGAGATCATGAATTTGCTGGAGATGATCAATTCACGCGGTACGACAGTGGTTGTGGTCACGCATAACATGGAGATTGTGCGCGCCATGGGCAAACGTGTCATTGCGATTCAGAAAGGAACTGTCGTATCAGATTCGCTGACAGACAGTGTGGGTGGTGATGGCTATGAGAATTAGTACATTTTTCTATTCGCTCAAGCAGGGCATTAAAAACATATGGAGAAATAAAATGTTTTCACTGGCTTCTATCGCTACGATGGCAGCCTGTATTTTCTTGTTTGGATTATTTTTCTCGATTGTGACCAATTTTCAGGCGATGGTCAAGAATGCGGAGGAAGGCGTAGCAGTCACGGTGCTGTTCAAGGATGATGTGACACCGCAGCAGATTGCTGAGATCGGTGACAAGATCAAAGAACGTCCCGAAGTGGCGGCATACAATTTTAAATCTGCGGATGATGCATGGAAAGAGTTTTCGCAGGTATATTTTGAAGGCAATGAAGAACTCGCAGAGGGATTTGGCGACGATAACCCGCTGCAGAAGTCAGAAAGCTACGAGATCTATCTGAATGATGTGTCGATGCAGGATTCGCTCGTTACTTATCTGGAAAGTCTGCAGGGTGTGCGCGAGGTGCGCCGCTCAGAGATTGTAGCGAATACGTTATCGGATTTCAATAAACTGATTGGTTATGTATCGGCAGGCATTATTATGATCCTGCTGTGTGTTGCGATCTTTTTGATCAGCAATACGGTGACGGTCGGTATCGCGGTCCGCAAGGAGGAGATCGGTATTATGAAGCTGATTGGAGCGACGGACTTTTTTGTACGTGCGCCATTCGTTGTGGAGGGAATTCTGATCGGTCTGATTGGATCGGCGCTGCCGTTACTACTGTTATATTTCCTATATAGCAGGCTGGTTGTGTATATTATGGATAAGTTTAATTTCCTGAGCAGTATGTTGAGTTTCCTGCCGGTGGGCACGGTGTTCCGTACATTGGCACCTGTCGGTCTGATTCTGGGTGTCGGCATCGGTTTCGTGGGAAGTTTTACGACGATTCGAAAGCATTTGAAGGTATAGGTTTTATATATGGATGACAAAGAAGAACAACTGCAGCTGTCCGAAGCACAACAGGCAGATGCAGAGGCGCTGCGTGAGGAGATGCACCGGATAGAGACGGAGAAAAAGAGCGCTTTTTATAAGGGGCTTACAGTTGGTGGATTGACGGTGCTTGCCCTGTGTCTGATTGTATTTCTCATTATTCCGATGGTGAGGATCAGCAAGGCCAGAAAAGATCTGACAGACATGGCGCAGACGACTGCGGATGAGGATCGTACGGAGCTGCTGACCGCTGCGGTGCAGAGTAAGATCGAGCGGCTGGCGGCATCAATTCATACGTATTACTACGAAGATGTAGACGAGGATCAGCTCGTACAGGGGCTGTATAAGGGCTTGTTCGAAGGAATTGGTGATAAATATTCGGCATATTATACGCCGGAGGAATATGAGAGCATGATGATCTCTGCGACTGCTTCGCTCAGTGGAATCGGGGCTGTATTACAGCAGAACCCGGACACTATGCAGGTGACAGTCAACCATGTCTATGAAGGCAGTCCGGCAGAAAAGGCCGGCATTAAAAACGGAGATGTCCTTGTACAGGTTGATGATACCCCGGCGACTTCCATGGAGCTGACAGAGCTGGTGACGCATGTCCGCGGAGAAAAGGGAACGATTGTGCACCTGAAGCTTTACCGCAAAGGCAATCCGGGATATCTGGAGTTGGATGTGACACGTGATATTGTAGATGTGCCGACCCTGAGCGGTCAGATGCTGGACGGCGGGATCGGTTATATTATGATCGTGGAGTTTGGTGACAAGACGGCGACGGAGTTTGCGGATGTCGTTAAGGATCTTGAGTCGCAGGGAATGAAATCGATGATCGTGGATCTGCGTGACAATCCGGGAGGCATGATCACTTCTGTGACGGATATCTTAGACCAGATTCTGCCGGAGGGTGTGACTGTATGGACAGAAGATAAAAACGGCAAGCGGACGGAATACAAGTCGGACGCTGCATGCATGGATTATCCGATGGCAGTGCTGATCAATGGAAACAGTGCGAGTGCATCCGAGATTTTTGCGGGTGCGATCCGTGATTATAAATATGGTACACTGATCGGTACGACATCATTTGGAAAAGGTATTGTGCAGAGTATCCGTAAGATGGCAGATGGCAGTGCATTTAAGCTGACAACGGCGAAATATTATACTCCAAATGGAGAGAATATCCATGGAGAGGGTATAGATCCGGATATTGAACTGGAATATGAATATCTCGATCCCGATGCGACAACGTATGATATGATGCAGGATAATCAGATTTTAAAGGCAATCCAAGTATTGAAGGATCAGAAATAAAACCGATTATGGATGCATGGGACAGAGTCCTGTATGGGATGTTGATAAGACAATCAAAATAAGAAAGTAGGTGACATTTGTGGTAGAATTAGACCAGTACCGGTTTTTATTAAATACGTGGAAAGAACCACTGATGGAAGTGAGGGATGCACTTTGACTTAGCGAATAAGTCAAAGCGTATCGAAGAACTTGAACGGGAGATGGAAGCCCCTGATTTCTGGAATCAAACAGAAGTTTCCCAACAGAAGATGAAGACATTGAAGAGCCTCAAAGACGATATTGAGACATATCACAATCTGGAGACACAGTATGATGATATTGAGACGTTGATTATGATGGCTGAGGAGGAAAATGACACTTCTCTCATTCCCGAGATTGAGGAAGCGGTCGCCGCTTACCAGAAGACCTATGACACGATCCGTATCAAGACGCTGCTCTCCGGTGAGTTTGACGCAGATGCGGCAATTGTATCGCTCAATGCGGGTGCTGGTGGTACGGAGTCGTGTGACTGGGCATCCATGCTGTACCGTATGTATACGAGATGGGCAAATGATAAGGGATTCTCGTTAGAAGTGCTGGATTTCCATGAAGGAGACGAGGCAGGTATCAAGTCGGTGACTTTTCAGGTCAACGGTGAGAATGCCTATGGTTATTTGAAATCAGAGAAGGGTGTACACCGTTTGGTGCGTATCTCGCCGTTCAATGCTGCCGGGAAACGTCAGACTTCCTTTGTGTCCTGCGATGTCATGCCGGATATCGAGGAAGATATCGATATTGAGGTAAGGGATGAGGATATCCGTATCGATACTTACCGTTCGAGCGGAGCGGGTGGACAGCATATCAATAAAACATCCTCTGCAATCCGTATTACGCATTTTCCGACGGGTATTGTTGTGACCTGCCAGAATGAGCGTTCACAGCATATGAATAAGGATAAGGCGATGCAGATGCTGAAGGCGAAGCTGCTCATGCTGCGCCGGCAGGAGAATGAGGAGAAAGAGGCACAGATCCGTGGAGAGGTGACGGAGATCGGCTGGGGAAACCAGATCCGCTCCTATGTCATGCAGCCGTATACGATGGTCAAAGACCGTCGGACCGGTTATGAGACCGGAAATGTAGATGCGGTACTTGATGGAGATCTGGATCCGTTTATAAATGCATATTTAAAATGGCTTTCACAAGGGGCTGTTATGGCGCAGGACGAATAAAGTCTTGCGTCATTTGCGTTCTTGTGGTATTATCTTTCAGGTGAGCACAAATGTATTTGCGTGACAAACACAGGAGCGAATGATGACAGAAAAGACAAATTATTATGTGCTAAAGGAAAAGGCCGTGCCTGACGTCCTGCTTCGTGTCGTGGAGGCAAAACGCCTGCTGGAGTCCGGACGGGTAGCTTCGGTACAGGAAGCGACAGAGCGCGTGGATATCAGCCGCAGTTCTTATTACAAGTACAAAGAAGATATTTTTCCTTTTCACGATAATGCGAAGGGGCAGACAATCACGATGGTCATTCAGTTGGATGACGAGCCGGGGCTGTTATCGGCAATCTTGAAAACGATTGCGGAGTCGCATGCCAATATTCTGACGATTCATCAGAGTATACCGGTCAATGGGATTGCATCGCTGACGCTGAGTGTGGATATTCTGCCGGAGACAACCGATGCGAACCGTATCATGGAGCGTATCGAGCAGCAGGATGGTGTACACTACTTAAAAATACTTGCGAGGGAGTAAAAGACAAATGGTAAAAGTAGCAGTTATGGGATACGGAACGATCGGTTCCGGTGTGGTAGAGATTTTAGAGAAGAACAGGGCACGGATCAAAAAGACCTCAGGAGAAGATCTCGAGGTAAAGTATGTGCTGGATCTGAGAGAGTTTGAAGGTGATCCGATCCAGAGCAGGATCGTGCATGATTATCAGGTGATCGCAAATGACCCGGAGATCAGCGTTGTTGTAGAGACGATGGGCGGCGTAGAGCCTGCATATACATTTGTAAAGGCGATGCTTACGGCTGGCAAGCATGTGACGACCTCGAACAAGGCATTGGTGGCAGACAAAGGAGCGGAGCTGATTGCGCTTGCGGCAGAGAAGAATGTGAACTTCTTATTCGAAGCGAGTGTAGGCGGTGGTATTCCGATTATCCGCCCGCTGATGAGTTCGATCACCGGGGACGAGATCGTTGAGATTAGCGGTATCGTCAATGGTACGACAAACTACATGCTGACCAAAATGACGAATGAAGGTCTGGCATTTGATGACGTATTAAAAGAGGCGCAGGCAAAAGGCTATGCGGAGAAGGATCCGACTGCAGATGTCGAGGGTTATGATGCGTGCCGCAAGATCGCGATTCTCACGTCGCTTGTATGTGGACAGCAGGTAAACTATGAGGATATCCATACCGAGGGTATCACCAAGATTACACCGATAGATATCATGTATGCAAAGGAGATGGGACGTGCGATTAAGCTGCTTGCCATGAGCCGGCAGACAGCAGGCGGTTATGTGGCGATGGTAGCACCGTTTTTGATTCCGAAGGAGCATCCGCTGTATAATGTCAATGATGTATTCAATGCGATTTTCGTCAAGGGAAATATGCTTGGAGATTCGATGTTCTATGGCAGCGGTGCCGGCAAACTGCCGACCGCGAGTGCGGTAGTCGGGGATATCGTAGATATTGTCAAGCACATGCATACACATATTATTCTGAACTGGGATGCCGAGCCGGTCAAGCTGGCTGACTATAAGACCAATGAGACACGTTTCTTCGTGCGCACGAAGGCATCTAAGGAAGAAGTTTCACGTACATTCGGCAGTGTGGAATTTGTGGATATCGAGGAGCTGGCAGACGAGATCGGATTTGTCACAGCGACGATGTCCGAAGCAGCTTATGAGGAGAAAGCAGCTGGATTATCCAGTGTATTGCAGATGATAAGATTTAATTAATATGAGAAAAAGTATAATGGCGGCACTGGTGCTGAGTATGCTGTTTATGTGGGTACAGCCTGCGTATGCAGTAGAAAATGCACCGCAGACGCTGATAACAGAAAATCCTTCCGATCAGGTAAACGGATCAAATGAGGGAGAAAAAGCTGAACCAGAAACAGGAACTGAATCAGATGATCAAGAAAAGGCTGAACCGGGAACAGACTCAGGGGATGAGTCTGAGCCGGAGCAGGAAAAACCGAAGCCGCTGCCGGTTCCGGGAAAGATCAGGAATCTGTATACGACTTGCCAGTCTAAGCAGTGTGTGTTGCTGCAATGGCAGGCAGATAAGCATGCAAAGTATTATAAGATCTATCGGAAATCAGAAACAGGAAAGTATCAGTTGCTGAATGAGACAGCCGAGCCGGAATACACGGATCGGACCGTAGAGTGGGAGAAAAAGTACCATTATAAGATCGTGGCAGTAAATGCGGAAAACAAACGGGGAACACCGGCAGAGATTGCCTATGAACCGAAGCAGATCGTTTGTCTGACTTCGCAGAAGTACAGTTATGCACAGATGAAAAAGGATCTGCATGGGTTGAAAGCCTTGTATGGTGATTATTGTGAGCTGACGGAGCTGGGAACAACCGTGCAGGGAAGAAAAATCTATGACCTGGCAATCGGTGCTCCGGATGCGAAGAAATCACTGCTCGTTGTATGTACGCTTCATGCCAGGGAGTACATAGCTTCCGTGACAGCGATGCAGCAGATCGAGCATTATCTGCAGAATTATAATCGTTCCCTGAATGGAAAGTCGTGTAATAAATTATTTTCCGACTTACAGATCCATTATATTGTGATGGCAAATCCGGATGGTGTGACGATCTCGCAGACGAAGAATCCACGATGGAAATCAAATGGGAGAGGCGTAGATCTGAACCGTAATTTTCCGGCAAAGAAATTTATCGTAGGTGGAAGTCGGGGATCGGAAGGCTATAGTGGGCCGCATGCGCTCAGCGAACCGGAGAGCCAGGCTGTTGCCAATCTTACAAAACGACTGAAGAAGCAGCAGTCGCTGGCAGGAGTGGTGAATTATCATGCGATGGGACAGATTATCTTTGGAGACTGCTCGCAGAAATCGCTCGCTTCAGATACGAAGAAGATGTATGATATATCTAAAAAATATACCGGCTATACCTCAGCGAGTGGATACAGCAGCGGAAGCGGTAAGCCATCTCCGGGAGGATCTTACCGGGAATATGTGATGCAGCAGCTGCACATTCCGTCGATCACGATAGAGCTGGGCAGCACGATAGCGCCGTGTGCATTCTGGGAGTATCGCAGTGTATTTGAAAAAAACAAATATGTAGTGTTTGATATTGCATATGCATTAAAATAGATGGAAAGCAAAGAGACAGTGCACAGCCGGGACTTTTGCAAGCGATACTGTATAAAGACAACTGTAACAGAGCGTATAAGAGAGTTAAGTATGTACGGTGTTGTGAGAGGACGGCGGTGAGTCACCGCCTCCTACTCGATGAGTAGTTTTTAGAAATTCATTTCGAACCAGTACCAGTTTGTTGTTATTTTTTCCGTGTAATAATGATTGTCGCCGTCTGGTTCATCCCATTGCCAGCCGGAGGCATGTTCCTGAAGGTCAAGTGCTTGCGCCTGATAGCCAATCGGAACATCGTTGGGTGAATAATAAAATCCGGAGTATTTACCGGACGACCCGAATCCACCTGTTGAAACCAAAAACTCAACCATACCGCTGTTGGGATAACAGGAAACAGCCCAGTCGTTGTAAACGTCGTTGCCGCCTGTGCCGGTATCTAAGTTCTCAATATACAGTTCCAGATCGCTCTTATGATCTTGCACATAGCTTATGACTGCGCGCTTAGAAGTCGGCTGATGACGCCATAAAACATATCCGACGATCGTTGCGCAGGCGATGACTATCACGAGGATGGTTATTTTTCTGCCGTGGGATATTTTCATCATAGGAAAGTCACCTCCAAGTTTCATTATATCAGAACGAGTCTTATGATACAATCCGCTTTACCGGAATGGACAGTCAATCGGCATGAATGGCATAAATTACTATTTAATCTGCAGTTTGTGTCGATTCGGTGGACATTCAGGTAATGTAGATTGCAATATATCATTTGTTTGGTACAATAAAAATATCGTCAGAGATGCTGATGGAAGTAAACGAGTATCTCCTTTCCCATAAGGATGATGGCAAAGATGATACAGGTATCTACTTAATCAGCAGACACTAAATAGATTTTGATAGGTTTATGAGGTGATTGCTTGAAACTTCACTATATATTCTTTATATTAGCTATATTTTGCGCTGTATTTTGTACTCAAGTTGATGAAAAAATTAAAATTCGTATAAGGAAACGATATTTTGCCGCAATATCTATTATTTCACTAATAGTAACTGTACTATTAATTTTATATAATTGAAAATTATATAAGGGAAACAGGGAATCCGCCAGTTACAACTGCAATAGAGTAAAATAGGTTGAAAGAAAAAGAAGCGTCCATGATTTTTGAGAATCATGAAACGCTTCTTTTGATATTTATACTTTATGCTACATAATCCGGCAGGATTTTCAATACCAGCCCGGAAGGATCAGATGCGGCTTTTTCATTAAGCTGCTGTAGGACGCTGCAATCCGGGCAGCGGTTCTGGCAATCGTCAAAAGGGCTTCCTTTGTAGAACTGTCGCTGTCCGTATCGGGATAGGTCTTGTTCTCGTCATAGACAATCACAAAGTCAGAGAAATGCCCTACATCCCAATGCAGTTTTCCGTCCTCATATCTTGTGGCAAGCCACTCTATATTACCTTCGTCGCTCACATACAACGCATGGAAAGCAGATGCCTGATGACCGGCAGGCACAGGAAACGGGATGGACAGGGTAGCCACGCCGCCCTCAAAGTCGGAAATGCGCTTGTTTCCGGTCACGCACAACAGATAGACTTCCATACCGCCGTGGACATTCAGCCCGGCGATCGCCGTTTTCTGTGTGTGATTCAGCTGCGCTGTTCCAGCGTCATCCAAAACGAGCCGGACTAGGCTGCCCTTCGTCTGGTTTATAACGGCCCGCATGGTCTTAGCGTCCAGCGTTACCGTTCCATGACGGAACACAACGGCAAGCGCTACCGTATTGTTGTGGGTGTGTTCTGCGGCATTTACAATGACCTGGATGCTGTTTGTGGGCAGGTTTACCCGGTCGATGTCCATGTTCAGCCCGCTTAGGACGATCTTTACAATGCCCGTCGTGCCGATCACCTTTTTCAATTCGGCAGGGTCGATCTCGGAAATGGTGGCAGTTGTTCCGTTAATCGTTGCGGTAATGCGTATCGTTCCTGCCTCGCCGGATACGGGAATCGTAGTCGAAGCAGTCGGGGCTGCGCTGCCGGAGCTGCCGCCTCCGCCGCTTGATGTCCCACCGCCTGACTTCTTTTCAAAAATTGCTTTTACAGTTACGTTGTCCGCTGGCATGGTAAACCTGTTGTTGCTGATCGTCACGCCGCCGGAGACGGTCTGCCATTCCTTCAAGTGATAGCCGCTGTCTGGCGTAGCGGTCAGGGTGATTTCCTCGCCCTTCGCCGCGGAAGCAGGAGCAGCAGATGCGGAGCCGTTTCCATCGTTTTCTACGGTCACGGTGAATTGCAGGTGATTAACTGAAACGCTTTCGGCAACGGTGCCGCTCGCGCCGTTGATGATCGTATCAAACGTGCCGCCAGTGATGGTTCCGTTGTTGATGACCGTGCCCTTGAATGTGCCGTTTTGAATGGTGCTGCCGGGATGGACGTTCACTGTGCCATGGAACACAGTCCTGCCAGGACCTGTACTTGTAATGGTGCAGGGACAGTCCTTGGCATCTCCGAGTATCACAACGCCGTTGACATAACCGCCGTTGGCGTAAAGATTCCCATATCCAGACCAAGCGCTGCCGGTGATGTATAGCCCGATTTGGTTCGGCGCACTGCCTTGATCAATGCTCGCATCTCCATCTAAGATGATCTCCTTTACAGTGTCGGTGCTCACACCGCCGCCATAGCTCGAGGGCGAGCCGTCGGAGCGTTCCGCGCTGCAATTCATAACGCTGGCATTGCCGGACATGGTGAGCGATGCATTGTTGCTCACACGGATGCCTCCACCCTGGGCTGCATAGAAATTCTCCCCATCTCCGACTGCTTTGCAGCCCTCAATCACGGCGTTGTTGTACATGGAAAGTTTGCTGCTGGAATTTACATTCACGCCGCCACCATGTCTTGCGGTACAGCCGCGGATGGCGGCATGATTCTCCATGCTGAGCTCGCCATAGATCCAGATGCCGCCACCATCTTCTTTGGCGCGGCAGTCGCGGACGAGCGCCGTGCCGCTCATCTCGATCTTCGCGATCATATTACCATTCCAGTTGCAAAAAATACCCCCTCCGGACATTGCGGTGCAGCCGACAATATTGCCGCCGGTCATGGTCAGCGGGCCGTTTGTGACGTAAACGCCGCCACCGTAGTCCTCCACTGAAGTGCAGCCGACAATATTGCCGCCGGTCATGGTTAGCTTACCACCCTCCGCGATGTATACGCCACCGCCGCAATAACAAGGGAACTGCGCAGTTCCAGTGTTCTCGGACGCCACGCCGCCGGTGATGACGCCGCCGGAGACAGTTTCTGTACCGTTGGTTTCGTCCAGTACCCACAGACCGTCGCTATTCGGTGTAAATCGATGAGATTTAGATGGGTCGCTGTCCTGGATGGTCAGGTCACCGCTGCTCTCGACCTTGATAACGCTTTTTTGATCTGTCATTTGCAGCACAAAACCGTTCAAATCCAGCGTTACCGGACGGTTGACTGTCAGTGTATCATCGATGTTTATATCTGCCTTCAGCTTAATCATGGAAATATTGGTATCTGCCAGTGCGGCCATCAATTCCCCATACGTAGGAACTTCCTTTTCTGCCGCCGATGCAGGCACAGTAATCAAAAAAAGTGCCATGCAAATACTTAGCAGCGCCGCATAAATCCATTTTCTCTGTGTTCTCATTGTCTTTTCGCCTCCTTATGTTGTGGTATCTGTTCTTTTTCCGTGTCTTGTCCCGGTTGCTCTCTTTTTCTGAAGCTGATACATACTGCGGTAATCACGACTGCCGCAGTAAAGGAAATGACCGCCACCAGTACATAGCCGCCCACACCCTCATGCAGCAGGATCGCGCCGTACATTCCCACAGCGTCCATGGGCTGCCCCTGTACCATCATCCCCACCGTCCCTATCAGGGACAGGAACAGCAGAACGCATAGTGTGGACAGACGATGGACACGCTGCAGTGTCTGCCGCCGGCGGTGCACCGCCATTCGCTGCTTCACCAGTGCGACGCGCTTTTTTGTATCGTACATACACGCAAACCCCCTTTCTGAACACGTAGCTTCAAAAGCCTGTAACTGTGAGGGTAATGAATCGTTACAAAAGCCTTTCACTTATATAGGTACAAAAATCCGGAAAAACTCTCACCCCAAAATCAAAATTTTTCAAAAAAATCGGGAGCCGCCCAAAGGCAGCTCCCCTCAAAAAAAATCTATGATATAAAAAACGATGATATTACATTGCCAGACGGCGGGCAATCAGCTTTCCCGCTGTCAGAATCAGTACTGGCAGAAGATAGGCGATATACTGCACCGCGCCGCCGTAGGCGATCAGCAGATTATAGATCGCGTGAAAGGTGATGGCCGCTCCCAGCAGACCGCAGGTGCCGGCGATCTTCAACCATGCCCGCTGCCACACATACGCGAGCCCGCCGCCGACGATGGCTCCGCAGATCACGTGCATCGCGCCTGTTCCGATACCACGGAAGAAAATAAAGGAAAAATGACCGGCACCGTTTTGAATCAGATAGCAGATGTTTTCAAAGGTGGCAAAGGACAGGGCGGTGATCACGGCAGCGCTTTTGATCTGCTCCGCTTTTGGCTCAAATACCAGAAGATAAAAGAGCAGCGGCAGGAGCTTCATTACTTCTTCCACTACCGGGGCGATCTCCGCAGTTGCGGCAAAGGTGTCCGCTCTATAAAGCGCCGTGAAAAAGGTATTGATATAAGCGGAGAGCAGACACGACCCCATGCCCGCAAGGCAGAACAGAAAGACCCTTGTCTGCCGTTTTCCCATGCACAGAGCGGCGATCAGCAGGGGCGATGCCATACAGATAAATACATTTTCAATATATGTCATGACTGCACCGCCTTTCCGGTGGCGGGCAGCAGGGCGAACAGGCAGAAGGCCAGCAGAAGATCCAGCCAGAAGCTGGGATGGAAAATGCTGCTGCCCGGCCAGAGGCATCCGGCAGTCCAAAGGCCATATTCTGCCGCCACATAGCACAGCACACCGATGTGAAAATATCTCATATCACGCACGGCTTTGGCCTGCGCCTGAGCGTAAACAAGTCCCCGGATCGCATGATAGGAAACAACGGTCATCATGCCGCACCAGAGCAGATTGGAGAGAATGTCCCCAAAGGTGCAGTAAAATATGCACAACGGAACTCCAATCAGGAGGGCAATCAAGGCTTTTCGGCACGGAAAACCCCGTTCCTTTGCAGAAGATAGGGTGTATTGCAGGATATGAAGAAAAATAATGCTTGCCACCCAGCCAAACTCTGACACATAAAAGACCTGTGGTGTTTCGGAGAATAGAAGAAGATACAGCGTCCAGTACAGGGAGCCGAGCGTGAAGCTGCCATAAAAGCAGGCCAGCAGGAAATATGCCTGCGAACGGCTTTTCAGATACCGTACACCACTCAGGCAGAAGCCCAGCAGGGTAACGATAAATTGTAGAAGGTTACTGACGAGTTCCATTCGCATGCTCCTCCGTTTGCTTCGCTGGCGGTTCCTCGTTGTTCAGCAGGCGGATACGGAAGCATAAAACCGTCACGCACACACCGAGAACAAAAGCGAGCAGCCCGATCACGATATACCCAGGTGCGCTGCTGCCGCCTAACATCGTTGCCGTTGTTTCAAAGCCTGAGGACATTCCGGACTCTGCCTGACCAACCATGCCGGGCATGGCAAGAGACATGCCAACGATCAGTACCAGAGCTGCCGCCACGCTGGAAACGGCGGCGATCCGCCCATGCCGCAGTCTTTTTTGCCGCTCTTTTTCCGCGATCCGATGTTTTACTTCTGTGATTCGTTCCTCATGGCTTCGCATTGGTGATCCCCTCCCGTTCCAATAATCCGCGCAGGCGCTTTTTTCCACGGTACACGATATTGGTGATTTGCTTTTCGCTTTTTCCCATGACCTTGGCGGTCTGCAGGTAGCTCATGCCTTCAAAATAAGTCAGATAAAGAGCCTCGCGATAATCCGGGGTTAATTCAGCCATACAGATATGCAGGAGCTGATCCCGTTCCTTTGTCCGGACGACTTCTTCCACCAGTGTTTGTCCGTCCGGTTCTTCGGTCATGCCATCAAGACTGAAGAAAAGCCGCCGTCTGCTTTTGCACCGCAGCGCCATGTGTCGAGCCGCCTTGTACAGGTAAGCCTTAAAGCCGCCGTCCCGGATCCGTGGCTTTTTTGTGAACAGATAGGAAAAGACTTCGATCATCAGATCCTCCGCTTCGTGAACGTCATGCAGATAGCCGTTGATGTATAAGGTCAGCGAGTCGCCGTATGTTTTCATCAGGGCTTCAAGCCCTGCTTCATCACCGCGTAAGTATTGCCTGTAAAGTTCTTCATCGCTGGGCATGCCGTTCACGTCCTTTCCGCCATGTCATTCCGGTTATCAGCAATTGGTATCTTTTGCTATGGATACGTTATGCCACATAATCCACATTCGCTCCGATCAGGTTCATGGCTTCAAGAGCCTTTTTATTCTGCTGATAAGGGTTCTCCTTGGAATAAGCGATCGATGTGCGCGTCTCGCCACCGGACACATAGGTCGTGCCGCATTCCGGGCAGACGGCAGTTTTTAAGGTGACACTCACGGAACGGACTTCGCCATCGCCTTTTGCTGCTTTTTCATAGGCATTGCTCACATGCTGCAGCTCGTGGGCGCGTACCGTACCGGCAGAAGCCTGCGGTGAGATATGTCCGGGGGCCTTGAAGGAGACATCACCCTCATCCGATCCATCCTGATATTTACGGTTTTTGCAGGTCTGGCATTCGGCAGGGGAGGATTTGCGCCCGCGCTTGACGGTGTCGTCCTCGGGATTGCCGGTTTTTCGGTGTGGACTATCGGTCTGTGCGCCGTCTGTATTTGTCTGGCTGGTCTGCCGGTTTGAGTTATTTCGTATGCTGTAGGACTGGTAGGGGCTGGAATAGCTATAGCCGTAACCGGTTCCGTAGCTGCCGATTGAGAGATAATCTGACATAAACATACCTCCTAGTGTATCGATCTTTACAATTATCATACCACGCGGAATGTGATAGTTCAACATGCTTGCCATGAAGTTTGCGTTTGAGGTATAATAAAGTTACTGTTCACAGGCAGGCATTTTCTGAACTGAAAATGCCGCATGATACAGTGGTGGTAGCAGATTTTGCCGATTTGGAATGCGAAGCATCGGCAAAATCCGTTACTGGAACGAGGTACGAGTGAACAGTAACATAATGGACGAGTTATAAAATGATTCTGCAATCATCTGATGGGAGAATCAGAATGATAGGAATGAGAGAAAGGAACTAGGTGGAATGGATATTATCGCTACAATCGCAGCAGAACTTGGCGTGCGCAAAAATCAGGTAGACGCTGCTGTGAAATTAATAGACGAGGGAAATACAATTCCCTTTATCGCCCGTTACCGAAAGGAAGCAACCGGGGCATTGAACGATGAACAGCTGAGAAATCTGTTCGAACGGTTGAACTATCTGCGTAACCTCGAGGAAAAGAAGCAGCAGGTACTCGCGACCATCGAGGAACAGGGAAAACTGACACCGGAGCTGCGCCAGCAGATCCTGGATGCGCAGACACTGGTGGTCGTGGAGGATCTGTACCGTCCGTACCGGCCGAAACGCCGCACGCGGGCAACGGTGGCCAAGGAGAAAGGGCTGGAGCCGCTTGCCAACATTTTGCTATTGCAGATGACAAAGAAGCCAATGCTGGAGGAAGCAGCCGCTTTTGTGAATGCGGAAAAAGAGGTGGCGACCGCAGAGGAGGCACTCGCGGGTGCAAAAGATATTGTGGCAGAGATGGTCGCGGAGGAGGCGGATTACCGTATCCGTATCCGGGAGCTGACGACAAAGAAGGGCATCCTCCATTCGACAGCCAAAGATCCGCAGGAGGGGAGTGTCTACGAGATGTACTACGATTTCACAGAGCCGGTTGCAAAACTTGCAGGACATCGCGTACTCGCGCTGAACCGTGGAGAGGCAGAGAAGGTACTTAGTGTCAAAATCGAGGCTCCGCAGGAGGATATTCTGCGTTTTCTGGAAAAACAGGTCATCACGCGGGATAATCCAAATACGAAACCGGTGCTGCAGGAGACGATCGCCGACAGCTATGACCGGTTAATCGCGCCTGCGATCGAGCGTGAGATCCGCGCCGATCTGACGGAAAAGGCAGAGGATGGAGCGATCAGTGTATTTGGCAAGAATCTCGGACAGCTTCTCATGCAGCCGCCGATTACCGGCAAGGTTGTGCTCGGCTGGGATCCGGCATTTCGTACCGGGTGTAAGCTGGCGATTGTCGATGCGACCGGAAAGGTGCTCGATACGAAGGTGATCTATCCGACTGCGCCGCAGAACAAGGTCGAGGAATCCAAAAAGATCTTAAAGCAGCTCATAGATAAATATGATGTATCACTGATCTCTGTCGGAAACGGCACGGCATCCAGAGAGTCAGAGCAGATCATCGTCGATCTTTTGAAGGAACTGAAAAAACCGGTGCAGTATGTGATTGTCAACGAGGCGGGGGCTTCTGTCTACTCTGCGAGCAAGCTGGCGACCGAGGAATTCCCCAATTTTGATGTGGGACAGCGGAGCGCGGCATCGATCGCAAGACGTCTGCAGGATCCGCTGGCGGAGCTGGTCAAGATCGATCCCAAGGCAATCGGTGTCGGGCAATATCAGCATGACATGAACCAGAAGAAGCTTGGAGAAGCGCTCGGCGGAGTGGTGGAGGATTGTGTAAACCGCGTCGGCGTGGATCTGAATACCGCCAGTGCATCGCTGCTCGAGTACATCTCAGGTATCAGCAAGGCGGTTGCAAAAAATATTGTTGCTTACCGCGAGGAAAATGGCAGGTTTATGAGCCGTAATGAACTAAAAAAGGTGCCAAAACTCGGACCGAAAGCATTTGAGCAGTGTGCAGGCTTCCTGCGCATTAGAAATGGCAAAAATCCGCTCGATGCGACGAGTGTCCATCCGGAGAGCTATGGCGCGACAACGCTGCTATTAGAAAAACTCGGCTACGGCAAAAGTGACTGGCAGCCCGGACAGCTCGCCGGGTTATCTAAAAAAGTGGCAGATAAGAAAAAACTGGCACAGGAGCTGGAGATTGGCGAACTGACCTTAAACGATATCTTATCCGAACTGGAAAAACCGGGCAGGGATCCGAGAGAGGATATGCCGCGCCCGATTCTGCGCAGTGATGTGTTGGAGATGAAGGATCTGACACCGGGCATGGTATTAAAGGGTACTGTGCGAAACGTCATCGACTTTGGTGCGTTTGTGGATATCGGAGTGCATCAGGATGGGCTTGTACATATTTCGCAGATCTGTGACCGCTATATCAAGCATCCGCTGGAGGCTGTTTCGGTCGGCGATATCGTAGATGTGAAAGTGCTTGATGTGGATCTGGAAAAGAAACGGATTGCGTTGACGATGAAGGGAATATAGAGTACACTTTATACATAAAGACAAGAAAGGATGCAGCCCCGGAAATCAGCGGCTGCAACAGGGACAAAGCTATGGCAAACAGATTTGTGTTAAATGAGACCTCTTATCATGGAGCAGGTGCGATCGAGGCAATTGCAGATGAGGCAAAGGGAAGAGCATTCAAGAAAGCATTTGTATGTTCTGATCCGGATCTGGTAAAATTCGGTGTGACCCAGAAAGTGCTGGATGTACTTGAGAAAGCCGGACTCGATTATGAATTATATTCAAATATTAAACCGAACCCTACGATCGAGAATGTACAGTCTGGTGTGGCCGCGTTTCAGGCAGCAGGTGCTGATTATATTATCGCTATCGGCGGTGGATCATCTATGGATACGGCCAAGGGTGTCGGCATCATCATTGCAAACCCTGATTTCGCGGATGTCCGCAGTCTGGAAGGTGTTGCTCCGACGACGAAGAAGAGCGTACCTATCTTCGCTGTACCCACAACTGCAGGTACGGCAGCAGAGGTTACGATCAACTATGTCATCACAGATGTAGAGAAAAACCGTAAGATGGTATGTGTAGACCCGAAAGATATTCCGGTCGTAGCATTCGTAGACCCGGATATGATGTCATCTATGCCGAAAGGACTGACCGCAGCTACTGGAATGGATGCGCTGACACATGCAATCGAGGGATACATTACGGCAGGTGCATGGGAGCTGTCTGATATGTTCCATTTGAAGGCTATCGAGATTATCTCAAAGAGTCTGCGTGGAGCAGTAGACAACACCAAAGAAGGACGCGAGGGAATGGCTCTGGGACAGTATGTCGCAGGTATGGGCTTCTCAAATGTAGGACTTGGTATTGTACATTCTATGGCACACCCTCTGGGAGCGCTCTATGACACACCGCACGGAGTGGCCAATGCGATTATTTTACCGACCGTTATGGAGTACAATGCAGAAGCTACCGGCGAGAAGTACCGTGAGATTGCACGTGCCATGGGTGTAGAGGGCGTAGATGCCATGAGCCAGGAAGAATACCGCAAGGCTGCTGTAGATGCTGTCAAGAAGCTGTCAGCAGATGTTGGAATCCCGGCAGACCTGAGTGAGATCGTTAAGAAAGAGGATATCCCGTTCCTGGCACAGTCTGCATATGATGATGCATGCCGTCCGGGCAATCCGAAGGAGACCAGTGTAGAAGATATTACCAAGTTGTATGAGAGTCTGTTGTAATTTAACAGGACAGAACTGGCAGACAGATGTTATATACAAAAAAGGAAAGAGGGAGCATCCCTCTTTCCTTTTTTTTTCAGAAATGTTATACTTACCATAAGTATGTATGTAATTAAGGAGCGAGTACATGAAAAAAATAGAACTGGATGTAACGATGACGTTCGAAGATATGTATCGGTTTAATCTGTATCATGTGTATCATAATTCACAGGGCATATTGTCGATTGTGATAGCTGTGTTGCTGGTGTTGGTGAGTGTGCTGAGCTGGGGCGATGTCAATGTGGCATACAATGTGCTGTATCTGCTTGCCTCTGTGCTGATCGTGTTATATATACCGTTCAGTCTCCGTGGCAAAGTAAAAAAGCAGATGAAAAACAGCGAGGTCTATCGGCAGCCGATTCATTATACGTTTGACGAGTCGGGCATTACGACATGCTTTGGCGAACAGAGTGTGACGATGCCGTGGAAGCAGTTATACAAGATCGTGAGCACGAAACATATGGTGCTTTTGTATGGTGGCCGCATCCGGGCCAATGTGATCCCGCGTGACCAGTTGGCAGATCAGTATGAGGCACTCTATGAGCTGGCAAAGGCGCAGGTAGACAGCTACCGGTTTAAGATGAAGAAAGTATAGAGGATGAGGCAGACGGTATGGTATATGAGACAAATGCACCGGAGGAGACATTCACTTTGGCAAAGCAGCTCGGAGAGGCTGCAGAGCCCGGAATGGTATTTACACTGACCGGAGACCTTGGCGTGGGGAAAACTGTGTTTGCGCAGGGGCTGGCCGAGGGACTTGGCATCACAGAGCCGATCAATAGCCCGACATTTACGATTGTACAGGTGTATGACGAGGGCAGGCTGCCGTTTTATCATTTTGACGTGTACCGGATCGGTGATGTGGAAGAAATGGATGAGATTGGCTATGAGGACTATTTTTATGGAGATGGGGTATGCCTGATCGAGTGGGCAGAGTTGATTGAGGAGATCCTGCCTGGGCGTAGAACACAGATATTGATTGAAAAGGATCTGGAGCGTGGCTTTGACTACCGCAGGATTATTTTAGAGGAAAAGGAAGGATAACAGGATGAAGCTATTAGCACTTGACAGTTCCGGACTGGTGGCAAGCGTCGCTGTTGTGGAGGATGAGAATCTGATCGGTGAATACACCGTAAACTATAAAAAGACGCATTCGCAGACATTACTGCCGATGCTGGATACCGTTGCGCAGATGATAGATCTCGATCTGCAGTCCGTGGATGCGATTGCGGTTGCAAAAGGACCGGGATCATTTACGGGGCTTCGTATCGGTTCGGCGACAGCAAAGGGGCTTGGGCTGGCGCTGGAAAAGCCGATTGTGGAGGTGCCTACGGTTGATGGGCTGGCCTATAATCTGTGGGGTGCTGCAGATGTGGTATGCCCGCTCATGGATGCGAGGAGAAATCAGACTTATACAGGTCTTTATGAATTTACCGATGGACAGATGCAAGTGATCCAGCCACAGTGTGCGGTTGATATTGCACAGATTACGGAGCAGATCAATGCACTTGGGCGTGCGGTTGTTTTTCTGGGAGATGGTGTACCGGTTTTTTCAGCGTATCTGCAGGAACATGTGACGGTGCCATATTCGTTTGCACCGGCACATCTGAACAAACAGCGCGCAGGTGCAGTGGCAGCGTTGGCACTGACTTATCTGCGTGAAGGTCGGGTGGTATCCGCACAGGATCATCAGCCGGATTATCTGCGTTTATCGCAGGCAGAGCGTGAACGTCAGGAAAAGGAAAAACGTCTGCCGGGAGATCTGGGCGTATGATTATTCGCACGATGCAAAAAGGCGATGTCGCAGCAGTGGCGGCATTAGAGGCACAGATCTTTCCAATGCCCTGGTCTGCTGCAGGTTTTGCAGATACACTGCCGCGGGAAGATATCATATTTCTGGTTGCATATGAGCAGGACGAGTTGCTCGGATATGTGGGTATCTACTGCACGCTGGATGAGGGCGAGATCACGAACGTTGCGGTCGCACCGGCTGCCAGAAGAAGGGGGATTGCACGGGCGCTCCTGACCGAATTGAAGCAGCAGCTGGCATGCAGAAATGTCGCGCGGATCGTGCTGGAGGTGCGTGTGTCGAATGAGCCGGCGATCCGGTTGTATGAGCAGATGGGATTTTCAGTGCTTGGTGTCAGGAAGAATTTTTATGAAAAACCGACAGAAGATGCCTATATTATGGCATGCCAATAGTTCCCTATGGAGAAGCGTCCCGGTTATCCGTATAATGACTCTGTATGACAGGGTGTGTGATAAAATCACGGAATACAATAGGAGGACTGGCAATGAGGGAACACACAATATTGGTATGTAACTGCTGCGGAGAACAACTCCGGCAAAGCGATGGACACTATGAGGATCATCTGCACATCGTAAAGCGCTGGGGATATTTATCAGATCGGGATGGGACAACGGAGGAGATGCATATATGTCCGGAATGTCTGCGTGCGTGGACAAAGGATTTTGTGATTGCTCCGGATTGTTACCCGACAACGGAATTATTATAGAGAGGGATCATAGTAGAAATGTTAGATGTATGCTTGCTTGGAACCGGTGGAATGATGCCTTTGCCTTATCGATGGCTGACTGCACTTATGACGAGATATAACGGCAGCAGTCTGCTCATTGATTGTGGCGAGGGTACACAGGTCGCGATGAAAAAAGCAGGGCTCAGTGCAAAACCGATCGATATTATGTGTTTTACGCATTATCATGCGGATCATATCAGCGGTTTGCCGGGCATGCTGCTCACGATGGGAAATGCAGAACGGACAGAACCGCTCACGATGATCGGTCCGAAGGGGCTTGAGCGGGTTGTGAATGCACTGCGTACCATTGCGCCGGAGCTGCCATTTGAGATTCGTTATCTGGAGATTGAGGGTGCATCGCAGCATTTCTCAATCAACGGATATGAGATAGATGCATTCCGCGTCAATCATAATGTCCTGTGTTACGGATATACCATCGAGATTAAGCGGGCGGGGAAATTCCAACTGGAGCAGGCTTTGCAGCTTCCGATTCCGCGAAACTACTGGGGATGTCTGCAACGTGGGGAGACGGTACAGTATGAGGGCGTGACATATACGCCCGACCAGGTGATGGGAGCGCAGCGGAAAGGTATTAAGCTGACATATTGTACAGATACGCGGCCGACAAAGTCACTGGTAGAAGCAGCTGACCACGCAGATCTGTTGATCTGCGAAGGAATGTACGCGGAACCGGATAAGCTGGAGAAGGCAAAACAATACAAGCATATGACTTTTTATGAGGCGGCACGTGTGGCCAGGGATGCGCAGGTACAGCAGATGTGGCTGACACATTTTAGCCCGTCACTGGTACACGCGGAAGATTATATGGATAAGGTGCGTAGTATTTTCCCTACGGCTTCGCTCGGAAAAGATGGCAGATCCATAGAACTCGTTTTTGAGGAGGATGAAGCATGAAGAAGAGACGAATAGGTGTGGCTCTGATATGTATCGTTGCAGTATTGATCGTAGGTGCGTTTGCGTTTGTTGCTTACCGCACGCCAAAGTCAGCGTCGGACGCGACTAAAGTCACGGAAAAAGATGAATTGATGTACAAAAATATCTCAGCAGACTACCCAAAGACTCCGCGTGAGGTGTTGAAGCTGTATAACCGTTATCTTCTGCTATTATACGGCTCACAGGGAGAGGATCTGAGTGAGGATGAGATCCACGCACTTGGCAGCAAGATGCGCGAACTCTATGATGACGAATTGCTGGAGATGAATCCGGAAGATACGCAGCTGCTCAGCCTGCAGCAGGAACTGAAATCCTTTCATAATGATCAGAAGGTGATGATCCAGGCGAATGTGTGCAGCTCCAATGAAGTAGAATATATCGATATCGAAGAGGCTTCCGGTGCGCGTGCCCAGGCATCATATTTTATAAAAAAGGGAAGTCAGGAATTTTCGCGCACTTATCAGCAGTATCTGATGCGCAAGGATGCGCAGGGTGAGTGGAAGATACTCGGCTTTGGAAAAGTGAATGGAGGAGAAGACTAATCCATGACAGGTAAGAAAACAGATGTAAAAATACTGGCGATCGAGAGTTCCTGTGATGAGACAGCGGCAGCAGTTGTTGTTGACGGCAGAGATGTACGGTCAAACGTGATTTCCTCGCAGATAGCATTACATACATTGTATGGCGGGGTTGTGCCGGAGATTGCATCGAGAAAACATATTGAGAAAATTAATCAGGTGATCACACAGGCACTGGACGATGCACATATGACACTGGATGATATGGATGCGGTCGCAGTGACTTATGGTCCTGGTCTGGTAGGTGCACTGCTGGTCGGTGTCGCGGAGGCAAAAGCGATTGCATATGCCAAAAAGCTGCCATTGATCGGAGTCCATCATATAGAAGGGCATATCAGTGCAAACTATATAGAGAATAAAGATCTGGAACCACCGTTTTTGTGTCTGGTTGTATCTGGCGGACATACGCATCTGGTCAAGGTTGTTGATTATGGGCAGTATGAGATACTGGGCAGAACGCGTGATGATGCGGCGGGAGAAGCATTTGATAAGGTGGCGCGTGCGATCGGGCTGGGGTATCCGGGTGGACCGAAGATTGAAAGAGTATCACATGAGGGTGATCCGGGGGCGATCCATTTTCCGCAGCCTAAAGTGGCAGACGGACCGTATGACTTCTCATTCAGTGGCTTGAAGTCTGCCGTATTGAACTATCTCAACGGTGCACAGATGAAAGGCGAGACAATCGTGCAGGCTGATGTGGCGGCATCTTTCCAACAGGCGGTGATTGATGTGTTGGTACAACATGCGATGCAGGCAATCGATGACTGCGGTATGGATAAATTTGCGATTGCGGGCGGAGTGGCATCAAATCAGACGCTGCGTGGTGCGATGGAAGATGCATGCAGACGAAAGGGTGTGGCATTTTACCATCCATCACCGATCTTTTGTACAGACAATGCAGCCATGATTGGTGCGGCAGCCTATTATGAGTATCTGGCAGGGAAGAGAGATGGATTGGATCTCAATGCAATCCCGAATCTGAAGCTGGGGGAGCGATAAATGAACCGGAAGCAAAGGGAAAAAAACTACGGTGCCATTGTGCTGGCAGCAGGCAGCGGCAGCCGTATGCATATGGATACGCCTAAACAGTATTTAATGGTCGGAGACTATCCGCTCATGTACTATGCATTGAATAAATTTCAGGAAAGTAGGGTAGAAAAGATCGTTCTGGTTGTGACACCGGGGGAAGAAGAAGTGTGCCGGACGCAGATCGTAGAGCGCTATGGGTTCTCAAAGGTATGCGCGATCGTGCCCGGAGGCAGTGAACGCTATTTATCTGTGCAGGCAGGCTTGCACGCATTGGCGGGGGTGGATTATGTACTGATTCATGACAGTGCCCGCCCATGTATTGACCAGGCGCTGCTGGAACGTGTGATGAAGGCCGTCGCACAGGATGAGGCATGCGTGGCAGGTATGCCGGTAAAAGACACGATGAAAGTAGCCACGGAGCATGGCTGGACGAAGGAAACACCGGATCGCAGCAGACTCTGGCAGGTACAGACGCCGCAGGCATTTGCCTATGATCTGATAAGCGATGCCTATGACCGGGTGATAGCTTCCGGAGAACAATCTGTGACAGATGATACGCAGGTACTGGAGCTGGCTTATGGAAGGCAGAGCCGTCTGATTGAGGGTTCTTACCGTAATATAAAGGTCACAACGCCGGAGGATTTGGAGGTTGTAAAAATTTTTTTAAAAAATATCAAATAATGTATTGACATATTACTAATTGGATGATATTATAATACTCGCTGATCGCGAGAACAGCAACACGGAGAGGTATCGAAGTGGTCATAACGAGGCGGTCTTGAAAACCGTTTGTCCGCAAGGGCGCGTGGGTTCGAAT
>CAKRIZ010000025.1 GCA_934351445.1 uncultured Eubacterium sp.
ATTTCATCACTCAATAATATCGCCGTTCGTCAAATGCAAATAAATTTGCATTTTTCTCACTTTCGCTCATTATATCACATTTATTCTTTTCGCAAAAATTTCACACAGGACATACAAAGGGAAACCTCCAAATCTATTATAGACTTGGAGGCTTGATTCTAACCATTTTATTCACAGAAAACTGTTTTCCTGCTACTATAAAAGAACTATGCAAGCGCAGGTTCCTTCCCTGCAATAATCGCTTTCACTTCTTCTACGTTTTTATCTGTAGCTATAGCAATCTGCTCTATAGTAAAACCATTGTTATGCATATTAAGAATAATTTTTTCTTCTTTTCTTGCCTCTCCAATCGCAATACCATCTTCTTTTATTCCCTGACTCAAGTTACACATAACGCTCACATCCTTCCTGAAGTTCTCCTCAATAGGAATATCGTATTCATTTCCAATTATGTTTAGTTTTTCATCTATTGTAAGTTCCCTAGATAACAATGCTCCCAGCAGACGGTGCAGTTCATACGTCTCATCATGTTCCGGCAGTTCCTTTGCCAGTCCAAGCATGATGATATTCAGCAAATCAAGATTTCCCTTCCATTCATAGGAACCTATCAAATCTTACCAGACCTTCATTGATCTCTTCATTTTCTGTGTTGAAACCGACCAGTCTTTCACCATTTTTTTCGCTGGCTGCATTTGTGAGTCCAGGCTCTGCCGGTATCGTACTGATATGTGGTGTCCCCTCAATGCAGTCAACCACATCCTTGAGATTCACGCCCTTAAACTCATCAACTGTTTTTACCAGTATATGTGCCAGTATGCTCTTCTGTCCTAACAGACGCTTTGCACTCGTATCATACTGTGCAGTATTCTTCGTATGTCATACTTATCACCACCTTCTGGCAGTACCATAACATATTCGAAACAAGAACACTGTCGAATCTTGTCTATTTATCTGTCTTTTTTATAATTTTCAATTCTTTTTCTGACAACTGTGCTTTTTGCAGCAGATCCGGTCTGCGCTCTGCCGTGCGCAGGATCGACTGTTCCCGGCGCCATGCGTCTACCTTGGCATGATCGCCGGACAAGAGGATAGGAGGTACTTTTTTGCCGTTCCACTCCTCGGGACGCGAATACTGCGGATATTCTAACAAGTTACCCTCTAACGATTCCGTGCTGCCGGACTCATCGTTTGTGAGCACACCCGGCACCATGCGGCTGATTGCATCGACCATGACCATCGCCGGCAGCTCGCCGCCGGTCAGCACATAGTCTCCGATCGAAACATAGTCCGTGACGATCTCCTCGAGCACACGCTCGTCGATCCCCTCATAGTGCCCGCATAGCAGGATCAGATCCTCCTCCAGCGCAAGCTCCTTTGCCTGTGGCTGTGAGAAAATGCCGCCCTGCGGAGTCAGATAGACCGTGCGCGGCTTGTAACCGATGCGCTCTACCACGGAACGCCATGCATCATAGACCGGCTGCGCCTGCATGACCATACCGGCGCCTCCGCCATAGGGGTAATCATCGACTTTTTTATGTTTGTCCAATGTATAATCCCTGATATTGATGCAGTCGATCGTGACCAGCCCTTTGTCTGCGGCGCGTCCGATAATACTCGTATTCAGTCCCTGCGATACCATATCAGGAAACAGTGTTAATATATGAAAATTCATGACCTATTCCTTCTTATTCAAATCCCGCAGTCCCGGCAGCAGATGCAATGTCACATAGCCGCCTTCAATATTGACCTCCTGCACACAGTCGTGGATCGCGGGCACGAGCAGTTCATCATTTTGTGGCGTTTTGATGACATATACATCATTCGCCCCGGTCGTGAGCACATCCGTAAGCGTACCGAGTGTCTCACCCTCATCGCTTTTTGCGGTCAGTCCGATGAGGTCTGCCACAAAGTACTCGTCCTCGTCTAATTCTACCGCGTTCTCGCGCGTGACATAGAGGTTGCACTTTTTGTACTGCTCGATGTCGTTGATATTGTCAAAATGCTTAAATTTGACGATCACGAGGTTTTTGAAATAGCGGACGCGCTCGACCTCCAGATGAAGGAAACTGCCGTCCTTTTTCTGTAATTCGACCTCGGCGAGATCGTCATAACGGGATGCGTCATCGGTCGTCGGAAATACCTTCACCTCGCCGCGCAGTCCGTGTGTATCTAAAATTGCACCTACCTGCAATAAATCTTCCATAATAATATTCTCCTTGCTGTGTCTGTATCTATCTGGGTGATTGCGAAACTGTTTTGTCAATCTTCCATTTCCGGAACATTTCTCTGAAAAACAAGAAACGCATGCGTGACTGCGCAAAGCGTATCAACACATGCATCTTGGTGGCTACTGCATGATATCTACAATAACCTTTTTTTCACTTTTTGAGGCTGCTGCTTTCACAACAGAACGGATTGCTTTCGCAATACGACCCTGTTTACCGATTACCTTACCCATATCGGACTGTGCAACGCGAAGCTCCACAACGATGGATTTGTCAGTTTCTGTCTCAGTGACTACGACCTGATCCGGGTAATCGACCAAGGCTTTTGCGATTACTTCCACTAATTCCTTCATTGGTCTACCTCACTTATTTCTCGATACCAGCTAACTTGAAAATCTTTGCAACAGTTTCGGTAGGCTGTGCACCGTTTGCTAACCACTTCTTAGCTGCCTCAGCATCTACGTGATACTCGCTGGGATCCTTTGTGGGATCGTAAGTACCGATCTCATCGATGCTCTGACCGTTACGTGCAGTTCTTGAATCTGCAACAACGATTCTATAGAAAGGAGCCTTCTTCTGTCCTAATCTCTTTAATCTGATCTTTACTGCCATTTCATTTCACCTCCTTGGAATTTTTCTTTTATCTATGGTTAAAATGGTAATTTAAACCTTCCCATTTTACCGCCTCTGCCTTTCATCATACCCGGCATCTGCTTCATCATCTTGCGTGCCTGCTCAAACTGCTTGACCAGCCGGTTGACTTCTGAGATGTCCACACCCGCGCCGTTTGCGATTCTGCGCTTTCTGCTCGGATTGAGTACATTCGGGTTTGCCCGCTCCTGCGGTGTCATGGAGTAGATGATCGCCTCAATGCGCGCCATCTTTTTCTCATCCATCGCATTTTCTATCTCTGCCATCTGCGCACCGCCCATGCCCGGCATCATGCCGAGTACACTGGAGAGCCCACCCAGTTTTTTCATCTGGTTCATCGACTCGAGATAGTCATCAAAGGAGAACTCTGCCTTTTTGAGACGCTGTTCCATCTCCTTTGCCTTGTCCGCATCCATCTGTGCCTCTGCCTTTTCAATGAGCGTGAGTACATCGCCCATACCGAGGATTCTGGATGCCATACGATCGGGATAAAACTGCTCCAGATCAGAGAGCTTCTCACCCATGCCGACATATAGAATCGGCTTTCCGGTCACTGCCCGGATGGATAGCGCCGCACCGCCTCTGGTGTCGCCGTCCAGCTTGGTCAGAATCACGCCATCAATACCGATCGTCTCATCAAATGTCTTGGCGACATTGACTGCATCCTGACCTGTCATGGCATCGACAACCAATATTGTCTGTGCCACATCCACCTGCTCCTTAATCGAAACAAGTTCCGCCATCATATCCTCATCTACATGAAGACGTCCGGCTGTATCTAAAATGACCAGATTGTAGCCATTTTTATTTGCATGCTCGACTGCTGCCTTTGCGATATCTACCGGAGAATTTTTATCTCCCATAGCAAAGACATCCACGCCCTGCTTCTCACCGTTGATCTGCAACTGCTCAATCGCCGCCGGACGGTATACATCACATGCGACGAGCAGCGGCTTTTTGCCCTTCTGCTTGAACTTGCCGGCGAGCTTGGCTGTGGTCGTTGTCTTACCGGCTCCCTGCAAACCAGCCATCATGATAATGGTTGTCTCCTTGCCGGGCCGCAGTGCGATCTCTGTCGTCTCCGATCCCATGAGTGCAGTCATTTCCTCATTTACGATCTTAATGACCATCTGTCCGGGATTGAGTCCATTCATTACATCCGCACCGATCGCGCGCTCCTGCACAGTCTTTGTGAACTGCTTGACCACCTTGAAATTGACATCTGCCTCGAGCAGCGCCATCTTGACTTCCTTCAGGGCTGCCTTTACGTCATCCTCTGTCAGTCGTCCCTTGCTGCGCAGATTCTTGAATACATTCTGAAGTTTTTCTGATAAACCGTCAAATGCCATATACTACAAATCCTCTATTATTTCACCTGAGATCTGTTTGATCTCCTTCAACAGATGTTCCTCATGGCTGTGCTCATATTCTTCAGCACACTTCTGTATGTGGACTGCCTTTTCACGCAGATCCATGAAACGTGCCATGAGATGCAGTGTGTTTTCATATTCCTCTAGCTTTTTCGTGGCTCTCTTAACCAGATCATGCACTGCCTGTCTGGATGTATCCTGATCTTCAGCAATCTCACCTAACGAAAGATCATCAAATACAAATGCCTCAAAAATTCTTCTCTGATGTTCATTTAACAGTTCACCATAAAAGTCATAGAGGTATGCCTGCTTTATCTTAGGTTCCATATCTGATGCCATCGTCACCACACCTTTTCTCTCAAGCCTCAGTTATCATACTACAACGAAAAAGAGGTGTCAAGTATTTTTTCTTGTCACCTCTCATTTTTATAATGGCAGTTAAAGTGTCGTCCGCACAAGTTTCGGGCGGTAGCCTTCCTTTTCCAGTGCCTGCATGATCTGCTTTTTGTGATCTGTTCCAAAGCACTCTAACGTGATGCGCAGCTCCACAGCCGCATTGCGGTTCGTGCTGACAAACTGATTGTGCTCGAGCTTGATGACATTACCCTGCACGCCTGCGATCAGTCCGGATACCTTGCACAGCTCACCCGGCTTATCAGGCAGCAATACCGATACGGTAAAGATACGGTCTCTGAAGATCAGTCCCTGCTGTACGACGGAGGACATCGTGATCACATCCATATTTCCGCCACTTAAGATTGATACGACACGCTTATTTTTCGCTTTTAACTTTTTGAGTGCAGCGACTGTTAAAAGTCCTGAATTCTCGACAACCATCTTGTGGTTTTCCACCATATCGAGGAAAGCTACAACGAGCTCATCATCCTCTACCGTGATGATGTCGTCGAGATTTTTTTTAATATAAGGGAAAATGTGCTCACCCGGCGTCTTTACCGCAGTACCGTCTGCGATCGTATTGACACTCGGCAGCGTCGTCACCTTGCCCTCGCGGAAGGATACCTGCATACAGTTGGCGCCCGCCGGCTCTACGCCGATGACTTTGATCTTCGGGTTGAGCAGCTTCGCCAGCGTCGATACGCCGGTCGCGAGTCCGCCTCCGCCGATCGGTACGAGGATGTATTCTACAAGCGGCAGCTCCTTGAAGATCTCCATTGCAATCGTTCCCTGTCCGGTCGCTACCGCCAGATCATCAAACGGATGGATAAATGTATATCCATGCTCCTTTGCCAGCTCTAATGCATGTGCACACGCCTCATCGTAGACATCTCCGTACAGTACGACCTCTGCACCGTAGCCTTTTGTACGGTTGACCTTGATGAGCGGTGTCGTTGTCGGCATGACAATCGTTGCCTTGCAGCCGTAACACTTTGCCGCATATGCGACTCCCTGCGCATGGTTTCCTGCAGATGCGGTGATCAGACCTCTCTCACGCTCCTCATCGGTCAGTGTGCTGATCTTATAATATGCACCACGCACCTTGTATGCACCTGTAAACTGCATATTTTCCGGTTTTAAATACACCTTGTTTCCGGTCTGTTCACTCAGATAATCGCTGTAGACCAATTTGGTCTCGAGTGTGACCTCTTTTACTTTCTCACTTGCTTCTTCAAATTTATCCAATGTCAGCATGTTCTTCATCCCTTTCCGGCGCCCTGTCAAAGAGTGCATTCACAAAATCATTTGAATCAAATTTCTGCAGGTCATCAATCGACTCACCCACACCGATATATTTCACCGGTATTCCAAGTTCTGACTGTATCGCAACTGCGATACCACCTTTTGCAGTTCCATCCATCTTCGTTAAGATAATACCTGTGATATCTGCCACTTCCGAGAACTGCTTTGCCTGTGCGAGTGCATTCTGTCCGGTTGTACCATCGAGTACAACAAGCGTCTCACGGAATGCATCCGGATACTCGCGGTCAATGATATGATTCATCTTGCGCAGTTCTTCCATCAGGTTTTTCTTATTATGCAATCGGCCTGCCGTATCGCACAGCAATACATCCGCGTGGCGTGCCTTGGCCGCTGCAATCGCATCGTAGACAATCGCTGCCGGATCTGCGCCCTCCTGCCCACCGATCATCTCTACGCCGGCGCGGTTGGCCCATTCCTCAAGCTGGCTGCCTGCCGCCGCACGGAACGTATCTGCTGCTGCTACGATGACTTTCTTTCCCTGCGCCTTGAGCTTTCCTGCGAGTTTTCCGATTGAAGTCGTCTTGCCGACGCCATTGACTCCGATGACCATGACAACCGACTTTTCCTGTTCAAAACGATAGGCTGTCTCTCCGACATTCATCTGTTTTTTAATGCTCTCGATCAATAATTCCTTACAGTCCGCAGGATTTTTGATATGCTGTTCCTTCACCTGCTGCTTCAGATGCTCAATGATCTCCTCCGTTGCATGGATACCGATATCTCCCATAACCAGAATCTCCTCGATCTCCTCATAGAAATCATCATCGATACTGGAGAATCCACTGAATACATTATCGATACCTTTTACAATGTTGTCTCGCGTCTTGGTCAGGCCCTCTACGAGTCTGCCAAAAAATCCCTTTTTCTTCTGTGTCGTCTGTTCCTGTTCCATTGTCTGTCTCCTATTCGTCGAGGTCTGCTTCGATCAGATTAACCGATACGAGTGTGGATACGCCCTTTTCCTGCATCGTGATACCATATAGCCGGTCTGCAGCATTCATCGTACCACGCCTGTGCGTAATAATGATAAACTGTGTGTTTTTCGTCAGCTTATGCAGATACTTTGCGAACCGGTCCACGTTAGAATCATCCAGCGCCGCCTCGATCTCGTCCAGCAGGCAAAACGGTGACGGCTTCAGGTTCTGGATCGCAAACAGCAATGCAATCGCTGTGAGCGACTTTTCTCCACCAGAGAGCTGCATCATGTTCTGCAGCTTCTTTCCGGGTGGCTGTGCGATAATACGGATGCCGCATTCCAGCAGATCATGTTCCTCATCCTCCAGCAGCTCGAGTGTACCCTTACCGCCGCCAAACAGATCTTTGAATGCCTTGTCAAATTCTCTCTGGATATCCGCAAACTTCTCTGCAAACTGCTTGCGCATGCCGGTATCCAGTTCCTCGATAATCTTCATGAGCGTCTGCTCTGCCTCAATGAGATCATCATGCTGTGTCTTTAAGAACGTGTAACGCTCATTCAGCTCCTTATAGTCCTCAATCGCATTGACATTGACATCGCCGAGTCTGCGGATCTCCTCCTTGACTCCTGCAATGCGTTTTTTGAGTTCCTGCAGCGTATATGTCTCATCGGTACGGAGCGCAAGTGCATTATGATAGGTCAGTTCATATTCACTCCACATATAAGAGGTCTGATATTCCTTGGCCTCAGTGAGTTTTTCCTGACTGTTGTTCAGACGGAAAATCTCTTTTTCAAGCTCACTGATCTGCGAGGCAAATTCATCGTTTTTCTGATAAAAGCTCTTGTTATCCTCCGAGAGCTGCTCCTTGCGTTCTGTCGCTTCTTTCAGTTGCTGTTCGAGTCTGGTGTGGCTGTCATCCCCTGCGAGAATCGTCTGACGGATCTGTTCGATCTGTGCCGCCTTGTGCACAACATCTTCCTGCGACTGCGTCAGTCCTTCCTGCAGCTGCTGTGTCTCATCAGCCAACTTTAAGAGTTCTCCTCTGACACGGTTCAGATTTTCCTGCACAAACTCATTTTTCTGCCGGAAATTGGACTCATCGATCTGTATCGCAGAGAATTCCTTTGTCGCACTCTCCTCCAGATAGATCTGCTCATCCAGAACCGTCTGCAGCCGCCCACTCTCCTCCTCGATCTCCTTCTGGCGCTTGTCCACATCAGACAGTTCGCCCGCAATCTGCTCTTTATCCAGTTCGATCTGGGACTGCTGTTCCTCTAACTGCTTTGTCTCTAACTGAAGCCCTGTAAATACCTTTTCGCTCTGTTCCTTCTGCTCCTTGGCACGGTTGTAGTTCAGCTTTGCGGTATTCGCAGCCAGATAGCCCTGCTGCAGCTTTTCACGCGCAGCTTCGAGATCTTCTTTCAGCAGTTCCCGTGCCGTCTGGATATCTTCGATACGGCTCTTTTTTGCCGCGATCTCTTCTCTGAGCGACTGAATTGCCTTGTCCAGTTCCTGAATCTCGCGGTTTCTGCCGAGCAGATTGCTGTTATTCTTAAATGCACCACCAGCCAGCGATCCGCCGGGGCTTAAATATTCGCCCTCCAGCGTGACAATATGTAGCGAATAGCGGAATTCCTTAGCCAGCGCCAGCGCATGGTCGATCGTGTCCACGACAACAACCCTTCCGAGCAGGTATGCCATGATTCCGGTATAGACAGGTTCTACCTTCACCAGTTCATTTGCCATGCCGAGCACTCCGGTATGCCCGAGTGCCTTCTCATATTTACTGTTATCCCCACCTTTAACACTTGTGAGTGGTAAAAACGTCGCGCGCCCAAGCCGGTTCTGCTTCAGATAAGAGATGAGCTGCTTTGCCGTCGCTTCATCTTCGGTAACAACATTCTGGATATTACCTCCGAGTGCAGTCTCTACAGCTGTCTCATATTTCTTCTCCACCTTCATGAGATCCGCCACAACACCGTGGATACCGGAAACCTCATCTTTTTTCTCCATGACGCGCCGGACACTGCCGCCGTAGCCTTCATAGCGCTCTGCGATATTTTGCAGAGACTCCAGTCTGGACTGCTTTTTGTGGAACGTGACCGTCGATTCTTCTAAAGTCCGTCTTGTATCCGTGAGTTTTTTATTCCACGCCCTGTCTTTTTCCTCAAAATCAGCGATCTCCTGCTGCAAGGCGCTATTCTGCTCCGTCGCCACGCGCAGTTCTTCCTCACAGCGGATGACTGCCTGCTCATAGCCTGATTCCTCGCTCTTACGCTGCAGACGCCGTTTGGTCAGCTGCGCTTTCTGGATATTGATCTGTTCGAGCATCGTATCGTATTTCTGTCCGCGCGACTTGATATTACCACGATGATTGAGCAATTCAATAATCTCATTTTTTCCTTTTTCGATCCCTGCATTGCACTCTGCGATCCTGCTCTGGACTTCGGTCAGACGCTGTTCGAGCGCAATACGCTTCTCTGTCACTGCGCTGAGACGCTCATCGAGCTGCTTTTTCTCATTCTCATAGCTGCCCTTCTGTTCTTCACGCTCGCTGCGCTCCTTTTCGATCGCATCCATACGGTTTTTATAATGTTCGTCCGACATCTGTGCCGCATGAATCTGTTCTTTTAAGACATTGATCTGACCTTCAAGCTTGCCCTTTGTGACGCTCGTTCCCGCAAGTTCATCGCGGATTGCTGCAATCTGCTCATCCATCGCACGGATGGCATCCTGCAGATCCTGATAAGCAGTCTCATTCTGCGCCTTTTTCTGCTTCGTATCCGAGAGCTGGTCAGCCGCAATCTGGTATTTATCCTTTAACGAATGTTCCTGTTGCTCCATCTGATCCATTTCCATTAAAAATGCATGGATGTCATAGTTTTTCCGTTCTTCTTTTTTCTTCAGATAAATACGTGCTTTCTCTGCCTGACGTTCCAATGGACCGACCTGCCGCTCCAGTTCGGATAAAATATCATTGATACGCACAAGATTTTCGCGTTCACTGTCGAGTTTTTTCTGCGTCGTGGCTTTTCTGCGCTTATATTTTACAATACCTGCCGCCTCGTCAAACAACTCACGCCGTTCCTCCGGTCTGCCGCTCAGTATCTTATCAATCTGTCCCTGGCCTATGATTGAGTAACCCTCTTTTCCGATACCGGTGTCATAAAACAGTTCATTGACATCCTTGAGCCGGCACGGACTGCCATTCAACAAATATTCGCTCTCACCCGAACGGTACACGCGCCTGGCGATCGTCACCTCGTTATAATCCACCGGGAGCTGATGGTCCGAGTTGTCTAGCGTGATCGCCACATATGCGTAGCTGAGGGGCTTGCGGTTCTCCGTCCCTGCAAATATAACATCCTGCATGCTCGCACCACGCAGCTGCTTGGCGCTCTGCTCTCCGAGTACCCAGCGCACTGCATCCGCTACATTACTTTTTCCGGAGCCGTTTGGACCGACAATGCCTGTAATACCATTGTGGAAATCAAATACCAGCTTGTTGGCAAACGATTTGAATCCCTGCAGCTCGATACTCTTTAAATACATGCGTCACCTCCGTTCAGTCCACGCAGCTTGAGCAGCGCCTGATAAGCAGCCTGCTGCTCTGCCGCCTTTTTCGTAGACCCCTCTCCGGTGCCCAGCATCTCGTCTCCCACATAAGCTGCCACCACAAAATGCTTGTTATGATCCGGTCCTTCCTCACGGATGAGTTCATAATGCAACGCACCGCGGTCGCCAGCCTGTATTTCTTCCTGAAGGATCGTCTTGCTATCATAAAAGAGCTGCTTATGCTCTGTATCTGTCAGTATATACTTGGAGATAAACTCCTTTGCACTAGCAAAACCACCATCCAGATAGATCGCCCCGATCACTGCTTCGAGTGCATCGGACAAAATGGATTTCCGTTTTCTGCCGCCTGTCATATCCTCGCCTTTTCCAAGCTGAAGATAATCACCCAGATGCAACGGCTCAGTACAGAACGCCAGCGTCGGCTCACACACAAGGCTCGCCCGCAGCTTGGTCAGTTCTCCTTCCGGCAGCTGCGGATATTTGTGATAGAGGAATTCGCTCGACACGATCTCCAACACCGCATCCCCCAGAAACTCCAGGCGCTCATTGTCAGAGCCCTTTTTCATATGTTTTTCATTGGCATAGGAACTATGTGTCAACGCCTGTGTCAACAAGCCCTCCTCTTTGAACTGGTAGCCGATCACCGACTGAAATTCTCTCGGTCTTTTCACTTCTCTCCTCCTTTTTACATGGATAAAAAACGGAGGTGCCTATCGTCAGCGCCTCCGTTCCTGTTCTCCGAAATTAGTTTAATGCGTTTTTGATCTGTTCAACCGCATCACCGACTGTGCTGATCTTCTCTGCCTCTTCGGTAGGGATCTCAATATCAAATTCTTCCTCGATGCCCATAATAATCTGGAAAATATCGAGTGAATCTGCTCCCAGATCATCGATAAATGTAGTATCCTCAGTGATCTCGTCCTTATCCACGTTTAACACTTCCACAATAATTTTTTTCAGTTTTTCTAATTCCATATCGCTTTTCCTTTCTTTTTTTAACTATATGTTCATAAAAAATATGTTTATTCCCCGCTGTTTTCTGCGAGTATATTTTCCTTTATCTTATCATTGATCGCCTGCTGTTTAAACATGACGCACTGGATAATTGAGTTTTTTACCTCGATTGCTTTCGCACTGCCATGCGTCTTTACGACCAGCCCCTTGCATCCGAGCAGCGGTGCTCCTCCGTATGCAGTCGCATCAAATGATTTTAACGTTTTTTTCAAAGCCGGTAATGCGAGTGCTGCACCGATCTTGCTCCTGAATGTACTGAGCAGACCCTTCTTGATCACACCTACCAGTGTACCTGCAAGACCCTCATACAGCTTTAAAATCACATTTCCAACAAACGCTTCGCATACAATCACATCAGCGCCTCCGTGCGGAATCTCACGAGCCTCAATACTGCCAATAAAATTAATACCGGGACATGCCTTGAGCAGTGGAAATGTCTCTTTCACCAGTGCATTTCCCTTTTCCTCCTCCGCACCGATATTCACGATCGCCACGCGGGGATTTTTTACTCCGACCACATGCTCCATATAGATCGAACCCATCTGTGCAAACTGCACCAGGTGGGACGCCCTTGCATCTACATTCGCGCCACAGTCCACCAACAATGACACACCCTTTTCTGTCGGGATGAGCGGTGCCAGAGGGGGACGTTCGATTCCTCTGATTCTGCCGACGATCAACTGTCCACCCGCCAGAATCGCGCCTGAACTGCCGGCAGACACAAATGCATCAGCCTCCTCGTGCTTTACCATATTCATACCGACCACGATAGATGAATCCTTTTTCTTGCGGATCGCCACAACCGGCGGCTCTGCCATCTCAATGATCTCTATCGCGTTCCTGATGTCAATCTGATCCTTCGGATAGTCATATTTGCGCAATTCTTCGTTAATGACTGCTTCCTGGCCGACCAGTGTGACCTTTATATCGGAACGTTCCTTTACGGCATCAATTGCACCTTTTATGATCTCTCCGGGTGCATTGTCACCGCCCATGGCATCTAACGCCACATGAACCGTATCTGACATATTATCCTCCTCATATATATATATATATGCTGTTCGCTTCGTTCACAGCATATATTCGCAAATCCATGCAACATTCACTTCGTGAATGGGCTTTGCTTACCCTTGAATCACTTTCTTACGAACCTTGCGGTAAACGCAAAGTTCTGTCTGAATATCAACTCACAGCAACTCTACAAGGACTATACTATAACTCCGTGCAAAAATCAAGATATTCCTGTGGCATAAAAAAAGGCAAAAAAAAGAGCCGCAAGCGACTCCTTTTTAATTCATGACAATCGAATGTCCGCGAAGCGTGCATTCTATTGTTTTGATTTTGATTAGTCCTGAGGAATGATCTCTTTCTTGTTATATGTTCCACAGTTCTTGCAAACTCTGTGAGGCATCATCAGCTCGCCACACTTGCTGCACTTTACTAATGTAGGCGCAGACATCTTCCAGTTTGCACGTCTTCTATCTCTTCTACCTTTTGAAGACTTATTCTTAGGACAGATTGACATTTGGTTACACCTCCTTAAACTTATTAAATACATCCTGAAACTGTGCCATGCGTGGATCTAACTCGCCCTGCTCACAGTCGCAGGCAGCTAAATTCAAATTCGTGCCGCATTTTGGACAAATCCCTTTGCAATCGGGTCTGCACAAAACCTTTGCCGGCCAGTTCACCAATATCTCGTTGTAGATCAACCGATCCACATCCAGCACGCGATCCTCATCTATATAGGATGCCGCTTCGTCGCTGTCTCCGTCCACTTCATCAGAAGCATCCGCAAACGGTAACACCTTCTCTATCACAATATGAAAAGGATAAGTAACCTCCTGCAGACAGCGGTCACATGGAATCTGAACCGTCGCATCTCCCTCGCCCGAAAGTCGCAGCCGCTTGCCTTCCTCATTGGCGATTGTCAAGTCGAATGGTTCACCTGCCTGAATAGGAAACACGCCCTGACGGGACTGGAACTCAACCATATCCATATGGACTTTTTTTGTTATTTCCTTATTATCCAATGAATATACATCTGAAATATCTATTTTCATGGTTCGTCTCCTATCCACACTTTCCCTATTATATCTATCGCGAAAAAGTTTGTCAACAATAATTTTTACTTATTTTAACAGTGCAACTGTCTCACGGGCGATAGCCAGCTCCTCATTCGTGGGTACGATCCATACCGGAACCTTTGAATCAGGTGTAGAGATCGCGATCTCCTTGCCACGTCCGTTGTCGTTTACTTCCTCATCGAGCTTGATGCCCAAATATCCAAGACGGCTTACGATCTTGCGGCGGACGATCTCATCATTCTCTCCGAGTCCTGCTGTAAATGCAATGGCATCTACACCATTCATGGCTGCCACATATGCACCGATATACTTCAATACACGGTAGCAGAATACATCGACTGCCATCTCACAACGTTTGTTGCCTTCTGCGGCACCAGCCTGCAGATCACGGAAATCAGAAGATACACCGGACAGACCCTGTACACCGGACTTCTTATTCAATACTTCCATGATACCGTTGATATCCATGTTCTCTTTCTTGCAGATGAACTCCATAACAGAAGGATCAATATCACCGGAACGTGTTCCCATGATCAGTCCCTCCAACGGAGATAATCCCATGGAAGTATCTACAGATTTGCCACCGTCTACTGCACATACAGAAGAACCGTTTCCGAGGTGGCATACGATAATCTTGAGATCCTCGATCGGCTTACCGAGCAATTGTGCCATTCTCTTGGATACAAAGCTGTGGCTGGTTCCGTGGAAACCGTACTTACGGATCTTATATTTCTCATAATACTCATACGGAATACCATACATATATGCCTCTAACGGCATGGTCTGATGAAATGCAGTATCAAATACACCTGCCATCGGAGTATTCGGCATCAGCTCCTGACATGCACGCACACCGATCAGGTTTGCGGGGTTATGAAGCGGAGCCAGATCACTACACTCTTCTACAGCCTTGATTACTTCCTCAGTAATCAGTGTAGAGCATGCAAACTTCTCACCACCATGTACCAGACGATGTCCGACTGCACCGATCTCATCCAGGCTCTTGATCACACCGGTCTTCTCATTAGTCAGCGCATCGATCACATACTGGATCGCCTGCTTATGCGTGGGCATGTCCAGATTGCTGATCTCCTTTTCTCCACCTGCCGGTGTATACACGAGTCTGCCATCGATACCGATTCTCTCGCACAGACCTTTTGCCAATACCTGCTCGGTATCAGAGTTAATCACCTGATATTTCAATGATGAGCTTCCGCAGTTGATAACTAATACGTTCATTTCCTTACTCTCTCCTTTATCTGCTAATGATCTTTTGCTATGTCCACGGTAAATGGATGATTGTTTTGTGAACAATAACACATACTTAAGTTTGAGTATACATCTTTTATTCCAAGTGGACAAGTGCAATGTGAAAATGTTACAATAAAAAGACACAATTTTGCAATTTAAAAAAACAGGAGGCCAACGCTTATGCACGTATGCGGAATTATCGCGGAGTACAATCCGTTTCATAGCGGACATGCCTATCAGATCGCACAGGCACGCGCAGACTCCGGCTGTGACTATCTGATCGTAATCATGAGCGGGGACTTTGTGCAGCGCGGTGCCCCTGCAATTACAGATAAATATATCCGCGCACGCATGGCATTGGAAGCCGGTGCTGACCTGGTACTCATGATGCCCGTATACGCGAGCACCGCGAGTGCTGAGGGTTTTGCACGCGCCGGGGTTGCCACCCTGCATACGACAGGCGTGGCTGACGCAATCAGCTTTGGCTGTGAAAATCCGGCGATCTGTGGCAAACCATACCGCGATCTGGCACATATGCTCTCTGCTGAACCGGCAGAATTTCAGGCCATGCTTCAGTCAGGGCTCTCATCCGGGCTCTCCTATGCACAGGCACGCTCGAGAGCCATCCACCATTGCTGTGCAGATACATGTGACCCGGCACTGCTCGATCACCCAAATAATCTGCTGGCATTTGAGTATATGCGTGCCATCGAATATACGCACGCGAATCTGCGGTTGTATCCGGTCAGACGTCTCGGCAGCTATCACGATTCTACCGGTGCCACAGCTGATCCCGATAGAGCCGGCATCACAGGCGGTCCCGGCTCTATCGGTACGGCAGTAAGCCCCGGTTCATCCGGTGATATACAAGAATTTTTGTCTGCCAGCGCGTGCCGCAGCATGCTGATTGATGAACCCGAAACGGCCCTGCACACATTATACGCACAAGCTCAAATGCCTGCGCGCAGTATTGCCTTGTTGCGTCAGTACGAGGATGCGTATGCATTTTTATCTGAAAACGACCTGACCGCGCAGCTGCATTATGCCCTGCTCACACAACAACGCTGCGGATACGCAGCCTATCTGGACTGCGCCACCGACCTGTCCGCACGCATTCTGCGGTCATTAGGTGCCTATGACCATTTTTCTGCTTTCTGTGATCTGCTGAAAAACAAGAGTCTGACACGCGCACGCATCGCACGTGTCCTGACACATATCCTGCTGCAGCTCCCTGCGCAGCCTGCGACACCGCTTATTGATGGCAGCGGCTATGTACCTTATCTGCGCGTACTCGGTTTTCGTTCCTCTGCTGCTGATCTATTGCACGGGATAAAGCAACAGTCACACGCGCCACTCATCACACGCCCGGCACAGATCCACGAACTGGCACATACAGACTCAGGCCAAGATGCCATGCAGGAATATTTTTCACAGGATCTGCTGGCATCAGATGTATACCGCAGTGCGCTCCTGCACAAATGTGGCCGCTGTTATGCAGATGATTATCGAAGAAGAATTGAAATTGTATAGATCTTTCTATATAATAGGAGCTGTTTAAAACCGAAACGTATGCAATAACTACAACATATTGATGTGCATATTGAAACGACAATATCTTATCACCGGAGGTATCACATGGCAGGTTCAACATATGGAAAATTATTCTCAGTCACAACATGGGGCGAATCCCACGGAAAAGGCATCGGCGTTGTCGTAGACGGCTGCCCCGCCGGCCTTGAATTAAGCGAAGACGATATTCAGCGCTATCTCGACCGCCGCAAGCCCGGTCAGTCCAAATACACGACACAGCGGAATGAAGCAGATGCTGTCCAGATTCTCTCCGGTGTATTCGAGGGGAAAACAACCGGTACACCAATCTCGCTCGTTGTATTTAATACCGACCAGCGTTCCCGCGATTACGGCGATATTGCTGCCTATTACCGTCCCGGGCACGCAGACTATACGTTTGACGCCAAGTACGGTTTTCGCGACTATCGCGGCGGCGGCCGTTCTTCCGGCCGTGAAACGATCGGACGTGTAGCTGCAGGTGCGATCGCAGCCAAGCTGCTGCAGACACTCGGCATTGATATCCATGCCTATGCAACAGCCATCGGACCCGTGACGATTGACCGCAATGCCTTTGATCTCGCCGAATCCCTGAATAATCCGCTCGGTATGCCGGATGCAGCCGCAGCCACAGCTGCCCAGGAATATCTGGAGCTGTGCATCAAAAAACAGGACTCCTGCGGCGGTATTATCGAATGTACGATCACAGGCATGCCTGCCGGTATCGGAGATCCGGTATTTGATAAATTGGATGCCAATCTGGCGAAAGCCATGCTCTCGATCGGCAGCATCAAAGGTTTTGAGATCGGAGACGGATTTGCCGCAGCCACTTCGACCGGCAGCGTCAACAATGACGCCTTCATCCTGACAGACGGCAGCATCTCCAAGGCTACGAATCATGCCGGGGGCACACTCGGCGGCATCAGTGATGGTTCACCGGTTGTATTCCGCGTTGCCGTCAAGCCGACCCCTTCCATCAGCCAGACACAAAAGACTGTGAATCAGTCCGGCGAAGAGATCGACATTGCCATCAAAGGCCGTCATGATCCGATTATCGTTCCGCGTGCCATCGTAGTCGTGGAATGCATGGCCGCAATCACTGCTCTCGATCTGCTGCTCACAAATATGAGTGCAACTGTCGATCATCTGAAAAAGATCTACGAACGTTAAGTTCTGCCCGGAACATTTTCCGATGTACCATCGGATACATATCCGCATACTGTCAGTCCGCCTTGTACGAGGCGGACTTTTATCTGTCCACTGTACATCGTATACAGGATGTAGCTGCCGCTGGCCCGTATATTTTCTACCGCCTCCTGTGACGGATGTCCGTAACGGTTACGGCGCGCACAGGAGATGACTGACAGCTTTGGTGACAAGGCAGCTACATATGCCGCAGTATTGGAATATCTCGATCCATGATGTGCTGCCTTGTAGAGATCGACCGGCTGCGCCAGTCCGCGTTCTAATAACTCACGTTCTTCTTCCGCCCCGATATCTCCCGTAAACAGTGCTTTCACATGTGCATCCTCATACAGACATACCATGCACGCGGCATTCGAATCCGTGAGTTGTCTCACAGGCGCCAGTATGCGCATACATTCACGCGCCGTCTCTCCCTGTTTTCCCTTACGCCTGTGCCCTATCCGGTTCAGATACAATGTCTGCCCGGCTTTCACCTGCATGAGAGGCACACCGCAGCACTCCACCGTCTGCAGCAGCTTCTGCTTTGCCTGACTATCCGGCATGTCATTCGCGATCACCACACACCTCACATCATAACCAGCCTCCAGCACTTCATAAAATCCATTCACATGATCCTCATCCGCATGGGAGATCAGCCAGTAATCTACAGCGCGGATTCCCTTTGATTTCAAAAACGGTAATATCCGGTAAGTACCGACTCCAGTTACATCGGAACTGCCTCCATCCACAAAACACACCGCACCTGAAGCTGTCCGTATCATCGCACCATCTCCCTGTCCAACATCCAGATAACTGATCTCAAGCCCACGCTGGTCACGTGACGGCAGCATTAATATCATGATAAGACAGACTGCCACCGGCAGCATCCGTATCATCCGCCGTTTTCCACGATACCTTGTCTTTCCCCACAATAACGCCGTAGCAAGCAGTAAATAATAGATCAATATCTGTCCCTGTGACGGCCGTCCACAGATCAATGCTGCATACGGCAGACGGTCAGCCAACCCACAGGTCCATACATAGACAGCTGCAACTATCCGACAGGGCACCAGCAATACACGTGCAGCCGCGCACCATCCAACACCCACCAAGCCACCGAGTAGTCCACACCCAACCGCCAGTCCTGCATATGGAATCAACAGCAGGTTTAATAGCAGCGCATATACCGGCAGCTCGTAATAGCTGTATGCTACAAGTGGAAGCGTAGCCAACTGGAGCAGCCCCGCCACAAACAACGGATGCAGCCATCGGTACGCGCCTTCCGTTGTACTCCTAGCTGTATCCCTAGCTGTATCCCCGGATAACATATCACCCGATACGGCTAGTGCCGCCACCGCCACAAAGGAAAAGCGAAATCCCATATCCCCGGTCAAAAACGGGTTGTCAGCCAATACCACCACCGCCACCACTGACAGTGCAGACCATAGATCGTAACCTCTTCCAAGATACTGTGCCATCAAATATATCCCAAACATCCCAATCGCCCGCCTCGCAGAGACGCCCCAGCCGATCATCGTACCGTACAATATCAGGAAACCCATTGTCATAGCACAACGGAAAACACAGGTACACCTTCCTTTTCTCAGTACCCGGTAAATCCCCATGCCGATCAGACTGATATGCATGCCTGAGATCGCCAGAATATGACTAAACCCAGCCCGCTGAAACATTCGTCTGACATCTGCGTCCAGCAAGGTCTTTTCCCCTGTGACCATCGCCGCCATCATTCCTGCGGATGTCTCCGGCAGACATACCTCATACACCCGGCACATCTGTGTGCGCAGCAAATACAGGCACTCCCGCCATAGGTGAATGCCCTGTGGTATTTTCACGCAACGGATCTCATCCGCCCGGATCTGACCCATGACACGTCTGCACTTATAATATTGTCTTTGATTGAATTGCCCCTCATTGCGAGGGATATCGAACTCCCTGACCGATCCATTGACCGATAGAATACAGTCCAGCGGGTATCCGCCGTCCTGCGTAGACACAATCACCCGATTTTGATAATCCGGCAGCTCCAGCGTAAGCTGCCAGCCATTTTTCTGTTCTTCCTTGCCAATCAGCGTCCCACACACACTGACCTGCTGCTCCCGAAATAACGTCTGCCGTTCCGACTGCCAGATCCGTCCGGCACGCACCTGACAACCCGCACCGAGTATGCCGGCTGCAAGGAGCAGCCCTCCTCTGAGCATACACTCGCGGTAGTGTTTCTGCATAATCAGCGGATAAAACAACACCGCCAATAAAATAGCAGCCGGCAGCATCCACCACCGGCTGCCTGTCTGATACAACAGAATCCCACATAAAAACATCAGCGTTATCTGACAGCTTAACCGTCTAATCCAATGGATGTTTATTCTCCTCCTTTATGTCATTGACAATGACTTCCCGGCTGCTGTCTGCCAGACGCACATAAGAAAGATCCTCTTCATAGATCGTACTGAGCAGCATGTTCTCACGATATACACCCGACGTATCACCGTTGATTGATATCTGTACTTTATCTATATGCGGCAGTGCCGTAAGCGAATCCACCAGTGAATAGATGACGATCGGTTCCTGAATATTATAATTCTGGGTTCTGAAACCATCATCCAGACTGACATAACAGATCCGGTCCGCTACTGATACATTGACCAAAGCCGTTTCCGGCGGGATTGATGCCACGGCATCGTTACTCCTTGGCCCGTCCAGCAGATGTTCGATCACGAGCTTTTCCAGTGACACATTACTGTTATAGTAGACACGCTGTGTTTCCAGCACCAGCCCATCTCCCGCTGCATTTGAAAAATACAGATCCAGTGTCGCATGTTGGATCGAGTTGATCTGTTCGCCCGGATTGACAACAAAATCATCCGGTGTCATCTGCCCTACTTCATTTCCGCGTGTATCCTCCAATGGTTCACCGTCTACGAAAAACTCCAGACATGCCACACCTTCCACCTGCGTCAGTGTCTGTACCAGTGCAAGTCTGCACAGAATCTCCGGCACCGCATCTATCGAATGGTACGCATCGTTGAAATAGACCTTCAAATCACCATCTTGTCCCAGCTTCGTTTTCGTCACTTGTACACCTTCCGGAATCGGTCTGACGAGATCCACATCACCGGAATCCGTTGAGAGTACATCTATCAGTTCCCTGACCAGCAGCTCTGTATCTGCCTGATCTGCATTCGGATCATAGCCGACACGCACCGTCTTTGTCTGTTCCTTATCGAGATAACTGATCTGCAGCTCGCCTTCCTGCTTTTTCGCTCCATCACAGCCACAGCAGAACATGCAGACCAATAACATTGCCACGGTCAGGATCATATATTTTTTTCTCATACAATGCCTCCTATCCCGCAATATATTTGAGTGGTATGCGCACAGTAAAGATCGTACCCTCGCCCTCAGTCGAAAAAGCCTTGATTGCTCCACGGTGCATTAAAATTACATTTCTGGTGATCGCCAGACCCAGACCCGTACCACCGATCTCACGTGAATGGGACTTATCCACCCGGTAAAAACGCTCATAGATGTGATCCAGTGATTCCTCCGGAATACCGATACCGTTATCCTCTACCTTGACATAGAAATACTGATGATCCGCATTGAGTGATACATGCACCCATCCATCCTGCTTGTCATTATATTTCACCGCATTTTCAATCAGATTGGTGAGTGCCAGCGACATCTTTGTCTCGTCAATCTCGGCAGTAACCGGGCGAAAACTCTCCAACACCAGTTCAATCTTCTGTTTCTCTGCAATCGGCATGAGCCGTTTCATGATCAGTTCGAGCAGCTCATTGACATTGACAGAACTGATATTGATACTGTCAGCAGCCTTGTCCATCTTTACAAGCGAAAGCAGATCTGTAATAATCTTATTCTCGCGCTCGATCTCCGACGCGATATCGACCATAAATTCCTGGTACAATTCGACCGGTGCACCTTCCTGGGCAGTCAGCGAATCTGCCAGCACCTTCATAGATGTCAGCGGTGTCTTCAGCTCGTGCGACACATTGGAAACAAATTCCTGTCTGGATTCATCCAATAACTTCATATTTTTGAGCATCGCGTTGATATTGGCAGATATCTCCTCTGTCTCCGAATAATTATCAATCATCAGCATATCCTCTCCATAGCCGATCTGGATATCCTCGATGGAACGTTTCATCCTGCCAAACGGCCGTGAGATATGGTTTGCCGCAATAATCGCACATACAACTAACAGGATCGACACACACAACTGAATAATCAGTGCTACATTTTTCAGATATGCCAGCGCATCACGCACGTTATCCGTGGACACACTCACCAGCAGCACACCCAGGATCTTCTGCGTCTCCACATTGCGGATCGGCAGCGTGAGCTGGATATAACGGTTGAGCGAATCATATTTGCTGGACTCTTTCCCCTGAAAACTTGTGGCCACCTCTTCTGAGATAATGATCTTGGAGGTGTCAAGGTCATAGGTGTCCTTGATAATATGAAAGGTATTATCTACGACGAGAATTCTGCCATCATAGATATTACAGATAAGTTCTACCCTTGAGTTGATAGATTCCTGGGAAACATCCTCGAGATAGCCGCTATTGGCAATCTGATCTGACAGAATCTTTGCCTGGCTGAGAATATCAATCGTCCGGTTTGCCACCGCACGGCTCTCATAGGCACGCAGCAGTCCGATACGCAGTGCAAAACCCGGCACAATTCCAAAAATGACGAGTACAATAATCAAACGGAAACGCAGACTCTTAAAAAAGCTGCGCAGTTTCTTTTTCGACTTCATGTTTTTTATTCCTTATACCTGTTTCTCATCCACGATAATAATAGCCGACACCCCATTTGGTGTGGACATATTTCGGCTCGCTGGGGTTTGTCTCGATCTTTTCACGCAATCGGCGCACATGTACATCTACAGTACGCACATCACCCGGATAATCTGCTCCCCACACAAGCTGTAACAGTTTTTCACGGCTGAACACCTTGTTCTGGTTCGTCACAAACAGCTCGAGCAGCTCGAACTCACGAGCTGTCAGATTGACCTCCCTGCCGAGGATGAACAGTCTGCGGCTATCCAGATCCAGCTTCAGATCACCATTCTCGATGACCTGTTCTTTTACAGGTGCGGCTTTCTTGGCACCGGTTCTACGCATGATCGCTTTGATCCGCGCCTTTACCTCCAGAATATTAAAAGGCTTTGTGATATAATCATCCGCTCCATACTCCAGTCCGAGGATCTTGTCCATATCATCGCCCTTGGCAGTCAGCATCACAATCGGCACATCAGAAAATTCACGGATATGCTGACAGACTTCAAATCCATCCATCTTGGGCAGCATCAGATCGAGCAGAATCATGTCGTATGCGTGTTCTGTCGCCAGACGCAGTGCTTCCTCTCCGTCATATGCACATTCTACCTCCATACCATCCTGCTCCAGCGAAAAACGTATTCCTTTCACAATCAGCTTTTCATCATCTACCACAAGCACCTTTTTTGCCATTCTACACCTCTCCCGCACTGTCCCGTGCCAGCCTATTCTACTTTAATATAATCCTCAAGTCTTGCAAAAATCCCGTCCTTGATTCCCTCGATATTTTTAATATCTTCGATCGCCGCAAATGCACCATGCTGCTCCCTGTATGCAAGAATGCTATTTGCCTTCGCATCACCGATACCCGGCAGCGTCTTTAACTCCTCCGCATCTGCGGTGTTGAGATTCACCTTACCATCTGAATCCGCTTCCTGTATGATGCGCTGCTCCTGTTCCTCATCTGCCGTCAGGATCTCGATCATCTCTCCGTCCGTGAGCACCCTGGCCTGATTCACAGCCGTTGGCGACGCATCATCTGTCATACCACCAGCCATCGCCACCGCCTCATAAATGCGGCTGCCCTCTGCCAGCTCATAGACACCGGGATGCACGACTGCACCACATACATATACGGCCAGACGCTGACCGTCAGACGCGCGCTGCGCACTGCCATCCCCAGCCTGTCCTGCCGGCTGATCCGTCACTGCCGTCTCATTTGTTTTCGCATCGGTATCAACCGCATCTGCAGGCTCCCACGCATTTTCCTGTAGCTGTACAGCACCATCCCCGGTTACATCCTGTCCGGGCATCGTGATCCTGTCAGATGCACATCCATATAAAAGTAACAGCAGAAGGCAACTACATGCTGCCTTTGCTGTCTTCTTTTGCATTTTTATTTGTTTCATTTATGGCTCCTTTCCCACACCGGCTGCAGAAAAGGACATACAAAGCGATACTTTTATTTTATCCGAGATTTTTAAATATTACAACCCTTGATTGGCTCATTTTTTATGACAATTCATCCAGACATGCGGACAGCTTTTCAATCATTTCATCTACATGACATTCTTCGATGACAAGAGGCGGTACAAAACGCAATACATCGCTGCCCGCTGTGATCACGATCAGTCCGTGTTCCAAAGCCCTGGCAGATACTTCACCGACTTTTTTCGTACAGACAACACCCTGAATGAGTCCGACTCCGCGATGCGCAGTCAGACAGTCATATTTGTCAACCAGCGCATCCAGCTTCTGTGATAAATACGCACCGATCTTCTGCACATGCTCCGGTATCTGCTCCCGTTCCATCATCTCCAGCACTTTCGTCACTGCGGCTCCCACAAACGGATTGCCACCGTAGGTCGTGCCGTGATCACCCGGCATCAGTGACTTTTCTGCGACTTTTTCTGTCATGAGAAATGCACCCACCGGCACACCGCACCCGAGTGCCTTTGCACTGGTCATAATATCCGGCTTCACGCCATAACCCTGCCATGCAAACATATGACCACTGCGTCCCATGCCACACTGGATCTCATCAAGAATGAGCAGGATATCATGCTCATCGCACAGCGTGCGTACACCTTCCATAAATTCCTTCGTTGCCGGATAGATGCCGCCCTCACCCTGGATCGTTTCAAAAATAATTGCACAAGTCTTATCTGTAATCTGTGACTTCACACTCTCAAGGTCATTAAAATCTGCATAACGCACACCCGGCATCAGCGGCTCAAACGGCTCTCTGTAATGCGCATTTCCAGTCACAGACAGTGCGCCGATGGTACGTCCGTGGAATGAATGATTCATCGCAATGATCTCGTGACCACCATGTCCATCTCTCGTATAAGCATATTTTTTTGCTGCCTTGAGAGCTCCCTCGATCGCTTCCGCACCACTGTTGGTGAAAAAGATGCGGTCCATGCCACTCACCTGCTTCAATGCCTGCGCTGCCGTCGCCGTCGGCACACTGTAATACAGGTTCGATGTATGTAACAGCTTGTCGATCTGCGCCTTTAATGCATCATTATACTCCTGATTGTTATAGCCAAACGCCATGACAGCGATTCCTGCTGCAAAATCCAGATATTTTTTTCCGTCTGTGTCATACAGATACATACCATCTCCGTGATCCAGTACAAGCGGAAAACGGTTGTATACATGCAGCAATGACTCCTCTGCCAGATTAATCTGTTGTTCTTTCATTGTTTTCATGATAAAACTTCTGCTCCTTATCTCCTAAAAATGCGGTTCCGACTCCCCGGTTGGTAAAGATCTCCAACAACAGACAGTGTGCGATTCTGCCGTCTAAAATATGTACGCGGGATACACCCTGCTCCATCGCGTCAATACAGTTATTGAGCTTGGGCAGCATACCTCCGCCGATAAATCCATCCTCGATCAGCTTTCTCGCCTCTGACAGACGCAATTCAGAAATCAGTGTACTCTTGTCATTCGGATCCTTGTATACACCCTCAATATCCGTAAGAAATGCCAGCTTCTCCGCATTGACAGCTTTTGCAATGGCGCATGCGGCATCATCCGCATTGATGTTATACGACTGATAGTCATGGTCCATTCCGATCGGTCCGACAATCGGCAGGAAATCCTTCTCCAACAGATCGTATAAGATCTTCGGATTCACTTCCGTGATCTCACCTACGAAACCAATGTCCTCTCCATTTGAATACTTCTTTTCTACTTTCAGCAATCCACCGTCTTTTCCGGTGATGCCGACAGCATCCACGCCGAGCTGTTCCACCATCTGTACAAGAGATTTATTCACTTTGTTCAGCACCATCTCGGCGATCTCCATCGTCGGTGCATCCGTGACCCGCAGTCCATTGATAAAATGAGGTTCCATACCGACCTTCTCGACCCAGCGGCTGATCTCCTTTCCGCCGCCATGCACGATGATCGGCTTGAATCCTACGAGTTTTAAGAGTACCACATCCTGAATGACACTCTTTTTCAATTCCTCGTCCACCATTGCACTGCCACCATATTTGACAACGATGATCTTGCGGTTGAAACGCTGAATATAAGGTAATGCTTCTACGAGCACCTGAGCTTTCTGTAAAATATCGTCCATATTTTCCATTGGTCTGATCTCCTTTTGTTATCTGTACCTGTTGTCTGTATACCTACGAACGGTAGTCCGCATTGATCTTCACGTAATCGTATGTGAGGTCACAGCCCCACGCAGTCGCAGTCTCCGTACCCATATTCATCTTTGATATGATCTGCACATGGTCATTTGATAACAGTCTGGAGGCTTCCTCCTCACTATAATCCACACCTGCGCCGTCTTTAAAGATGAGCATGGTTGTATCGCCGCTCTTAAAATACATCTCCACCTTCATCGGATCAAACTGTACACCGGAATATCCAAGTGCACACAACTCCCTGCCCCAGTTGGCATCACATCCATACATCGCTGCTTTGGTCAGGCTGGAGCATACCACTGATTTTGCAAGGATTCTTGCATGTTCCTTCGTATCCGCGCCCTCAACGATCGACTCAACCAGTTTGGTCGCGCCCTCTCCATCGGCAGCCATCTCCTTTGCCAGATATGTACAGACCTCCTTCAAAGCAGCATAAAATGCCTCATAATCAGCTCCTTCTGCAGCGATCTCATCATTACCAGCCATGCCATTGGCCAGTACGAGCAATGTATCATTCGTACTCGTATCCCCATCGACCGAGATCATATTAAACGAATCGACTACAATCTCACTCAATGCTTTCTGTAACAATGGCTGGGCGATCGCAGCATCGGTCGTCACGTAAGCGAGCATCGTGCACATATTCGGATGAATCATGCCGGATCCCTTTGCCATGCCACCAATCGTAGCAGTCCTGCCTCCGACTGTAAATGTATATGCAATCTCTTTTTTGTGTGTATCTGTCGTCATGATCGCCTGTGCAGCCGCAGTCCCTGCCTCTGTACCGGAAGCCAGCATGGTAGACAGTTTCTTCGCTCCTGCCTGCATTTTATCAATCGGAAGCTGCATGCCGATCACTCCGGTGGAACCGAGCAGCACTGCATCCGCATTGATACCAAGTGCCTCTGCCGCTGCGTCCGCCGTCAACTGGCAATATCTGTCACCCTCCTCTCCGGTACATGCATTTGCGATACCAGAATTAACAACGACCGCCTGTGCGATGCCACTGCCCTTTACGATATTCCGATCCCAGATCACTGGCGATGCCTTGAATACATTTGTCGTAAATGTACCTGCTACAGCAGCCGGTACTTCACTGTACACCATCGCCATATCTGTTCTGCCCTGATACTTAATTCCTGCAGCTATCGCTGCTGCCTGATAACCCTTTGCTGCGGTCACACCGCCTGATATCTTTTCCATATGCTTTCCTCTTTTTTATTTTTCACTATCATTTATAACACGATTATGCAATCGCATACTACTCATTAAACCGCGTGATGTTCGCATCATTCAATGTAAAATCATAATAGTTCAGATCTTCGCGGAATGTCCAGCCGACACTTTTCCAGAAGCGGTTTCCCACCTCATTACTTTTAAATGCGATCAGACTCACTTTATTGATCTGCTCTGCCTGTAACGCACGCATGCACGCGACAGCCATCTCCTTACCGATGCCCTGCTTGCGATAGTCCGCATGCACACACACATGGTAAAAACAGCCGCGTCTGCCATCATGTCCGCACAGGATCGCTCCTATGACCCTCTCACCATCCACAGCGACCATACTGGTCGTCGGATTTCGTTTCAGAAAACGCGCCACGCCCTCTGCTGAGTCATCGATACTGCGAATTCCAAATCCTTTGATCGACATCCACAATGCATATACCCCTGCATAATCTGCCTCAGTCATCGGACGGATCTGTATTGTGTGTGTTTGATTCATGCTGTCTTTCATTCCGTTTTTCTTATCCTTTTTCTATTCTGTTAATTCTGATTCTATTTTCCGAGTCTATTTTCTAATTCTAATCCTGTTTTCCTGTTTTTCTTCCTGATTACGCTGTTCCAATGATCTTTCTTGTAAATCACGATCCGGAGCTGTCTGCGCCTATACGATCCTGCCAGATTTTTCGGCATATTACGGGAAACAGGGAACGAGCTCTAAGCCCTCTTTCTCATCCAGTCCAAACATCAGATTCATATTCTGTACTGCCTGACCAGCGGCACCCTTCACAAGATTGTCCAGTGCACCCATCATGATCACGCGATGTGTACGCTCATCTACCACAACATTCACATCGACAAAATTACTGCCTTCGACCCACTTTGTCTCAGGGCACTCACCTTTTGGCAATACACGTACAAAATATTCATCTGCATAATATTTTTCATAAGCGGCACGTATCTCAGCCTCTGTCGGATACGTTCCATCCGCTTTCTTCACCAGTGCTGCATACTCCGTCGCTAAAATGCCCCGGTTCATCGGAACGAGGTGCGGTGTAAAGTTGATCACTACCTCTTCTCCGGCTGCGTAGCCCAGCTGTTCCTCGATCTCCGGCGTATGGCGGTGCGTTGCCACACCGTAGGCTTTCATATTTTCATTGACCTCGCAGAACAGATTCGGCAGCTTGGCTCCGCGTCCGGCACCGGATGTACCACTCTTGGCATCAACAATCAGCGTATTCGGATCGATCAGTCCCTCTTTCACAAGCGGATAAGCGGTCAGAATTGAACATGTTGTATAGCAGCCCGGGTTGGCAATCAGGCGTGTATTTTCATCCACCAATCCACGGTTCATCTCACACAAACCATATACCGCCTGTCCAATCAGCTGCGGAGACTGATGTTTGATCTTGTACCATTTCTCATAAGTGGCGACATCCTTGATCCGGTAATCTGCGCTCAGATCAATGAACCTTGCCTTTTTGAGTAATTCCTCTGTGAGGATACCGCCCAGATAACCCTGCGGCGTAGCTGTAAAGATCACATCTACCTGCTCAGCCAGTTCCTCTATATTATCATCGAAACAGCTATCCTCCACCAGTTCAAACATATTGCGGTATACACTTGCATACTTTTCATCTACATAGCTGCGCGAACCGTACCATTTGATGGTTACGTCTTTATGTCTGAGTAAAATGCGTACCAGTTCGGCTCCTGCATAACCGGTCGCACCTATAATTCCTGCTTTTATCATTCGATTTTACCTTCCTTTTTCATTCTAGCGACTTATCTTTTCCTATACTAATACTATTTTTTGTATTCGTAAAGTATTTTTTGCAACTTTTCACATATTTTATGCATATTTATACATTTACATCCTGTTTTATGCATTCATTTTGCATATTTTTTCAGTTGCACTACTTGCTAAATTGATGTATGATGTTAAAGGATTGGAAAAAAGCGTTACAACACTGTAACGAATAAAAATACCATTTATTATTACATTACATATTTAGGAGGAAAAAACGAATGAAAGAAAAAGTAATTCTGGCCTACTCAGGCGGACTGGATACGACTGCGATCATCCCGTGGCTGAAGGAAACCTACGACTATGAGGTCATCTGTTGCTGTATCGACTGCGGACAGGAAGAGGAGTTGGACGGACTTGACGAGCGTGCCAAACTCTCAGGTGCTTCTAAATTATATATCGAAGATATTACTGATGAATTTGCAGAAGATTATATCATGCCTTGCGTCATGGGCAGCGCTGTATATGAGCACAAATATCTGCTCGGAACCTCAATGGCACGTCCCGGTATCGCAAAGCGCCTCGTAGAGATCGCCAGAAAAGAAGGTGCCGTAGCGATCTGCCACGGTGCAACCGGAAAAGGAAACGACCAGATCCGTTTTGAGCTGGGTATCAAAGCTCTGGCTCCTGACATCAAGATCATCGCTCCCTGGCGTGATGACAAATGGCAGATGGATTCCCGTCAGGCAGAGATCGACTACTGCAAGGCACACGGCATTGATCTCCCGTTCTCTACTGACAGCAGCTACAGCCGTGACCGTAACCTGTGGCACATCAGCCATGAAGGTCTGGAATTGGAAGATCCCGCATGCGAGCCCAACTACGATCACTTACTTGTTCTCGGCGTGACACCGGAAAAGGCTCCTGATGAACCTGAATATGTAACAATGACCTTTGAGGCAGGTGTACCGAAGTCTGTCAATGGAAAAGAAATGAAAGTCGCTGATATTATCCGTGAACTGAACCGTCTCGGTGGCAAGCATGGTATCGGTATCGTAGATATCGTAGAAAACCGTGTCGTTGGTATGAAGAGCCGTGGTGTATATGAGACCCCCGGCGGAACGATCCTCATGGAGGCACATGACCAGCTCGAGGAACTGATTCTGGATCGTGATACTATGGCGGCAAAGCTCGAGATGGGCAAGCGTCTGGCTCAGGTTGTATATGAAGGAAAATGGTTTACTCCGCTGCGTGAGGCTCAGCAGGCATTCATCGAGTCTACCCAGAAATATGTAACCGGCGAAGTAAAATTCAAGCTGTATAAGGGCACGATCACCAAAGCCGGAACAACTTCTCCGTACTCTCTCTACAGCGAGTCACTGGCAAGCTTCACAACCGGAAACGACTATGACCACCACGATGCACAGGGATTCATCACTCTGTTCGGACTGCCGTTAAAAGTACGTGCTCTGCGTATGTTAGAAGTAAATAAGAATAAGAAATAAATCTATGAAGGAGCTATACATGAAAAAGGTGTAGCTCCTTTTAGACTAAATGACGGTCTCACTAGCTTTAGACCATCTGCGTAACCTTCATTATATTTCTCGTCATAATGCTCCTGCAACGTCATATATGCAATCCTCCACTTCTCGTTTGCTTTGACGGATTCCACTGCCTCTATGCACGATTTCTATGTTTCATCGCGCGCCACGGCACCGGACATCCTCTATCTCCTGCTGACTATAACCTAGCAGTTCTGTGATCTCTTCGGGTTTCTTCCCTTTCCCAAGCAGCCTGTTGATCATCTTTTCCTTCTCCCGGTTGCTTCCCAGCATACGTCCTTCTGCTCGTCCTTCTGCTCGCCCTTCATCCCTGAGGTATTCTTCCCATGTATTCTGATCGCGGACTTCTTT
>CAKRIZ010000026.1 GCA_934351445.1 uncultured Eubacterium sp.
TCGTTTGCGAATCGCTCGCACTTCGCCGGACAAAAGTCGCAGTTGACAGAAACCACTGTGCCCACAGCCGTTAGCCCGGCGTTATATGCTGTTTGCGAAACATTTTAGTAGTTGAATAGAACATGCAAGCACTATCAACTCATCGGAATGGTTCGTGCAACGAAAGCAAAACAGACATGCTTGCGGGAGCTGTGACCTCTTGACAATGTGCTTGCATGACCCAAAACCTGACAAAAATAGTTTCGCAAACGCCTAATTGCGAATATGTGGAAAGGAGCGTAGCCGGATGATGACAGAACGGCTATGTTAGGACTGGAATCATGAGTGAAAAAGAAAAACGAGAGCATAAAGAACATGAAGATCATGGACATGAAATAGAAGAAATACAGGAATTTGTCGTTTCGTCCCCAAAACAGCGGTCAGAGCGTAAAAAGGCAGAGCAGGCGAGCATCACGGCGATCGCAGCCTGGGATTCAAAAAGGAAGAGCATCGCGCTGCTTGCACTGTTTGCAGTATTGGCACTTGGCTATGTATTGTTAGGTGTATTTGTCTGCAAGGTTGTACCGGTTGTCGTATGTGTGACTCTGCTGGTACAGGTAGCAGTCGGTGTACTGCTTGACCAGAATCCGGTCTGGCTGCATGCGTGTGTGGCTGCTGCGGATGTGATCGTCGGTATCTGTATATCACAGGTGTTGCTGATGGTACTTGCAGCCGTTATCTATGTGGCAGCGATCGTTGTATTGGAGATTCTTCAGCGCATGGGCATGGTTGCCCGGACGCAGAAAACCATATAATAGGAGGAACAATTAAAATGAGTAAAACAACTTTCAGACGGATCATCGCATTCGGGCTGGCAGTATGCTTGCTGCTTAGTGTATTCACACCTGTGCAGGCGCAGGCTGCCGGCAGGACAACAGTCGTCACACTCAAGGGTAAATCAGATGTCAATGGAAAAAAATATACCGTCAAGGTGACATTTGATAAGAAGTCCGGTGAGGCAACAAAAGTAACCTTCAAAAGAGGAAAGAAATCCAAAACATTTTCCGATATTTCAACACCTGGAAACGATCCGAGTGTGTATTGGTCAGATGATATGAATTTTTGTATGTGCATCTGGTATCAGGGCGATCTCTGGACAGTGAAACACGTACAAAAGATTGTTGTCACAGATCCAATATATTCCGGAACCTATAAGAAAAAATAACCGTAACTGAGAAGGTACGGAGCAGTTACAAATGATGTAGTAGTTTTTCCCCTGTGCACAGCACAGGGGAATTCTTTCATTCATAGGAAATTCCTTCCTATGAATGAAAAACGCTCCGCGAGGATCGCGCTGCGGCGGGAAATGCTATTCCCTGACAAACTGTTTTTCCAGACGTCCGAGTAAAAAGTAGAGCAGCATCGCGATCACGCACAGGATCAGGATGGCGAGGATCACCCAGTCGAGCTTGAATACCTGGCTGCCATAGATGATCATATAGCCGAGTCCCTGTTTCGATCCGATGAATTCGCCGATGATGACACCGACGAGACACAGGCCGATATTGACCTTCATGATGGAAAACAGGTTTGGAATGTTGGCTGGCAGTACGACTTTGAACAGCACATGTGCAGTATTTCCGTGGAGTGCACGGATGAGTTTGATCTTGTCCGGGGATGTCTCTGTAAATCCGGTGTACAGGTTTAAAATAGAACCAAAGATCGCTACAGACATACCGGTGAGTATGATCGTCTTGTAGTTGGCACCGAGCCATACGATGAGCAGTGGTGCCAGGGCTGACTTTGGCAGACTGTTTAAGACCACTAAGTAGGGTTCTATGATTTTGGATAATGCCCGATTCAGCCATAGGGCGATCGTGATGGCCAATGTCATGACAATGACCAGCGCAAAGCTGATGAGCGTCTCTAATAGTGTGATTCCAATGTGACCGGTCAGATCGCCGTTTGCGAACAGCGTGCGGCAGCAGGTATACAGCTTGGACGGACTGCTGAAAATAAACGGATCAATCCAACCGCAGGAGGCACTGACCTCCCATAGAACTATAAATGAAAAAAGAATCGCAAACTGCATGACGCGGATCACGATTTTTGTATGCTTCTGCCTGCGGACATAGAGCTCCTGGGCAGATAAATTTTTATGGTACAAGCTGGTTCATCTCCTTCCATAGTTCGCTGAAATATTGTTTAAACGCATCGGTCTCACGCCGTTCGATCGAGTTGAGTGATGGATCAAAATCCAGGTCGATCGTGCGGATGACCGTGCCGGGGCGGGCAGAGAGGATGAGTATCCGGTCCCCCATACTGATCGCTTCTGACAGGTCATGTGTGACAAGGATGGCAGATTTTTTTTCCTGGCGGATAATACTGCCGATATCGTTGGCTACATTGAGCCTGGTCTGGTAGTCTAATGCAGAAAATGGTTCATCGAGCAGCAGGAGACCGGGATGGGTGACGAGTGTGCGGATCAGTGCCGCGCGTTGGCGCATACCTCCGGAGAGCTCGTTTGGACGTTTTTTACGAAACTCGTACAGACCGTATTTCTTGAGCAGATCCGTCGCATAGGCGCGTGTGTCCGGCGTGAGCCGGTGCTGGATCTCGAGTCCGAGCAGGATGTTTTTTTCGATGGTACGCCATCCGAACAGATGATCCTTTTGCAGCATGTATCCAACAGCGTCAGGATCACCGATGATTGCTCCGTGCTCCGGCTGCAGGAGCCCGAAAATGAGATCGAGCAGTGTGGATTTGCCACAGCCGCTCGGACCGACAATCACGAGAAATTCTTCTTCTCCAACTGTAAAATTGATATTTTTAAGTGCAGGGACTTCGCCGTCCATGGAATGGTAGGCATAGTCAACCTGACGGAATTCTAATATATTTTGCATCGTACACGTCTTACTCCGTGATATTTTTCTATATCATTATGGTATGCGCGACCGTGGGTTGAGTGACCTTGATCGGTTCAGAAAATGCCTGCCTGTGAACAGTAACTGCAGATCCACTACATGAATGGGATTTGTTCACAGATATTGAAATTCCGGTAAAAATCAGCTAGAATAGAGCAGAATACAGTCAAAAGGAGTATCCCGGTGAATAAAATCAATTACCAGCGGGTGTTGGAACAGACATTAGAACAGATACAGGTGCAGACAGAACAGACAGGCGATGCGCCGACGCTGCTGCTGCATAGCTGTTGTGCACCATGCAGCAGTTATGTATTAGAATATTTGTCGCAATATTTTTGCATCACGGTCTTTTACTACAATCCCAATATCTATCCGGAGGAGGAATACCGGATGCGGGTGCGTGAGCAGCAGGAGTTTATCCGCCGGTTTCCGGCAAAGTATCCGATCCGTTTTCTTGAGGGCGACTATGATACCGCGCGTTTTTATGAGATAGCAAAGGGGCTCGAACAGCTTCCGGAGGGAGGCGAGCGGTGCTTCCGCTGTTATGAACTGCGTTTGAGGGAGACAGGAGAACTCGCACGCGAAAAAGGATTTGATTACTTTACAACGACACTCAGTATCAGTCCGCTCAAAAATGCAGAAAAGTTAAATGAGATCGGACAGCGCATCGGGGCAGAACTGGGAGCCGCCTACCTGTGTTCTGATTTTAAGAAGAAAAACGGGTACAAACGTTCCACAGAGCTCTCAAAAGAATATGGCATGTACCGGCAGGACTACTGTGGCTGCGTATATTCATACCGGGAGCGGCATGGCGGGTGCTCGGATGATGGTAACTGTCCGTAGCCTTCTATGGCATTGCATTGGCGGTGGACGGATATGAATTACATATACAAAGCATAAAGGAGAAAATAATTATGGCACAATTATGGGGCGGACGCTTCACAAAAGAGACAGATCAACTGGTATACAATTTCAACGCATCCATCGGTTTTGACCAGAAGTTTTATAAGCAGGACATCGAGGGCAGTATCGCACATGTGATCATGCTCGGCAGACAGGGCATTCTCACAAAGGAAGAGTCCGATCAGATCGTTGACTGCCTGTGCCAGATCAAGGCAGACGTAGAAAACGGCACATTGGAGATCAGTGACAAATATGAGGATATCCACAGCTTTGTGGAGGCGACGCTGATTGACCGTCTCGGTGATGTCGGCAAAAAGCTCCATACCGGACGCAGCCGTAACGATCAGGTAGCGCTTGATATGCGTCTGTATACCAGACTGCAGGTATTAGAGACAGATGACCTGTTAAAAGAACTGTTAGAGACTATTTTAAAGCTCATGGAGGAGCATGTCGATACGATTATGCCGGGCTTTACGCATTTGCAGAAAGCACAGCCGATCACTTTGGCGCATCATATGGGCGCCTATTTTGAGATGTTCAAGCGCGACCGCCAGAGAATGCATGATATTTTTGTACGCATGAATTACTGCCCGCTCGGCTCCGGTGCGCTGGCAGGTACGACGTATCCGTTAGACCGGGATCTGACGGCGGAGCTGATGGGCTTTTATGGACCGACGTTAAACAGTATGGACGGCGTATCTGACCGTGATTATCTGATCGAATACTTATCAGCGTGTGCGACGATCATGATGCATCTGTCACGTTTCTGTGAGGAGGTCATCATCTGGAATTCCAATGAGTATCAGTTTGTCGAGATCGATGATGCCTACAGCACTGGCAGCTCGATCATGCCGCAGAAGAAAAATCCTGATATTGCAGAGCTCGTCAGAGGCAAGACCGGCCGCGTGTATGGTGCACTGATGAGCCTGCTCACGACGATGAAGGGCATTCCGCTGGCTTATAACAAAGATATGCAGGAGGATAAGGAGCTGTCCTTTGACGCGATGGATACAGTCAAGGGCTGCATCGCACTGTTTCACGGCATGCTCGCTACGATGAAATTCAACAAGGAGCGCATGTATGCATCTGCAAATGGTGGATTTACGAATGCAACGGACGCCGCAGACTATCTGGTAAATCACGGTGTACCGTTCCGTGACGCACACGGTATCATCGGCAGGCTCGTATTATATTGCATCGACCAGAACAAGGCGATCGATGAGTTGTCACTCGATGAGCTGAAAGCGATCTGTCCGGTATTCGAGCAGGATATCTATGATGCGATCTCTATGGAGACGTGTGTCAGCAAGCGTCTGACGATCGGTGCGCCCGGACAGGAGGCAATGAAAAAGGTCATTGAGATCGAAAAGGAATATCTTGCCGAGGACTGGACGATCGATGAGGACTGTAAAATTAGATAATTTTATGGTTGATTTTTTGTGCAAGTTGTATTAGTATATACAAGAAACACAGATGTTCGCGACAGACGGACAATAAATAAGAAAAAATCTGCGGCAGACGACAGAGGACAAGAGGCGTGGTCACAGATCAAAAGGAGATTAGCGAGAAATGAGTGAGAAATTAAAAGTAGGTATTTTAGGCGGAACAGGAATGGTTGGACAGCGTTTCATTTCTATTTTAGAGAATCATCCCTGGTTTGAGGTGACTACAATCGCAGCCAGCCCCCGTAGTGCAGGACAGACTTATGAGCAGGCAGTCGGTGGACGTTGGAAGATGACGACTCCGATGCCGGAAGCAGTCAAAAATATCGTTGTTAAAAATGTCAATGAGGTAGAGGCAGTCGCTTCTGAAGTGGATTTTGTATTCAGTGCGGTAGATATGACAAAGGATGAGATCAAGGCGATCGAGGAAGCATATGCAAAGACTGAGACACCGGTCGTATCGAACAACAGCGCACACCGCTGGACACCGGATGTACCGATGGTCATCCCGGAGATCAACGCAGACCATTTTGCAGTCATTGAGTCACAGAAGAAGCGTCTCGGAACCACGCGCGGATTCATCGCAGTAAAGCCCAACTGCTCCATCCAGAGCTATACACCGGCACTCACTGCCTGGAAAGAGTTCGAGCCGTATGAGGTTGTCGCTACGACTTATCAGGCGATCTCAGGCGCAGGAAAGACCTTTAAGGATTGGCCTGAAATGGAAGGAAACATCATTCCTTACATCGGCGGCGAGGAAGAAAAGAGCGAGAAGGAGCCCTTACGTGTATGGGGCGAGGTAAAGGACGGCGAGATCGTACCCGCGACCACACCGGTGATCACCTGCCAGTGCATCCGTGTACCGGTACTCAACGGACATACGGCAGCCGTATTTGTCAAATTCAAAAAGAACCCGACCAAGGAGCAGTTGATCCAGAAGCTGGTAGAGTTCAAGGGAGTTCCGCAGGAGCTTGGCCTTCCGAGTGCTCCGAAGCAGTTCATCCAGTATCTCGAGGAGGACAACCGTCCGCAGGTAACACTGGATGTAGACTATGAAGGTGGTATGGGTGTCAGCATCGGACGTCTGAGAGAGGACACGGTTTATGACTGGAAGTTCGTCGGACTTTCACACAATACACTGCGTGGCGCGGCAGGCGGCGCGGTACTGTGCGCAGAGACATTAAAGGCACAGGGATTTATCACGAAAAAATAAAAAAGATGTGATTTCACAGGGGTGTGGTCTGGTGACTGCACCTCTGTTTTTATGTGATAGGAAATTCCTATCACATAAAAACTCCTGATCATACAAAAAATGTCTAACTTTTGTCCGCATTATTATGTATAATAAGAAATATAACTTTGTAACATGAGCCGAGAGTATTGAAAACTGTCAGACAGTCAAGCAAAAGGAGAATGCGTATATGCCCGAAAAAATGAAAACACCGACAAATGTATCATCGGGGAAAAGAGCACAGTTGGATTTTATCAAAGAACTTGGTGAGACAGGAGATGAGATCGAAAGAATCCGCAAGAGAAGAGCGATGCAATCGAGGCAACAGATAAAATATGATGGTCATCTGGAGAATGGTGAGGAACTTGAAGGGAGAATCGTCCGTGAAAGCATAGGCGAATTGTTAAGCGACTATGCGTATAAAGCAAGAAAGGACGGCAACAAGATACGTGTATCAGGGGCATTGTTCAAGTTCAATCACAGTCAGATCGGAAGATTCGGACAAAAGACGATCTCAAAAAAGAAGGAAGCCGGGACAATATTCGCGTCATTGGACAAAGAAGGTCAGAAGACGCTCTATTTTGATCCGTTTCAATCACTTGCAGGAACGGATGCGATTAACCGTGCCAAAAAGAGTAATAATGAGCAATTACTGCAGGATCTGATACAGAGAGTCGATACCAATGAACAACTCATATCCGAGAGTGATTTTGAAAAAAAATATCTGACAGATGAAGGAAAAAAGGCAGCATTGCTGGGCTGGATGAGAAACAAATATGGGAACAAAGAGTATGAGACCGTTAACCTGACGAATGTGGCGCAGGAGGAACAGCCGTTGTCTGATGCAGCAGAGGATCAGATCGCACCGAGAGAACCGCAGCAGGACGATGGACACGTTAAAACAGAAAGCGAGAAAAAATATGAAGAATCAATCAAAAAACTCGCACAGGCGTTTGGTCTGCAATATGACAGTGCAAAGGGATTTACCCCGGACTATCAGATGAAGGATGGGATGGAAAGTCCGAATGAATTTGAGGCAGTTGTCGCAGTAGAACCGCCTACGGATGTCTATGTGGATTATAACAAGCTGCTCACTGAGAAGAAGCCGTTTTTATTCTCGGGATGGAGAAAAAAGCCGGATTATGTGAAGATCCTCGATACAGTCATGAAAAAATCGGCTGCTTATGGGGAGATCGTGAGTAAAGGTGAGGCAGATGCATCAGCGTTAAATGTGAAATATAATCCGGATCTGGATCCGAATGTGATGCTATTGCGCGCACAGATCTTACATGGAATTGAGGATGAACAGGGGCACAGCTTTATCCGCATGGTTGCAAAAACGGATGGTAATGCATACAGCAGCTACAGCTTTGGCTTCTGGCCGTTATATAATACCCCGGGTACGGGAGCTGTTACGGCCGGAGTCGTCAGGAATCCGGATCCGTATCATGATGACCCCGGCATTATAGAACGGAGGTTCAGTATCTCTTATGCGAACTATCTGCGGGCTGCGGCCAAGATCCGTGGTGTGGTAGGCTCCGGCAGATCTTATTCGTTTCTGGGATACAACTGTACTTCTTTTGCAGCGGATATTGCCAAGGAGGCAGGTGTACCGATCAAGGATAAGGATTCGTCCGAAACGATGCAGACTTTCCGGTACCGGTCTGCCAGAATCGATTCACCGTATTCACTGGCTAAGTTTGTCCGTGCGGCAAATAAGCAAAAGGATCTGTCCAAGGAAGTCTATGCGCGTGAAAGCGCACTGGACAATGAGATGGATGCCCGTGTGAAAGCAGGGCTGGAGAATCTGTCGTTTATTGAACAGACAGATAGGGATGCATTTAATACGATAAAAGATCTGATAGAAGCTGAGAAGAGCTACAGCCCAAACGGTCAGATGAAGCCGCAGCCTGAAATGGGAAAGGGCGGACGCGTTGTCAAAGATGACGTGAAGAAGTTTGTAGAAAATGCGGCTCTGGCCGGTTATATGGACAGTCTGACACAGAACCGGTTATTCCAGTTTGTCTGCGAATCATATGGAATGGAAGCGGAAAAGGATAAGGTGGCATTACAGATATTGGATTCTGTGATCAATTATGCGGACGTTAAGCTGGAGACGGTTGATCAACTGATGGATCAAGAGGTTGATCTCGATACCAAAGCTGAGGAGCAGCAGAATGCTACAGGTTTGACATATCAGGACGCAGATTCTGATAAGATATCCCGAAAGCGTAAATTTAGAAATGCAAAAAGACGTGAACTGATGAATCAGGCATTTGGATACAGGACAGTTTCTGAGTTCTTAAAAGAGGTTGTGACGAATCCCGAGGTATTGGCAGATACCATTGAAAAGATAGCAGATGCAGCCGGAACTGCAGAACAGACGAAAGATACGATCTATGACATAGGCTACAAAAACATCGGTCAGTATTTCATCGGAATACGACAAAAGGTGGCACCGGCTGCTGCAGAACATGGTATATTTGACGAACAGGTATTCAGCAAATCAAGGTTAGATTTTGTCATTCAGGGCAATTTATATTATCAGGAACAGCTACGCAATATGGGAATTGTGGGGGCAGATAAGGATGCTTATGAAGAAAAACTCTTATCTGAGATCATCAGGTATGTTGTAGAACAAAAGGATAAGGGTTATATCTTCCGTCAGAAAAATACGGATCGACAGACTGCCGGTCTGGTAAATGTTGTGAATGCCACAGACCAGTTCCGGAAGTTATCGATGCTGCTGTCTGATGATGAAGTAATGAATCAGATCATTAATACCTGCAGATCAGAAGACAAATTGAAAACGGCGGTAAATAATGGCTTGAAGATGCCGGAAACGTCAGAGACCCAGATGACGACAGAGACCCGGGAACAGGTAACGGGCAGTTATGCAGTCGGATCCTATGACTTTATGGATGTGTATAATAGTTTCGGAGAGTTTGATAGGATCGGGCTGCTCGAGACAGCAATAGAGAGCTTCAGGGACGCTATCCTGCTTCCGATCTATTACTCATATCTGCCGGAGAAGCGGGGATCGATAGATAGTTTCCTGTCGATGAATTCAGCAATTGAAGACTATAAGCTGCCGCTACTGGTGTCAGCTCTGGCAGATAGCTTTATCGGTGCAGGAAACTACCTTAGTAATTGGGATGGTAGATTAGATGCTGATCATGACACATTTTTCAAGACATTTTTCGAGGAAGCGTTTGGATTGTCTGAAAGTGATAAACATCTGTTCAGAGATCAGGAGACGACAGAGCAAAACCGCGATCGCTGGGAAAGCAACAAGGATGGCATCAGGGATCGTTTTGAAGGAATGAGGGCATGCCTGAGAGATCTGGAAATTTACGTTTAGGATTTTTGACAGATTTTAAGAACAGAGAAGGAATGGGCACATGAAACTGGAATACAGTAATTATTTTGACAGAAGTGAATACGGACTGCCGTATGATTCCGGGCTGGAGGAGACCTATGGGTATCTCAGGTGGCTGGATCTGTTTCTGGATAGCTATCTCCTGTCCGGCAATGAGAACGCACAGGAGACGGCTGCAGATATCAGGGAGTGGCTGATCCGGGGAGAAGAGTATCTCAAGTCCCGGTGCAAGGCATCTATGGGTATGCCGATGGAACTGCGCGGAGGGATCAGCCTGTCAAATCTGGCAGCAGAGTTTGGATTGTTCGGTTTCTCGTTCTTCTGCCTGCTGCTGGCAGCTGCACCGGAGCTGGATACAAGATATGTGCAGATCTATCAGACATTGCAGGAGAAATACGGCGGAGCGGGATGTGCGACGTTTGAACTGGCTCTGCGGCTGTATGCCATGTATGCAGGCGAGAAAGAATTTGATAATGTTCCGCAGCAGATGCAGGCAGTAAAAAACAGCTTTTTATTTCTGATCAGCAAGGCCGAGAGAACCGGTTCCGGGCTGCTGGATGGGTTTGTGCTATCCGCTCAGGCAGTTCTGCTGATCCGGGGAGATGCCACAATGCCGCGGACGTTGTGGCCGCTGTGCATGGAATCGGACGCTGATTATCTGCCGGAGATGATCGATGACAGAGGATATCTTGCAAAGCTGCAGGAAGTCCTGTCATTTCAGAACGAAGGATTGATACAGATTGTGGGAAAACCTCTATGCGGAAAGAAGCTGCTGATCGCGTCTGCGCTGGAACAGACGCCCGCCTTATTTGTGGAGCTGCCGCGGTTAAATGGACTGGATGCGAAGCACAGAGCCGGTGTATTAAATGAGATACTGGTCAGATGCCGGCTGCTGCATGCGCAGCTTGTCTTACTGCATGCCGATCTCCCGGAGGACGCGTATGTAGAAGTCACGACGCTGATGGATCTGTGTCTGCAAGTTGTTGACCGTGTCATACTGACATCGGAGGGAACCGCCGGCACGATCCGGTTGGCAGAGTCTTATGATTATTATCTGCTAGAGATGGAGACACCGACGTTAAAGGACCGCATCCGGCTGTGGAAATATTTCGGCGGGGAATATGGACTGGCGGAGAGTGTTGATCCGGAGGCGTATGCGGATCAGTATAATTTTACTGCCGGACAGATCGAAAAGGTGTGCATGCTGGCCGATAAACAGCGCCTCGCAGAGAAAAAGGAGAAGATTACCGATGAACTGCTCCGGAGAGCGATCCGCATGCTGCTGCCAAGGGATATCGAAAAATTGGCGACAAAGATCGAACCGAAATTTACATTTGCTGATGTCCGTATGGATGAGCGGCAGAAGGACACACTGAAGCTGGCGTGCAGCCGGATGAAGTACCGCAACCGTGTGAATGATGAGTGGGGATTTGGGCAGAAGGTGACCTATGGCAGAGGCGTGAGTGTTCTGTTGTATGGACCTCCCGGCACGGGTAAGACGATGTCGGCACAGGCGATTGCCAATGAGCTGGGAATGGAGTTGTACCGTGTGGATCTCTCGCAGCTTGTAGATAAGTATATCGGTGAGACGGAAAAAAATTTGAACCGGGTGTTTGACTGCGCCAAGGACGGGAACTTTATCCTGTTTTTTGACGAGGCAGATGCTTTGTTTGCCAAGAGAACCGAGATATCCAGCTCGAATGATAAATATGCAAATAACGAGGTCGCATTCCTGCTGCAGAAGATCGAGGAATTCGATGGTTTTATCATATTGGCAACAAATGTGTACAGCAATTTTGATTCGGCATTTATCCGAAGGATCACCTATTGTATCCTGCTGGAAAAGCCACAGCCGCAGACGCGGGTCGAGATGCTGCGGGGTATGCTGCCGCCGCAGACACCGGTCGATCCGAATCTCCAGTTGGAAAATATGGCGAATAATTTTGAACTGACAGGCAGTGAGATGAAATCTGTGTTATACGGTGCGGCATTTATTGCAATCAGTCATAATGAAAGTCTCTCAGACCGGCATATCATCAGTTCGCTGAGCTATGTGCTGTCTAAGACGAACCGGCTGATGACGGAATTTGAGGTCAGCAGGAAATACTATGCCAAACCGTAGTGTTGTACAATTACAGTATGGAAAAAGGGGAACTGACGAATGATGATAAGAACCGCTCAACTGCGGAGGATGAATGAGCATTATGACGATGGGAAAAACGGCATCGTTCTATTGTATGGGCGGGACGGCTGCGAAAAGGAGGCATTGCTGCGTGTCTATCTGCAGGATAAGAAACATTTTTACTACCGGGCACGTGCAGCTTCCGCAACAGAGCAGTATCGTCAGATGGCGGCGCAGATCGAAGCGGTCTATGACGTCAGGCTGACAAAGGGGACTTATAACGAGATCTTTACGCGTATCAAGAGTGGCGATGCGAGCAAGTTAGTTGTTGTCATCGATGAATTTCAGCAGATTGTAAAAAAAGATCCGGATTTTTTGACCGCGATTCTCCGCTTAAAAGAAAAACGGCTCTATCCGGGACCGGTACAGATCATCCTTGCCAGCAGTGATCTGGCATGGATGGAACAGAACAGGGAGAAACATCTGGGTGTGTTCGCGGACAGGCAGATGCTCACGATCAAGCTGGAGAATCTGTCCTTTCTGGATGTCGTGCGAATCTTTCAAAGCCTGTCCGTAGCAGAAACCGTGCGCATCTATGGCGTGATCGGGGGTGTTTCCTCTTATGTCAGCAGATGGAGTGCGAAGCTGGATTTCAAAACGAATGTCTGTAGGCATATTTTATCGCCCTACGGTTATCTGCATGGTGAGGCGGAGCGGTATCTGTCCCTGCATTTGAGGGAGTTAGCCGTCTATGAGACGATACTCGCCGCGATCGCGGCGGGACACCGCAAACTGAATGATCTGTATGATCTGACGGGATTTTCACGTGCCAAGATCTCAGTTTATCTGCGCAGTCTCATGGAGATTGATGTGATCGAAAAGGCAGAGTCCTTTGAGACCGGCGGCGTGCGAAATACACAGAAAGGATTGTATCAGATCAGAGATCCTTTGATCAATTTCTGGTTCCGGTTTATCTATCCGCATTTGTCAGAAGTGTATATGCTGGGAGCAGAGGAATTTTACGACCAATATATTGCACCGGAGATCGAAACCTACATGAACCGCTATTTTGTGCAGGTGTGCGGAGAATATCTCGCACTGATGAGCCGGGTGCATAAGCTGCCAATCGAGCTGACCAAACAGGGCACATGGATTGGAAAGCAGGGAACGATCGATATCGTGGCACAGGATGCTGTGCGAAATACGATCGTAGGCTGCTGCAACTGGTCGAAGCCGGCGATGACGGCCGCAGATATCAGGGAGCTGCTGCAGACGCTCAAAAAGGCGAGACTGTCACCGCAGCAGATCTATCTGTTCACGGCAACAGAGTTCGATGCGGAACTCACTGCCTGGGCAGATCAGGATGAACGTCTGATACCGATCGATATGAAACAGTTATAAGCAATAAAGGAAGTACTATGTCAAAATCATTATATATCGCAGAGAAGCCGAGTGTCGCACAGGAATTTGCCAAGGCGCTCGGACTCAATATGAAGCGCTACGACGGTTATCAGGAATCAGAAGAGGCGATTGTGACCTGGTGTGTCGGGCATCTTGTAACGATGAGTTATCCGGAGGCTTACGATGAAAAATATAAAAAATGGTCGCTGGCGACCCTGCCTTTTATCCCGCAGGAGTTCAAATATGAGGTGATCGGATCATCGGCAAAGCAGTACCGGATCGTAGCGGGACTTTTAAACCGGCCGGATGTGGGCTGCATCTATGTATGTACGGACTCCGGACGGGAAGGAGAGTATATCTATCGTCTGGTGGAACAGATGGCGGGAGTGAAAAACAAGGAGCGCCGCCGCGTCTGGATCGATTCCCAGACAGAGGAGGAGATCCTGCGCGGTATCCGCGAGGCAAAGGATCTCTCGGAGTACGATAACCTGTGTGCGAGTGCATATCTGCGCGCCAAGGAAGATTATCTGATGGGTATCAATTTTTCGAGACTGCTGACGCTGCGCTATGGCAATGCAGTGGCCAACTACCTGCATGAGCGCTATGCAGTCATCTCGGTCGGACGGGTGATGACCTGTGTGCTCGGTATGGTTGTGCGCAGGGAGCGTGAGATCCGCGCATTTGAAAAGACACCGTTTTACCGTGTGCTCGGCAGAATCTCGTTAGACGGGGCGCCGATCGACGGCGAGTGGAAGGCAGTCGAAGGATCAGCTTACTATGAGTCACCGAAGCTGTATAAAGAAAATGGCTTTAAGCAGCGGGAAGATGCGCAGGAACTGATCCGTGTGCTCTCGCAGACCGATCCACAGATGGCGACGGTCGTCTCTGTCGAGAAGAAAAAAGAGACAAAAAATGCGCCGCTATTGTTCAACCTTGCGGAGCTGCAGAATATCTGCTCCAAATTCTTCAAGATCAGTCCGGATCAGACCTTGCAGATCATCCAGGAACTGTATGAGAAAAAGCTGGTCACCTATCCGCGAACGGATGCGCGTGTGCTCTCGACTGCGGTCGCCAAGGAGATACATAAAAATATCGGCGGATTGAAAAATATCCCCGGTGTCCGCGCGTTCGCCGAGGAGGTCCTTGCAAATGGCACCTATAAAAATATCGCAAAGACACGCTACACGAATGATAAGCAGATCACCGATCACTACGCGGTCATACCGACCGGACAGGGTATGGGTGCGTTAAAGTCGCTCAGTGAATTGTCCATGAAGGTGTATGAGGTGATTGTGCGCAGATTCTTAGCAATCTTTTACCCGCCCGCAGTCTATCAGAAGGTTGGTCTGGTGATACAGATCGGGAACGAGAAGTTTTTTGCGAACTTTAAAGTTCTGAGAGATCCCGGATATCTGAAGGTGATGGAGTATTCCTTTTTTAAAAAGAAGTCTGCATCCGGCGCTTCTGCGCAGGGGGATGATGCGGATGGGCAGACATCAGGCAATACAGACAGTGAAGAACAGGAGATCTCGGATGAACATCTGCTGGAGCTGGTCGCAAACCTGAAAAAGGGTGTGCAGATCCCGGTAGACGGATATGAGATCAAGGAGGGCGAGACATCGCCGCCGAAACGCTATACATCTGGTTCCATGGTGCTTGCGATGGAGAATGCGGGACAGCTCATTGAGGATGAGGAGCTGCGTGCACAGATCAAGGGCAGCGGGATCGGTACGAGTGCGACGCGTGCCGAGATCATCGCCAAGCTTGTGAAAAACAAATATCTGGCATTAAACAAAAAGACGCAGGTCATCACGCCGACACTGATGGGGGAGATGATCTATGATGTTGTGAACGTATCGATCCGCTCCCTGCTCAATCCGGAGCTGACGGCAAGCTGGGAAAAGGGACTGACCTATGTCGCAGAGGGCAGTATCACGTCGGATGAATATATGCATAAGCTCGACCATTTTATCCGGTCGCGCACGGATGCTGTGATGCAGACGAATCATCAGTATGCATTGCGCCGGTATTTTGACGCGGCAGCGCCATATTATAAGCCAAAGAGCACACGGCAGACGAGCAGATCGGGGACAAAAAAACAGACAAAACCGGCTGCAAAACCGGCTGCTAAATCATAAAAACAGTAAGGAGTATAAAAACATGAAACAGTGTAAAATCAGTGAATTATATGATCTGTCACAGACGATCGCAGGAGATTATTTGGCGCAGTTTACCTATCCGTGGGAGGCGTTGGATGGAATCAGCGACATGATCCGCAAACTAGGTCCGACGCTCGATCCTGCGATCTATGAAAAGCGCGGCGAGGATATCTGGGTCGCAAAATCCGCAAAGGTCGCACCGACCGCATGCCTGAACGGTCCACTCATTATAGATGAGGAAGCGGAGATCCGCCACTGTGCGTTTATCCGTGGTTCGGCAGTCGTCGGAAAAGGATCTGTAGTAGGAAATTCCACAGAGATCAAAAACGACATTATCTTTAACAGTGTACAGGTGCCGCATTATAACTATGTCGGCGATTCGATCTTAGGGTATAAGTCGCATATGGGAGCGGGTTCGATTACGTCAAATGTCAAATCCGATAAATCTCTGGTCGTTGTCAAAGATGGAACAGAACAGATCGCGACCGGCCGCAAAAAATTTGGCGCGATGCTGGGCGACTATGTAGAGGTCGGATGCAACAGCGTCCTCAATCCTGGTACGGTCATCGGCAGTCATACCAATATCTATCCGCTGTCGAGTGTCCGTGGTGTGATCCCGGCACATAGTATATACAAGAAGCAGGGAGAGATTGCAGGAAAGAGAGAAGAATAAGCAGCAAAAGGAAGTGTGTTTCTAAGGGGGAGAAACAGCTGCGCCGGATGGCTGCAGAAATCACAGAAAGGATAGGAGGCATTTTGAATGGAACATGAAAGGACAACACAGCGTGCGCCCATGCAGTTGGGAATCATTGCCGATGATGATATGTGGGCGTTCGAACCGCTTCTGCTGCCACAGGCGGTCGAAGCGCTCGATCGGGGTGAACCTCTCACGGTGATGGGGATCATGCAGGAGGATACCGCGTGCGGCGCTCTGGCAGGATATGTGGCGGACGGCTGCTTTCATGTGGTCTCATTGTATGTAGCACCGGGCTACAGACGTCAGGGTGGAGCGAGTATGATGGTTCATACGATGGAAAACCTCCTCTGGGCAGAGCCGGATATCGGAGCGATGGAAATCGAGTTTACGACTGCGGAAGCAGACAACGAGACATTGCTGCCGTTTCTTAAAACACTGCAGTTTATGCAGGAGGATGATGGCGGCAGAAATATCTATACCTTTACACTGGGGCAGTTAAAGCCGGTCAGTCTGCCGAAGTATTCAAAAGATAAAGAGCGTGAGGGACGGATACGGTCATTCGCACAACTGTCGGAGGATGTGCTGCGGGCGGCACAAAAGCGAAGCATCGCACTGGGCTCACCGCAGCCGGAGCAGATGCTGACGAGTCCGCAGCTGGAGCGGGAACTGAGTTATGCAGTTGTCAAAAACGGAAGGATCGAGGCGTATGCCGTGGTAGACCATTCGTGCTGCGGAGCATTGACGCTGTGCGCCTTGTGGATCGGGGATACGAACCGGATGCTGCTCAATACGCTGTTAAAGACAGTGATCGCACAGGCACAGGAGACCTATCCGTCACAGACGAGGGTGGCCATGCAGGCGGTCAACGACCAGTCCCTGCGGCTGATCCGGAAACTGGCACCACAGGCACGCAAGGTATCTTATACCTATCGGCGGACATTTTAATGAATGGGGAGGTTATATATTATGGATGATATGCAGATGGAGAAGGTCAACATACAGGAACGGCAGATGACGCGGGAGGAGCGCAAGCAGCAGATCCATGAGCGTCTGAACAACCTGCAGAACTGGGATCTGGGAGAAAATCAGACACTGGCAGAGCGGCGTGCCGAGCATAACGAGATGCTGATCGGTAAGGAACTCAATGAAAATAAGCAGATGAGAACGCGGTGGATGCAGACCAAGCAGTCGCTGCATGCCCAAAAGACGGCAGAAGGACAGCCTGCACAGATACAAAGGCCTGCGAAAAAGACGTTCAAGCAAAAGCGTGAGGATGAAAGGCTTGATGCGGCAGCAAAGCAGCGGACACCGGTTGCAGACCATGTCAGTATGCATATGGTGGAGAGTCTGCGGTCATATCAGGATCTGAGAGATCATTCATTTAATCTCCTCACAGAAGAGCAGAAAGCGGAGGCAGAGGTCCAGCAAGTGGATCTGCGTACCCTGCATATTTTTGTGTATGGCTATCGGCAGAATGCAGCCGGTGAACCGCTCGATGAAGATGAACGGTTCTATATGAATCTGGATCAGAGGTTTCTTAATGATTATCTGTCACGGGATGCACAGCGCAGAAAGCCGCATTTAGACCGGATGGTGGATCAGGTGCTGCAGGTAAATATCTCAGATGACATGCTGACAGAGGAATATATGGAAACGCATGCCGGTGAGCTGCAGCAGCAGATCAACCGGATGGTGTGCATGCAGAATGTGATGAATGATCCGGTTAATGCAGAATATTTCGAGGCGCTTCCGGAGACTACCAGAGAATTGCTGAATCATCGCGTGCTGGATCGGTATGCTGTGTACGGCGCGGTGATGGCACGCATCAGTTCAATCAAGGCAGTCAATCCGGATCTCGGAAGGATCGTGCCGGAGATTGCGGATCCGGGGAATGCAGAGATGCTGAAACAGATTCTGACAGGCGAACAGGAGATGATGCGGGAGACGGTCGCACAGTCCAGAATGCAGGAACGTGCGATGATCGAGAGTGAATATGCCAGAATGTGCAATGAGGAAAAACAGCAGCTGTTAAATGCGGATAGAGAGCGGATGCGCACCATCGAGGAGGAACATCTGATGACTGATCATGGTGCAGATATGAGCGGCCTTGGGCTGACGAGCCTTGGAGCCGGTTACGCAGTAGAGATGCTGGCCAATTACCGTAAGATGATCGAAGATCATCCGGAGGAATACAGTCTGCATGGGCAGCGCATCGAGGCATTGTATCAGGAATTATACCGGTCTCTGGATTCCTATGGCGATCTGAAGCAGAGGGCGATGATCGCACAGGGTGTGATCGATCAGTTGAACGATACGATTCCGTATGATGGTGAGGCAAAGAACGTATTTATAAGAAGAGCATCGCGCGATGTGGATGAAGCTGCGGCAAGCACGGAGGTAGTTCAGATGCAGATCAATGCGATCACGGATGCTCTGACTTCGCTGCTCGAGGATGTACCGATGAGCGATCCGGGCGCACGGATGCTGCACAGGCTGGGATACTAGAAAAATGACTCACGCATTTTCTCAGTGATGGCTGAACTGTTATAAAAAATTGTTGAGAAAAATCAAAAAATACTATAGACGATTTCCGCAAAATATGAGAAAATAAGTCAGGTATGTTCAGACTTTGACATTATTTTCACACAAAGTCAGTAACGCATATATATAACACTAATTATTGAAAGGAGACTTACAATGATTTACACAAAGGAAGTTGAAAACATGTGTCCGGTAGCAAAGGGCGCAAAACATGAGCCGGCTCCGATCCCTGAAGAGGGCAAGTGGGTACACTCAAAGAAGATCGAGGACATTTCCGGATTTACACACGGCGTTGGCTGGTGTGCACCTCAGCAGGGTGCCTGCAAGCTGTCTTTAAATGTAAAGAATGGTGTCATCGAGGAGGCTCTCGTAGAGACCATCGGATGTTCAGGTATGACTCATTCCGCTGCTATGGCTGCTGAGATCTTACAGGGCAAGACCATCTTAGAGGCGTTAAATACTGACCTTGTATGTGATGCGATCAACACTGCCATGAGAGAGCTGTTCTTACAGATCGTATACGGACGTACACAGAGTGCATTCTCTGATGACGGACTTGCAGTAGGTGCAGGACTTGAGGATCTCGGAAAGGGACTCCGTTCACAGGTAGGTACGATGTATGCTACAAAGGCAAAGGGTGTCCGTTATCTGGAGATGGCAGAGGGCTATGTCACAGGCATCGCTTTAGACGCAGACAACGAAGTAATCGGCTATCAGTTTGTTTCTCTTGGAAAGATGACTGACTTCATCAAGAAGGGTGACGATCCGAATACTGCATGGGAGAAGGCAAAGGGTCAGTATGGCCGCGTTCAGGACGCAGTAAAGATCATTGATCCCAGATGCGAGTAATCGACAGGACATTAGAGAAGGAGGAACAATAAAAATGGCATTATTTGAATCATATGAAAGAAGAATTGACCAGATCAACGCTGTTTTGAACAGCTATGGTATCAGCTCCATCGAAGAAGCTGAGAAAATCACAAAAGATGCTGGCCTTGACGTATACAACCAGATCAAGGGTATCCAGCCGATCTGTTTTGAGAATGCTTGCTGGGCTTACATCGTAGGTGCAGCGATTGCGATCAAAAAGGACTGCAGAAGAGCTGCTGACGCTGCTGCTGCCATCGGAGAGGGACTTCAGGCATTCTGTATTCCCGGATCTGTTGCAGATCACCGTAAGGTAGGTCTTGGACATGGTAACTTAGGAAAGATGCTTCTCGAAGAGGAGACCGAGTGCTTCTGTTTCTTAGCAGGACACGAGTCATTCGCTGCTGCTGAGGGTGCGATTGGTATTGCTGAGAAGGCTAACAAGGTTCGTCAGAAGCCGCTGCGCGTGATCCTGAACGGTTTAGGAAAGGATGCTGCACAGATCATCTCACGTATCAACGGATTTACCTATGTTGAGACAAAGTATGATTACAAGGAAGCAAAACTGAATGTCGTATATGAGAAGGCATACTCAGAGGGACTTCGTGCAACTGTTAAGTGCTATGGTGCTGACGATGTTCAGGAAGGTGTTGCGATCATGCATCATGAGAACGTCGGTGTATCTATCACCGGTAACTCAACCAACCCGACACGTTTCCAGCATCCGGTAGCTGGTACCTACAAGAAGGAGTGCATCGAGCAGGGCAAGAAGTACTTCTCAGTAGCATCCGGCGGCGGTACAGGACGTACACTGCATCCCGATAACATGGCTGCAGGTCCTGCTTCTTACGGTATGACCGATACATTAGGACGTATGCATTCAGATGCACAGTTCGCTGGTTCTTCATCAGTTCCCGCTCACGTAGAGATGATGGGTCTGATCGGTGCCGGAAACAACCCGATGGTTGGTATGACTGTATCCGTAGCAGTTGCTGTTGAGGAAGCAGCAAAGGCTGGTAAGTTCTAAAATAGTTTTCTATTATTCAGAAAGAGTTTTAGTGTTTCACTAAAACTCTTTCTGGCTTTAAGGAGGCATGTACAATGAACAAAACAAATCGTGTGAAAAGATGGTTATGTATTGTACTGGCGGTCATGATGCTGCTCCCGGTGATTCCGGCAGTGCAGGCACAGGCGGCTGAGCGGACTGCTGCACCGGCATATCATGGAAATTCAACATATTATGCAGTGTATGGTACGATCTTCAGACTCGATGCCAAGAGTGGAACAGCCAAAAAGGTGAAAGAGATCAAACAGGCTTTTACTGTTTCGGATATTTCTTATTATAATGGTTATCTGTATTTTGCAGCTAATTTCTATTACGGTACAGATGGATCGAATGGGTATGTATGCCGTATGAAGGCAGACGGAACCGGATTCCAGAAGCTTGCACGTGGATACTCACCGGTTATTTATGACCAGAAGATCTATTATATCAAGACAAAGCATGTGGTCAGCCCGGACAACGAGTATGATGACCCGATCGGTATCGCCAGTATGTCATTGACTGGTAAAAACAGCAAAGTGCTGGAAAAAATAGCTAAAAATGCGTATGGTCCCTGGTCTATCGCGATGGCAGATGGCAAGATTTTTTATACCATGTGGACAGAGGCGCGTGGGGAGAATTTCTTCAAGGCTTATGATATCAAAAAGGGAACAAGTGAGACGGTCATCCGCAGCTCTAATAGCCTAGAGCTGTCAGATTGTGATTCGTCCTATGTATATCTGTGCACAGAGGATGGCAAAAAGAGTATCGCCCTTGTCTATGAGATCAAGACGGGAAAACAGTACAAAAAAACGCTGCCGGATTATGTGACTATGGCAGGTGGACGTGACGGAATTCTCTATTTTTCACGCTATGAGACGAATGCTACCTATGCGTATAATGCAAAGAAGGGCAGCGTGACAACCGTGCTGAAAAACAAACGTGTGGAGGATATTACGTTCAGTAAATCCGGATATCAGGTTGTCCGGACGGTGCTGACGCAGAAAGAGTTCGAGGCCAGTGGGTATAAGTATGATATGGCAATGGCGCGTATGAAACTCGATGGAAGCGGATATAAGACACTGAAAAAATATTATGTATCATAAAGGAAACAAAATTATGTCTGTTCAATATGGTCTTCTAACGAAGGAACATCTGAATGTGCTCGCCCGCCAGCTCCCGGAGTTGGAGCTGGTAGCGGCCACTGACAACATATATGCGATTGGCGCTATGCAGGATCATTGTATCTGCGGTGTTCTCGTCTTTCGCGCGGATGGAGAGATCCTTATAGACATCCAGTATATCGCCGTTGCAGAGGCGTACCGACGGCAGGGGATCGCTGATGGCATGATTGACTTCCTGTGCAAAAGTGCATGGAAAAGCACCACAGCGGTTTTATGTACCTTTGCGGCAAAGGATTGGGATGCGCCGCTTTGCCGTCTGTTTATCCGGCGTGGGGATTTTACACTGGCGGAGACAGCGAGCTATATCTGCCGTTTCCCGTGCCGGGAGCTGCCGCAGGTCAGATGGAACGCGACACTGCCGTCCGGCATGCGCATTGCCACATTCTATGACCTGCCGGAGCTGCTGCAGCGCCGCTTTATCAATGAAATGAAACAGGATAATCAGGAATTTGCCGAAGGGATCTGCGCGGAGCGGAAACAGATGCTCCCCCAGCTCTGTATTTGTGCGGTGGATGCGTCGGCGACTGTGCAGGCTGCTATTTTTTGTCAGAGGCGGGAGCAGGATATAGAGCTGTCGCTGGCATATTGTGCGCATGGCCATGTCAATGCATTGATCGCATTGTTCGCCCGTCTGCGGGAGCTGCTGATCCGTGCGGGAGACTATGTTTCCGATCTTTGGATCGCAGCAGTCACACCGCAGAGCCGGAAACTGATTGACAAACTGCTTCCAGAACGCGAGATTATCGAAAAGTTCTACACGGCGTGCTGGGATATGAATACGATGGGAGGTGAAGACGATGGATATGAATGAAGGGTTAAATATGATGGAAGCGCCCAACCTGTGGGAGACACGCAAAAAAGTATTTTATGAGGAGCAGCACAGGGAGCTGACGAATCGCACCAACATGTTTGAGGCAATGCAGGAGCAGCAAACACAGCAGGCACAGCAGACAAAAACGGAGGTCGTACGGCCGCATTTTCTGGACAGTATGCCGTATCTGCCGTCCGATGTGAGTCTGCCCGGTCAGATGGCAACGCCGAGAAAAGAGAGCTATCTTGAGAGAAAAAAGCGCAGAAACGTGAAAAAACAATGCGACAGGGCATACAGTGCCGAGCAGGAGCTGATCCGGGTGGAGGGTTCTGCACAGATCAGGGAATCGCGCCGCACGGCGGTTGGGCAGAGTTCGTCTGCCGGATACAAAAACGAACAGACGGTGCTGGATAAACAGCTCACACTCATCGGGGCGAAGGAAGATGCAGATCTGGCTTCCGTAGAACTGCTGCACCGTCAGCAGTTGGATGGTGCTGCGCAGCCATCTGCCGATCCTGCGGCATCTGTTCCGGCGCTGGCAGCAAAGGTTAGATGGAGTGCACAGGAAATGCGCTATGATGCATATCACCGGATGGCAGTCGCTATGGAGGTCGGCAGCAAGGTGCGCATAGAGGCAATGAAAAAGGCAGAGGCGGCAAAGGTAAAGGCGGATGTGCTGAAACGTAAATACAAGGTCGCCTGCATGAAGCCGGGCACGGAGAAGACGCGTGAGAGTGCGACGATCAGCCGTCATCAGAGATTCGACATGCTAAAGGGTATCTTTCGAAAGCCCACGGACTATTCCCGTGAGGATGCCGAGCTGAGCCTGATGATTGGGGATCAGAATCAGGAGGAGCTCCATCTGGTCAACGTCGGGCGCGCCACGATGGGTGGTACAAAAGCGATGTACGAGTTTGATGATCTGAAGGGGGACGGAATGAGCCAGCGCTGGCTGTACAAGGAGGCTACGAATTGCATCGGCATGTCAAAGCCGTCCGGAGCGGTCGTGACGGGAGAGGCGTACCGCCTGCAAAGGCAGCTTCGCGGTGAGTTGTCTATCCCTGCCTATTGTGTGAAGGTGGACGGTCAGGTCGTCGGTTCTGTCCAGAAGAAGATGCAGCGCGCAGAGGGCGGTGTGGATCTCTTTAAATGGCAGGCACAGGAGGATCTGACAGTCGATGCGCCGGATGCGGTGACGATGCACGATCTGATGAATGAGCATACGCTGGACTGGGTGCTGTGCAACTTTGATACCAAGGGAGAGAATTTTATCAATCAGGAGGGCGGGCATGTGATCTCCTTCGACAAGGAGGCTTCCTTTAATAAACTGTTAGACAACGGTTCGCGTGAGATGTCCTATACCTATAAGCCCCATTCCAACGATACGATCTATAACACGATGTTTAAGGCTTACGCCGAGGGAAAAATTGATCTTGACTTGTATGCGAATGAGGAGTCGATCCACTCGATTGAGTCGAAAGACGCCGGGCAGTACGTAGAAATGTTCAAAGAAACACTGGATGCCAAGTATAAAAAAGGCAGCCAGCGGAGCGAGGCAGAGCAGCTTTTGAAAAACCGTTTTCAGACGCTGCGTGAGACTTACCGCACGTTCTATACGGAACTGATCCGCGAGCGGATCAAGCATTTTCAGGGTGATTCCGATGCGCATCAGCAGGAGCGGGACCGTCTCAATGCCTATCTGGACAATGGGACTTTCCGCTTCCGTGATGAACGAGTATGAGTCACAGGAACATTTGCTCCCTTAATGCGTCTGACGTAGTGATCAGCACATAGATAATCGTGCCATAGTAGTTATTATTTCCGATGCGTCCGTGACTAAAAACGGTAATGTGAGAGCCATCCTTACGCAACAGTGGAAATTCGATGTATGTATCTGTACCGTATTTGCCGGAGCGGAGCTGTTCAAGGATGGCTGCCGTTATATCGTCGCGTGCTTCCGGCGTGATCAGGTTGTGGAAACAGCTGCTGCTATGGTGCAACAGATCATCCAGATTATCGCAGCCTGTCAGATGGATCAGTTCATAATTGGCAAACAGGATGCGGTCATCCTCCGGGTCAGCTTTGTAGATCATCAATGAAGTGGGAAGATGATCCGATACATCCTTTAATGCAAATCCGAGCTGGCTGCGCTTTTCATGTGAAAAACCAGACTCATATGCCAGATAATTATTTTTTCCACGCAGCTTTACCTCATAGAGGGCGGTGTCTGCCTTGGCGAACAGGTCTGCTGCCGTGGATGCCTGCTCCGGATAGACAGCATAGCCGAGAGATATGTTGAAGGCAAGCTGTTCGTCCTCATAGCAGAAACTCCGCGGGAGAAGCAGAAACTGCTCTACCAGCTCTGCGGCCTGTGTGCGCGTACAATCGGTCAAAAAGACAGAGAATTCGTCTCCGCCGCATCTGGCGAGAAATGACTGCTCTGGAAAAACTGTTTTCATATTTTGAGCTAACTGCTGCAGGGCATTGTCACCGGCTGCATGGCCATACATGTCATTGATGAATTTAAAGTCATCGATATCGAAGGTGATACCGACACAGGGCTCCAACAGATGGGTGCGCAGGTATTTTTCCATTGCACTATGAAATCCGTGGCGGTTGAGCAGCCCGGTCAGGGAATCGGTGACCGAGAGCTGCTTTAATATTTTTTTGCGGTGGTTGATGACAAGGACAGTGAATGACAACCCGGTCGCAAGCAGAACGAGAACCAGTCCGACACAAAAGATGATGACGATGTTGCTGTCGCGGTGCCATCCGCCGGCAGGCATCACCTCCAGCTTCCACAAGCAGCCACCGAGCTGGAACGTATACACGACAGGGTTGTCCAGCTGATCCGCAGAACCGTCTACGAGCTCGTAGTTCGTGCTGAAGGGAGATAGTGTTTTACTCAGCCGGTAAACGTATCCGAAGCTTGTCAGCGCACGGGTAGATTCGGAAAAGATGTCCGGTGTGCGGAAAATGGCGTTTGTAAAGCCCCAGAAGGTTTCCTGTCCATTGTCATCTGTCAGGTATACCGGGTTTCTGATCACGATGCCGTCACCACCCTCCTTTAAGGCAATCGGACCAACCGCGAGTGTGATGTGATGATCCCTGCTGTAGCATGCGAGATCCCTGCGTATCTCATCATGGAACAGATCAATCAGACTATCCTCGTTGCCTTCCAGGGGGTAGACCTGTGTGACGACGCCGCCCGGTGCGAGCTGGATGCACTGGATATCGCCATTTACCATCTGGGCTGCGATTTGGTCGAATTTATTGACCTTTCCGTCCGAACTGATGACAATCTGATCCAGTGCATCAGTGACATTGGTGCCTTCGGTGAGCTGCCAGATGATCTGATCGCCGTAGGTGACCGCATTCAGCTTTGCGAGTGTCCGGATCCGTTCGTTGGAGTAAGTATATGTAGTGCAGATCAGATGGGCAAGTGCTGCGATTCCAACGATAAAGATCAGAAGCGGTATAATCAGCTGATATTTTAGAGCTTTCATATTTTTGATACAAGTTGCTTTCATAAATCGATAACTCCTGTGTTTATGATTAAAAAAATGCGTACATAATTAAGTGTATCAGAAATGTGCTCACAGGTAAAGGACTATTTTTCAGCAATTGACTGGGTGAAACAGAACTGTTACTGGAACGAGGTACGAGTGAACGGTAACACAGAACTTGCAATTTGGACGCATCGGGAGTATTCTAGTAGAAGTCTATGAATAAAAAAAGTCTATGACTAAAAGTCTATCAGAGGTATTTTAACTAGGAAGAATGACAGAACAGAGGCGTATACAGTGAATCAGGTACAAAAGCAATCAAAACTGACAAAGAGATTATATGATGCATCTAAAATTGACTGGGATCATCTGACATTCAGTACGAAGGAGCTCTGGATGCTTATGATCCCTGTCATTGTAGAACAATTTTTGAATTCCCTGATGGGAATGGCAGATACGATGATGGTCAGCCATGTGGGTAGTGCTGCGATGTCTGCAGTCTCACTCGTGGACTCCATCAATGTGCTTGTCATACAGGTATTCGCGGCACTGGCAACCGGGGCAGCGATTATCTGTTCCCAATATCTTGGCAAGGGAGATACGGATGGTGCCAACCGTGCTGCCAGACAGATTTTCCTGACAGTACTTGTCATTTCAGTAGGACTTATGGCAATCTGCCTGATCTTTGATGAGCCGTTGCTGCGCCTTGTATTTGGCAAGGTAGAGCCTGCCGTCATGGACAATTCTGTTACATATTTTATTATTACAGTGATTTCTTATCCGTTTATCGCGCTGTTTAATGCGGGAGCGGCGTTCTACCGTTCGGGCGGGGATTCAAAATTCCCGATGCAGGTATCTACGATCTCGAATGTGATGAATGTTATCGGAAATGCGATCCTGATCTTTGGATGCAATATGGGCGTGGAGGGAGCCGCAATCTCGACGCTCGTTTCGCGTGTGTTCTGTGCGGTTGTGATTCTGGTGTATCTTGCGAGAGAGGGGCGGCATCCGATCGTCCTCAATCATTATTTTTCGATCCGGCCGGACTACCGGCTGATCGGGATGGTTCTCGCGATCGGTATTCCGTCCGGTATTGAGAACGGCATGTTCCAGTTTGGCAAACTCGCGATCCAGTCAACCGTATCGACACTCGGCACAGCTAATATCGCGGCACAGGCGATGGCGATTATTTTCGAGAATCTGAACGGTATCGCAGGTATCGGTATCGGTATTGCAATGATGACTGTGGTGGGACAGTGCATCGGTGCAGGCAAGACGGAGGAAGCGAAGTATTATATTTGTAAAATGACATTGTATGCCGAATATGTGATCACTGCTACCTGTCTGCTTGTGCTGGCATTCGCGCGGCCGGTGATGTTATTAGCACATATGGAACCGGAGAGCATTGAGATCTGTTTCCGTATGACGCTGGCGATCACGATTGTGAAGCCGCTGGTATGGACATTGTCATTTTTGCCCGGCTATGGACTGCGCGCAGCGGGCGATGTGCGTTTTTCGATGATTGTATCGACGTGTACGATGTGGTTTTGCCGTGTGGCGCTATCGATTTTTCTCATGCGCACGACCAATGTCGGACCGATGGGCGTGTGGATCGGTATGTTTGCCGACTGGACGGTGCGTGGACTGATTTTCTCAGCACGCTATCGGAGCGGTGCATGGCTGAAGAAAAAAGTGATCCGGACGGATGGCTGAGCATGCGGGAGTATGAACCTTAGGAGGAGTAGAAATTGACAAAAGTACAGATGGATGGACAACAGCGCAGGGAACAGATGATGCAGTTGCTGGAGACTGCAATGGAACCGATTCCGGGAGCGAGGCTGGCAAAAGAGATGGGCGTGAGCCGTCAGGTTATCGTTCAGGACATCGCATTGCTGCGGGCGGTTAATAAAAATATATTGTCGACCAACAAGGGGTATATTTTGTTCCACAGTGAACCGGATGAGCACACCAGATCATTTCATGTGCGGCATACGAATGAACAGATTACGGATGAACTCCATACGATCGTAGATTGTGGCGGGTATGTCAAGGATGTCATTATAGAGCATCCAATCTATGGGCAGATCAGTGCGGATCTGATTATCCGCAGCAGGGTGGATGTCGCCAATTTTGTGGATCAGGTAAAGAGGCACAAAACGAAACCGTTGACGGAACTTACGGATGGGGAACACTTCCATACCGTGACAGCTGCTGCGGAGCAGACACTCGACCGGATTGAGGAAGCACTGGACAAAAAAGGTTATCTGCTCAGATAAGCTGAACTGTTGTAACAGTTCAGCCCGCGCCATTCGCAAAGATGCCTGACGGCATTTTCCCACTGCTTCGCAGTTAACTTTGCTCATAATCAGGCGCTCACCTCATGGATTATAAAACGATTCCATTCATGCAAGCATGATGTCCTCGTTTTTTAATCCATGGCTGAACTGTTACAAATAAATACAATTTACGCTTGCATCCTTTGCACGCATGTGCTATAGTACACCTTGACTGACAAGACAACTGACAAGACAAAATGATTGTCTGCTGTCGAATAATGTTGGAATAAAAAGGAGTACGTTATGACAAAGGATTTTTGGAAGAAACTGGGCAAAGAAATATTTATCGATGGTCTGAGCGGCATGGCGAGCGGTCTGTTTGCCACACTCATTATCGGTACGATCATTGTACAGATCGGCGGGCTGATTCCCGGAGCAGTTGGCACGTATCTGTTTATGATCGGTAAGATGGCGAGCGCGATGACGGGTGCCGGTATCGGAATCGGAACAGCAAAACGTTTAGACGCGAGCCCGCTCGTGCAGGTATCGGCTGCGACTGCCGGTATGTGCGGGGCATTTGCGAGTAAGCTGCTCGCCGGTGCGACATTAGTCAGCGGCACGGTGGACAGCGGATTGGAATTATCGAATGCGGTTGTATTATCAGGACCGGGAGAACCGCTCGGTGCATTTGTGGCAGTCATGGTGTGTATCTACATGGGTCGTCTCGTATCCGGAAAGACGAAGGTCGATATTCTCGTGACACCGTTTGTATGTATTGTATCGGGTTCGGCCGTCGGATTGCTGGCAGGACCGAGTATCTCGGCATTCATGACATGGCTGGGTTCGATCATTAACTGGGGAACCGAGCAGGCACCGTTTGTGATGGGAATTATCGTATCGGTACTGATGGGTATCATCCTGACATTGCCGATCTCTTCTGCGGCGCTTGGAATTATCCTTGGATTGTCCGGAATCGCAGCAGGTGCGGCAACGATTGGCTGCTGTGCGAATATGGTGGGCTTTGCGGTAGCGAGCTATCGTGAGAACAAGGTTAACGGACTGCTGGCACAGGGACTCGGAACGAGTATGCTCCAGATCGGAAACATTGTGAAAAAGCCGGTCATCTGGCTGCCCGCGATTGTGGCGAGTGCGATCCTCGGACCGGTATCTACTTGTCTGTTACATATGACAAACAATCCGACCGGTTCAGGTATGGGTACAGCCGGGCTCGTCGGACAGATCAATGCCTATCAGGATATGGTAGCCGGTGGCATGGCACCGGGTGTGGTGCTGACCGAGATTGTGGTCATGCATGTGATCCTGCCTGCTGTCATTGCTTTTGTAGTATCTGAGCTGATGCGTAAAAAAGGTATGATTCAGGACGGTGATATGAAGCTGGACGTATAAATTTTAAATTTTTTCACAAGCCGAGGGACTGCGAAGGGCAGTCCTTCGGCTTTTTTACTTTATAGGAAAGTTCTCGTTTGGAGAACTCTTGATATGAAAAGAGCCCGCACGGAGGCGGGCATGACAA